>CAMTUB010000013.1:0-22863 GCA_947084835.1 uncultured Bacteroidota bacterium | reverse complement strand
GAGGCCACTGAAAAAGTGGCTGTTTATGAAAAGAGGTTGTTTTCGAGTTGAAAACAACCTCTTTTTCTTTAAAGTATTCGGGTCGCGGTGCATCACCACTTCCATACAGGCGATTCTCAGAGCCTTTGTTTTACTTAAAGAAAGTCTTTAAATTCCTAAAGTACTTTTTCAGTGGCCTCCAAAATTGTAGCCCTTTTTTGAATTAAATATGCGTTACGCCATTTGGCTTTCAGCTTTTGAAGCCATTAACTTGTCGTATTCTTCTTGAGAACCAACAATCATTTTTTCATAAGCACGAATACCTGTTCCGGCTGGTATTAAATGTCCAACAATTACGTTTTCTTTTAATCCTGATAATTCATCTACCTTGCCTGAAATTGCAGCTTCGTTTAACACCTTAGTTGTTTCTTGGAACGATGCAGCAGAAATAAAGCTACGAGTTCCTAATGAAGCACGGGTTATACCCATTAATATTGGGCTAGAAGTTGCTGGATGTGCAGTACGGAATTGAACTAAGTTTAAATCTTTACGCTTTAATACTGAGTTCTCATCCCTTAACTTACGTAAGTTAACAATCTGACCCACTTTTAACGTTGTAGAATCACCTACTTCAAGAACAACCATTTTGTCAAAAATCCAATCGTTCACATCTTTAAATGATTGCTTATCTGCTATCTCTAATTCAAGGAAGTTAGTATCGCCCGGATCTTCAATTTGTACTTTAAGCATCATCTGACGAACAATTACTTCAAAATGTTTGTCGTTGATTTTTACACCTTGTAAACGGTAAACCTCTTGAATTCCATTTACCAAGTATTCTTGTACTGTTGAAGGTCCTTTAATTTGAAGGATATTTGTAGGTGTTATTGCACCGTCTGATAGTTGATCACCCGCTTTAACATAGTCACCGTCTTGAACAAGGATGAATTTAGAAAGTGGTACTAAGTACTTCTTCTCTTCAGTTCCATCTTTCGAACGGATTACGATTTCACGGTTACCACGTTTTACGCCACCAAAGGTTGCAATACCTTCAATTTCTGTTACTACCGCAGGGTTAGATGGGTTACGAGCTTCAAATAACTCAGTTACTCTTGGCAAACCTCCTGTAATATCTCGTGTCTTAGTTACAGAACGAGGTATTTTAACAAGAATTTGTCCTGGGGTAACTTTGCTTCCGTCTGCAACTTGTAAACGCGCACCTACTGGAATGTTATATGCTTTTAATACATCACCGGCTGGACTCATAATTTTAAGCGCAGGATTTTTAGTTTTATCCTTGCTCTCAATAATTACCATTTCCTTATAACCTGTTTGCTCATCGGATTCTTCACGAACTGTGATTCCTTCGATTACAAACTCAAACCCAATTACACCCGAATGCTCGGTGATAATTACGTTGTTATAAGGATCCCACTTACAAATCAAATCGCCTTTCGCAACCTTCTGACCGTGTTTCACTGAAATGTGAGCACCGTAAGGAATATGGTTTGTTAAGATAACCTGCTTTGTTTCAGGATGTAATAATTTAAATTCTGCAGCACGTGTTAATACAATATCAAATTCACCGTTGTCGGTTTTCCAAGGCATTGATTTTAACTCTTCAAATTCGATGATTGCATCAAACTTGGCATGCTTTTCTGATTCAGATGTAATACCTGATGCAGCGCCACCCACGTGGAATGTACGTAGTGTAAGCTGCGTACCTGGCTCTCCAATTGACTGAGCAGCAATTACTCCTACCGACTCTCCAATTTGAACAATCTTACCAGAAGTGGTTAAGTTTCTGCCGTAACATTTAGCACAAACACCCGATTTAGATTCGCAAGTTAATACTGATCTGATTTCAACCATTTCAATAGCTGAATCTTCAATTTCATTTGCAACATCATCAGAGATCATAGTTCCAGAAGTTACTAATAACTTACCAGAAAGTGGATCGAAAACGTTGTGTAAACTTACTCTACCTTCAATTCTATCCGAAAGTGGCTCAATAATTTCTTCATTGTCTTTCAAAGCAGAAATCTCAATACCTCTTAAAGTGTTACAGTCGTCAAGAGTAATGATAACATCTTGAGCTACGTCATGCAACCTACGTGTTAAGTAACCCGCATCCGCAGTTTTTAACGCTGTATCTGCAAGACCTTTACGCGCACCGTGAGTAGAAATAAAGTATTCAAGAACCGATAAACCTTCGATAAAGTTCGAAACAATAGGGTTCTCAATGATGTCTCCACCACCACCAGACTTCTGTGGTTTCGCCATCAAACCTCTCATTCCACCTAGCTGACGAATTTGTTCTTTAGAACCCCTCGCACCAGAATCCAACATCATGTAAACTGAGTTAAATCCTTGTCTGTCGGTTCTCAAATCTGTCATCAAAGTGTCTGTGATACGGTTTGTATAACGTGTCCAGATGTCAATAACTTGGTTATAACGCTCGTTATTGGTGATGAAACCCATTTCGTAGTTATCGCGAACTTCAGCAATTTCAACACTAGCTTTTTCAAGCATTTCTGCTTTAACTGCTGGCACTTTAACATCTGTTAAGTTAAACGATAATCCACCTTGGAATGCCATACGGAAACCTAATTCCTTAATATCATCCAAGAACTGAGCTGTACGTGAGAAATCTGTAACTTTTACAATAATTCCGATTAAATCACGAAGTGATTTTTTAGTTAAAAGCTCATTTAAAAATCCAACCGCTTCTGGAACAACTTGGTTAAAGATTATTCTTCCTAAAGTTGTTTCAATGATTTTATTTTCTAAAGCTTTCTTCTCTTTATTGTAAATATTTCCTTTAATTTTTACAAATGAGTGTAGGTCTACTCTTCCTTCGTTATAAGCAATAATTGCTTCTTCAGAAGAATAAAACAACAATCCTGAACCTTTCATGGTTAAAGTATCATCCGTTTTACGCCCCTTGGTCATGTAATAAAGACCAAGAACCATGTCTTGAGATGGTACAGTAATTGGAGATCCGTTTGCAGGGTTAAGAATATTATGCGAAGCCAACATTAATAATTGAGCTTCGATAATAGCAGCATTACCTAGAGGAACGTGAACCGCCATTTGGTCACCGTCAAAGTCAGCGTTGAATGCTGTACAAACTAACGGGTGTAATTGGATCGCTTTACCTTCAATTAATTTAGGTTGGAACGATTGTATACCCAATCTGTGAAGCGTAGGAGCACGATTCAACAATACTGGATGTCCTTTTAACACGTTTTCTAAGATATCCCAAACCACAGCATCCTTACGGTCTACTATTTTCTTGGCGCTTTTAACGGTCTTAACAATACCCCTTTCAATCATCTTACGAATGATGAACGGTTTGAAAAGTTCAGCAGCCATATCTTTAGGAATACCGCACTCGTGAAGCTTCAATTCAGGACCTACAACGATAACCGAGCGACCAGAATAGTCAACCCTTTTGCCTAATAAGTTCTGACGGAAACGACCTTGCTTACCTTTAAGCATATCGCTTAATGATTTTAAGGCACGGTTACCTTCAGCTTTTACTGCATTTACTTTACGGCTGTTATCGAATAACGAATCTACAGCTTCCTGTAACATACGCTTTTCGTTACGTAAAATAACATCTGGAGCCTTAATTTCTATTAAGCGCTTCAAACGGTTGTTACGTATAATAACCCTTCTGTACAAATCATTCAAATCCGAAGTTGCAAATCTTCCGCCTTCTAGAGGCACAAGCGGACGCAATTCAGGTGGAATAACTGGCACCATTTTAACAATCATCCACTCAGGGCGATTAACGCCTGTGCGGTTTGCAGCACGGAAATTCTCAACAACTTTCAAACGCTTTAACGCCTCTGATTTACGTTGTTGTGAAGTTTCAGTAGCCGCCTGATTTCTTAAACGGTAAGAAAGTTCATCTAATTCAATTCTTGCTAGCAAATCATGCAATGCTTCAGCACCCATCTTAGCGATGAACTTTGCTGGATCTGAATCGTCAAGCATTTGATTTTCACGAGGTAATTTGTCGATAATATCAAGGTACTCTTCTTCTGTTAAGAAGGTCATTTCCTTAATACCATCCTCCACCATAATACCAGGCTGAATTACAACATAACGCTCATAATAGATAATCATGTCTAATTTCTTACTTGCTAATCCTAACAAGTAACCTATTTTATTAGGAAGAGAACGGAAATACCAGATATGTGCAACCGGAACCACCAACTTAATGTGTCCCATGCGCTCACGTCTAACTTTCTTTTCAGTTACCTCAACACCGCAACGGTCACAAACAATACCCTTATAACGGATACGCTTATATTTACCGCAATGGCATTCGAAATCCTTAACTGGTCCGAAAATTCTTTCGCAGAATAATCCTCCCATTTCAGGCTTATAGGTTCTATAATTGATGGTTTCAGGCTTTGTAACCTCACCAAATGAACGTTCTAATATAGATTCAGGCGATGCTAGACCGATCCTGATCTTAGTAAAATTACTTTTGACTTTAATGTCCTTCTTAAGTGTCATGTGTTGAAGGTTGTTTTATTCTAGTGAAATGTCAAGACAAAGACCACGTAATTCGTGAATTAATACATTGAAAGATTCCGGTATGTTCGGTGTAGGAAGGATGTCTCCTTTTACAATCGACTCATACGTTTTAGCTCTACCAATAATATCATCTGATTTAACTGTCAAAATTTCTTGTAAGATATTTGCAGCACCATAAGCTTCAAGTGCCCAAACTTCCATCTCTCCAAAACGCTGACCACCAAATTGTGCTTTACCACCTAATGGTTGTTGTGTAATTAACGAGTATGGTCCGATTGAACGAGCGTGCATTTTATCATCGACCATGTGACCTAATTTCAACATGTAGATAACACCTACCGTTGTAAGTTGGTCAAATTGACGACCTGTACGGCCATCCGATAATTGAGTACCACCTAATGTTGGTATACCTGCTTTGTTTGACCATTCTTCAACCTGCTCTAAAGTTGCTCCATCAAAAATTGGTGTTGCAAACTTTACTCCAAGGTTTAATCCTGCCCATGCAAGTACTGATTCGTAAATCTGACCCAAGTTCATACGTGATGGTACACCAAGTGGATTCAATACGATATCTACAGGCGTTCCATCTTCTAAGAATGGCATATCTTCATCACGAACAATACGAGCTACAATACCCTTATTACCGTGACGACCAGCCATCTTATCTCCTACTTTTAGCTTACGCTTTGTAGCAATATAAACTTTAGCAAGTTTTAAGATTCCAGAAGGTAATTCATCACCAATTTGAACTGCAAACTTATTACGCTTGTGATCTCCTGAAATTTCATTAAGCTTGTTTCTGAAATTGTAAACCAATTGCTTTACAGTTTCACTTAACTCTTTATCAGTAACCCAATTGTCAGGCTGTACATTCACAAAATCAATTTCAACAATCGACTTGCGATTGTATTTCGAACCTTTAGCTAAAACTTCCTCTTTCGAGAAGCTGTTGCTTAATCCTTGACAAGTTTTGCCTTCAATTAGCGTCAATAATCTTTCGATTAGATTTTCGCGTAAGCGCTCACACTCTAAAGAGAAATCAGCATCAAGACGGTCAATCTGAACCTTATCTTCAATTTTACTTCCCTTTTCTTTGCGGGCTCTAGAAAACAACTTCTTATCAATAACAACACCCGTGTATGATGGTGGAACTTTTAAAGAAGCATCTTTAACATCACCGGCTTTATCGCCAAAGATTGCACGCAATAGTTTTTCTTCTGGAGTTGGATCCGATTCTCCCTTAGGAGTGATTTTTCCAATTAAGATATCGCCTTCTTTTACGTGAGCACCAATACGAATTAAACCGTTTTCGTCTAAATCTTTTGTTGCCTCTTCGCTTACGTTAGGAATGTCTGGAGTTAATTCTTCTTCACCGCGTTTTGTATCACGAACTTGTAATTCAAAAACTTCAACGTGAATAGATGTAAAGTAATCGTCACGAACTACGCGTTCAGAGATTACAATCGCATCCTCAAAGTTGTAGCCTTGCCAAGGCATAAATGCAACTTTTAGGTTTCTACCTAAAGCTAATTCGCCTTTTTCAGTTGCATAACCGTCACACAGAATATCTCCCTTTTTAACTCTCATGCCTTTTCTGACAAGAGGCTTCAAGTTAATAGTGGTATTTTGGTTGGTTTTTCTGAATTTAATTAATGGATATTTCTTAACATCTCCGTCAAAACTAACCATACGCTGTTCGTCAGTCATATCGTAACGAACCGCAATTTGCTTAGCATCAACATAAACAATTTCACCATCGCCTTCAGCAACAATCATTGAACGGCTATCGCGGGCAATTTTACCCTCTAAACCAGTACCAACAATAGGAGCTTGTGGACGTAATAATGGAACAGCCTGACGTTGCATGTTAGAGCCCATCAATGCACGGTTTGCATCATCATGCTCTAAGAAAGGAATTAACGAAGCTGCAATACCCACAATTTGGTTTGGCGCAACATCCATATAATCAATCTCGGATGGATTAACCTCTGGGAAGTCACCCTGCTGACGACACTTAACATGCTCAGAGCTGAAAGAACCGTTGTCGTTCAATTCCGAGTTTGCCTGCGCAATCGTTTTGAAATCTTCGTCTTCAGCACTTAAAAAAGTAGGTTTATTTTCAACATCTACCACTCCATCATTTACCTTACGGTAAGGAGTTTCGATGAATCCCATGCCGTTAATTTTAGCATGAACACAAAGTGATGAAATCAAACCAATGTTTGGTCCCTCTGGAGTTTCAATAGTACATAAACGACCGTAGTGCGTATAGTGTACGTCACGAACCTCAAAACCAGCACGCTCTCTACTCAAACCACCTGGTCCAAGTGCACTTAATCTACGCTTGTGCGTAATTTCAGCAAGTGGATTGGTTTGGTCCATAAACTGGCTCAATTGGTTGGTACCAAAAAACGAGTTTATAACCGATGATAAAGTTCTAGCGTTAATTAAATCTGTTGGTGAGAAAACCTCGTTGTCACGGATGTTCATACGCTCACGAATGGTTCTAGCCATACGAGATAAACCTACACCGAACTGAGAATATAATTGCTCTCCAACTGTTCTTACTCTACGATTACTCAAGTGATCGATATCATCGACATCGGTACGTGAGTTACTTAATTGAATTAAGTTTTTGATAATAGCAATAATGTCTTCTTTGGTTAAAACCTTGATATCGTTGCTGATAGATAAACCTAATTTACGATTGATACGATAACGACCAACATCTCCTAAATCATAACGCTTGTCTGAGAAAAATAACTTTTCAATGATTTGGCGTGCAGATTCTTCGTCTGGTGGATCAGCGTTACGTAACTGACGATAGATATGTTCTAACGCTTCTTTTTCAGAATTTGAAGTATCTTTTTGAAGCGTGTTATAAATGATAATGTATTCATTCTGCAAACTTTCTTCGCTATGAAGAATGATGGATTTTACTCCAGTTTCCAAAATAATGTCAATATGTTCTTCTCCAAGAACAACGTCTCTTTCAATCAGAATTTCATTTCTGTTGATAGAAACAACTTCACCCGTGTCTTCATCCACAAAATCTTCTACCCAAGTACGTAAAACCCTTGCCGCAAGCTTGCGGCCGATAGCCTTCTTAAGTGCTTGTTTGCTAGTTTTTACTTCTTCAGCAAGATCAAATATGTCTAATATGTCTTTATCTGAATCGTAACCTATCGCTCTCAATAACGTAGTTAATGGGAACTTCTTTTTACGATCGATGTAGGCATACATTACATTATTAATGTCGGTAGCAAATTCAATCCATGATCCTTTAAAAGGAATAACACGTGCTGAATACAACTTCGATCCATTAGAGTGCAACGTTTGCCCAAAGAAAACACCTGGGGAACGGTGTAATTGAGATACAATTACACGCTCGGCACCATTTACAATAAATGTGCCTTTCGGAGTCATGTATGGGATAGTTCCCAAGTACACGTCTTGTACTATAGTTTGAAAATCTTCGTGCTCTACATCGTTACATGATAAGCGAAGTTTAGCTTTCAAAGGTACTGAGTACGTCAAACCACGCTCAATACACTCATCGGTGTTGTAGCGCGGAGAATCAATAAAATAATCCAAAAACTCTAAAACGAAATTGTTTCTAGAATCCGTAATTGGAAAATTTTCTTGAAAAACTTTGTAAAGACCTTCATTACCTCGTAACTCAGCTGGAGTGTCCAATTGGAAAAAGTCTTGGAAAGACTTAACCTGAACATCCAAAAAGTCAGGATAATCTAACGGAAATCTTACACTTGAAAAGTTTATCCTTTCAGATGTTGGAATTTGGGTAGTCAAGAGGTTAATTTTATTTAAAAATTGAATACGAAACGTATAAACACAAATAGCTGTAGGCTTAAATGGGGTCACCATTTAAGCCTACAGCATAAAAACTAAAGTTGAGTATTTTTAAACAATCTCAACCTCAGCACCTGCTTCTTCTAACTTAGATTTCAAAGTCATAGCTTCATCTTTTGAAACTTTTTCTTTGATCGCCTTAGGAGCCGCATCTACTAATTCTTTTGCTTCTTTTAAGCCTAATGATGTTAAATCTTTTACCAATTTAACGATACTCAATTTCTGAGCACCTGGACTTTTAAGAATTACATCAAATTCGGTTTGTTCTTCAGCAGGAGCTTCACCTTCAGAAGCGCCACCAGCTTGCATTACTACCGCAGCAGCAGCAGGCTCGATACCATATTCATCCTTCAGGATTGTTGCTAATTCCTGAACTTCTTTTACAGTTAAGTTCACTAACTGTTCAGCAAAAGTTTTTAAATCTGCCATATTAATGTAGTGTTTGTTTTTTAAGTTTGTTAATTGTTCTAAATAATTACGCTTCTACTGTTTCGTCTTCTCTGTTCAATAGCGCAGAAAGAACTCTCTTAGCAGGAGATTGTAACAATCCAAGAATTTCACCGATAAGTTCATTCTTAGACTTAAGTGCAGTAAGTGCAGCTAATTGATCATCTCCAATGTAAATGGCAGAATCAATATATGCAGCTTTTAGAACGGGTTTTTTGGTCGACTTGCGGAAATCCTTAAGCAATTTAGCAGGGACATTTCCAACATCAGATAACATTACCGATGTTGATCCTACTAAAACTTCATGCAATGGATCATAACCACTACCAAGTTGCTCCATAGCCTTGCGTAAAAAAGTATTTTTTACTACAAAGTACTCAACATTACGCTGGTAGCACATGCGTCTAAATCTATTGATTACCTCTACCGATAAAGTTGAAGCATCGGTTAAATAAACATAAGGGGTTGACGCAATTTTGTTTTTTAGCTCATCGATTACGACTGCTTTCTCTTCTCTTGTCATAATCTATATTAAATTCCAGAAATAGATTTAACCTCAAGTTGAACACCAGGACTCATTGTACTGCTCACATAAATTGTCTTCATGTAAGTTCCCTTTGCCGCTGATGGTTTAAGGCGATTTATTGTTTGTAACAGCTCAATTGCATTTTCTTCAAGCATCTCAGGAGTAAAAGATACTTTACCAATAGATGTGTGAATGATACCGTATTTATCAACTTTAAAGTCGATTTTACCACCCTTAACTTCGGTAACTGCTTTTGCAACATCATCTGTTACAGTTCCTGTTTTAGGGTTTGGCATCAAACCTCTAGGTCCTAATACACGACCTAAACGACCTACTTTAGCCATACAACTTGGTTGTGTAATAATTACATCAACGTCTGTCCAGCCACTTTCGATTTTTTGGATGTATTCATCCAATCCAACAAAGTCAGCACCAGCTGCAAGAGCTTCGGCTTCCTTATCAGGGGTACATAGCACTAATACACGCGCTATCTTTCCGGTACCGTGTGGAAGCGTTACCGTTCCCCTTACCATTTGGTTAGCTTTACGCGGATCAACTCCTAAACGCACATCGATATCAACAGATGAGTCAAATTTAGTAAAAGTCATTTCTTTTACCATTTTAGCAGCTTCTGTTAAAACGTAAGGTTTAGTTAAGTCAAACTTCGCTAGTGCAGCTTTCCTTTTTTTGGTTAGTTTTCCCACAATTGTAAATTTGATTTAAAAATTAAAATGGCGAATCGCCTGTAATTGTAATACCCATGCTTCTTGCTGTTCCTGCAACCATGCTCATCGCACTATCCACAGTAAAACAATTCAAATCGGGCATTTTGTCAGTAGCAATAGTTCTTACTTGATCCCAAGTAACAGAACCTACTTTTTTTCTGTTTGGTTCAGTAGAACCTAGCTTTAAGTTTGTAATCTCCAATAATTGGATTGATACAGGAGGAGTTTTAACGATAAAATCAAAAGACTTATCGCTATAAACTGTAATAACAACTGGCAATACTTTACCCGCTTTGTCTTGGGTACGTGCATTGAATTGCTTACAGAACTCCATAATGTTCAATCCCTTGGATCCTAACGCTGGTCCAATCGGAGGAGACGGGTTAGCCGTTCCACCTTTAACCTGCAATTTCACATATCCAGTGATTTCCTTTGCCATTCTTCAGGAATTAAATTTTTTCAACTTGTAAATACGTAAGTTCAATCGGTGTTTTACGGCCAAGAATCTTAACCATTACCTTTAACTTACGTTTATCTTCATCGATAACCTCGATTTCTCCAGTAAAATCGTTGAAAGGACCATCGATAACTTTTACTGAGTCACCTATACTAAACGGATGATTTACTATTCCGCCTAATTCTGCCATTTCATCTACTCTACCAAGAATCTTGTTTACCTCATATTCTCTTAGAGGGGTTGGATTATCTCCACCTAAAAAGCCAATTATATTGGGTATATTTTTTATAACTGAAGCTAAATCCGGGTTTAGATTTGCTTCAATTAAAATGTATCCAGGTAAATAACTTCTTTCTCTTATTACTTTTTTACCGTTTTTTACTTGGTAAACTTTTTCCATTGGGATAAGAACTTGAGGAATAAGTTCAGCAGCATTCATGCGTCTGATCTCAATCTCCATATACTCTTTCGCCTTACGTTCTTTACCACTTATGGACCTAACAACGTACCATTTGTATTCCATTTTATTCGAATAAGTGATAATAGATACTTAAACCTTTAGAAAACACAAAATCCATAAGGTAAATAACCAATGCAAAAATAAGAGTAGCAATTAATACTACTGATAAACTGCTTTGCAGTTCTTTACCGGTTGGCCAAGAAACGTTTTCAACTAACTCGTGATAAGCCTCATTGAAGTATGTTTTAACTTTATTCATTTGCTTTTGGTTGCACGGGTGGAGAGACTCGAACTCCCAGCCAACGGTTTTGGAGACCGCTACTCTACCAATTGAGCTACACCCGTTTACTGTTCAGCTCCCCTTCAAATTGCACCCGTGAAACCCTCAATTCAAAAGGACTGCAAAGGTAGAAGAAGTGCCATAGAAAACAAAAGCGTTTCTAAGAAATATCTCAGAAACGCTTTGCTTTTGATTATCAGCTATTTAGCTGGTTTAACCTAGCTTAAGGCTTCGGCTAAACTTAATTAGTCAAGGATTTCAGTTACCTGACCTGAGCCTACCGTACGACCACCCTCGCGGATAGCGAAACGAAGACCTTTCTCCATAGCAATCTTGTTGATCAAAGTCACCTCTATTGAGATGTTATCACCAGGCATAACCATTTCTACTCCAGCAGGAAGCATACACTCACCTGTTACATCTGTGGTACGGAAATAGAATTGAGGACGGTATTTGTTAAAGAATGGAGTATGACGACCACCTTCTTCTTTAGACAAAACGTAAACTTCACACTTGAATTTAGCGTGAGGTGTTACAGAGTTTGGTTTGCAAATAACCATACCACGGCAGATTTGCTCCTTTTCAATACCACGTAACAACAAACCTACGTTGTCACCGGCTTCACCTCTGTCAAGGATTTTACGGAACATTTCAACACCTGTGATAGTAGAAGTCAGGTTCTCAGCACCCATTCCAAGAATTTGAACTGGATCACCAGTCTTAATAATACCACGCTCAATGCGACCTGTAGCAACGGTTCCACGACCTGTGATCGAGAACACGTCTTCAACAGGCATCAAGAAATCTTTATCGATCAAACGAATAGGAATTGGAATATGGTTATCAACCGCATCCATCAATTCTTCAACTTTCTCAACCCATTTAGCTTCACCATTCAATGCACCAAGAGCAGAACCTCTGATCACTGGCATAGTATCGCCTGGGAAATTATAGGCAGACATCAATTCACGAACTTCCATTTCAACCAGGTCAAGCAATTCGCCATCGTCAACCAAGTCAACCTTGTTCATAAACACAACAAGAGCTGGCACTCCTACCTGACGAGCCAAAAGAATGTGCTCGCGGGTTTGTGGCATAGGTCCGTCAGTTGCAGCTACTACAAGAATAGCACCGTCCATCTGGGCAGCACCTGTAACCATGTTCTTTACATAGTCAGCGTGACCCGGACAATCTACGTGAGCGTAATGTCTCTTAGTCGTAGCATACTCAACATGTGATGTGTTGATTGTAATACCTCTTTCTTTTTCTTCAGGAGCATTGTCGATTGAAGAGAAATCGCGAACTGCAGCAAGGCCTTTCTTAGAAAGCACCTGAGTGATTGCAGCTGTAAGAGTGGTTTTACCATGATCTACGTGACCAATAGTACCAATGTTTACGTGAGGTTTCGAGCGGTCAAAATTTTCCTTTGCCATATTGAAATTCTAGTTAAAGTTTAAAAGTGTATAGTTTATGTTAAAAATTTACTATTCTATGCTTCTACAAAGAAGCTCTACACACCCCAAACATTTTAAGCCTTTCGAATAAGGGTTATTCGTTGAATCTCCAATTACTTGAACAATGGCGCTACCCATCCGTAATCAGATACTTCATTCAAAACATCATTTCAAAGTTCCATTCTATTCCGATCGATACCAAAATAGATCCCGTCTAGTGAAAATCGTCAAACAACTCTCAATGAGCAGAGCTGTTGAAGGGAATTCCTGCCTGCGCTTTCGCTTCGGCAGGGAACCTCTCCCTACCTATTTTTATTCAACAGCTCCGTTGAGCTGTTGAAGGGAATTGAACCCTCGACCTCTTCCTTACCAAGGAAGTGCTCTACCCCTGAGCTACAACAGCGTTGAGCGGGAGACGAGGCTCGAACTCGCGACCTATAGCTTGGAAGGCTATCGCTCTACCAACTGAGCTACTCCCGCTTGTTTTAGACGCAAAATTTTGCGCCTTCACACTTGGTGGGGAGAACAGGATTCGAACCTGTGAAGACATAAGTCAACAGATTTACAGTCTGTCCTCGTTGGCCGCTTGAGTATCTCCCCCAACGATTTTATTAATGGAAAGAACGTTTAAACAGCCCACAATCTGGACTCTTTTCCTAATTTTTGGCTTTTGCTAAAAAATAGGAGTGCAAAATTATACGGTTTTTCGGTATTGACAAACCCGTTTGGGATTTTAATAACGGGAAGTGGATAAGGAATGACCTTATTCTGGGTTACATGATTACCATATCTTTAACTACATCGTCCCCAAACTCCTTGCGGAGGACCTCTATTACGTGACTTTTATGAATGGCCAAATCGTTTTTAAGGGCCGCGCTTTCCAATTGTACAAAAAGGACTTTATTACGGATATAAAGCTTTTTAGTGCGCTTGGCCACGGGTTTTCCTACCAACCGCTCCCAGGAACTTAAGAGATTGGCTTCATCAAACTTTGACTTAATATGATACCTATTGAGCAGCTGCTGGATTGCCTGCCCAATGTGCATTGCATTGCCCTCTTCGTTTGTGTTTTTAGCCATTCTTTGTGAAGGTACCATTCTCCAACACATAAAGACACGCCTTAATTCCTGCTTCCTTCAAAATCTGCTCACTTCTTCCTTTGCGCGCATCGGTTATAAAGAGCTGGCCGAAGGTTCCCTGACTTACCAACTTCATCAATTGATGAATCCTAAAATCATCAAGTTTATCAAAGATATCATCCAGTAAAAGAATGGGTTTCATTTTTTTTTGCTCGGCCAGAATTTGAAACTCAGTCAACTTCAATCCGATTAAAAATGATTTTTGTTGCCCTTGCGAACCAACTCTTTTCAATTCCTGCTCCTTCAATGTAAATAGAAAGTCATCCCTATGAATACCAACACTAGTTCGTTGCAGTATCAAATCGCGCTGTAAATTCTTTCTCAAAAGAGTTTGAAAATCTCCGTGTGTTAAATCCGTTTTATAGTGAATGTCTGCTATCTCATAGGATTCCCGAACCAGGAAATCATAGTGCTGTTTGAATTTGGGTATGAAATCCAGCAGCCGTTCACTTCTCTTTTTAAAAATATAGTCTCCAGTCAGGATAATTTTTTCATCATAACTTTCCAACAAATCTTGATCTACATTACCGCGCTCAGAAAAAGCACGAAGCAAACTATTGCGTTGTTTAAGTTGATAATTATATATAATCAGGTTATCGAGATACTGTCTATCCAACTGACTGATCAACGTATCAAAAAACTTGCGTCTTAGTTCAGCTCCATCCCAAATCAATTCTATGTCCTGTGGAGCAATCAGTACGATTGGGTATTTACCTACGTGTTCTGAAAATCGGGTATAGTCCTGCGAATCTTCACGGAGAATTTTTTTTTCACCCTGTTGAAATGAGCAAACCACTTCTTTTTGTTTGCCCCCGATATCAAATACTCCTTTAATTAAAAACCCAGGTTGCCCGGTTCGGATGTTCTGCAGATCGTAAGGATTAACTGCACTCTTGGTAAACGACAAATAATAAATAGCATCCAGTAAGTTGGTTTTTCCACTCCCATTTTTTCCTAAAAAGCAATTGATTTTCTCATCCACCGTAAGATTTACCTCTTCGTGATTTTTAAAATTATAGAGCCTCAGTTTTTGAAGGAACACAGGTACAGGTGTAAATATTCTAATTAAGCGATTTTGCCATTTGGCGATTGGCAATGGGTGGCGTATTTTCGCAACTCACATTTTGAAACAAAATTAGCAATTATGGCAACAGCCCAAGCTAAAGGAGCAACACCTAAAAAAGACAAGAAAGCATACCTGAAAGAAACGTATCTGTTCTGGTTCGAGAGCATGCTGTTGATGCGAAAATTTGAAGAGAAGGCAGGCCAGCTTTATGGGATGCAAAAAATCCGCGGGTTTTGTCACCTATATATTGGTCAGGAGGCTTGTGCTGCCGGTGCCGTTAGCGCACTTAGAAAAGGTGACAAATACATAACTGCTTATCGCGATCACGCCCACCCGTTGGCACTCGGCACTAGCCCCAATGCGATAATGGCTGAATTGTATGGCAAAGAAACCGGAGTCTCAAAAGGAAAGGGTGGCTCAATGCACATCTTTGACAAAGAGCATAACTTTTTTGGCGGTCATGGAATAGTAGGCGCCCAAGTGCCGCTTGGGGCGGGAATCGGATTCGCTGAAAAATTTAATAAAACTGGCAATCTGTGTATCTGCTACATGGGTGATGGAGCTGTGCGCCAGGGAGCTTTTCATGAGGCACTGAACCTTGCCATGCTTTGGAAAATCCCGGTAATTTTTGTGATTGAAAATAATGGCTATGCCATGGGTACTTCGGTAGAGCGTACCAGCAATGTGCACGAATTATATACGCTGGGAGAATCCTACGATATTCCGTCCGAGCCTGTTGATGCGATGAATGTTGAGGCGGTTCACGATTCTGTAGAAAGAGCAGCGGAAAGAGCTCGGGCCGGTGAAGGCCCAACTTTGCTGGAGTTTAGAACCTATCGCTATAAAGGACACTCCATGTCCGATCCTCAAAAATATCGCTCCAAAGAAGAAGTGGAAGAATATAAACAACGCGATCCAATCGAACAGGTTCGGGCGACTATTCTGGAGAAAAAAATAGCCACTGAAATAGATCTTGAAGCCATCGCACAAAAAGTAGATGCACAAGTAGCCGAAAGCGTCCAGTTTGCCGAGGATTCAAAATTCCCTGATCCATCAGAAGCATTCAAGGATATTTATGCAGAACCGGATTATCCTTTTATCACGGACTGATCCTTTTTGTTTAATAAGTTCGAATTCTTAGTTTTGCGTCCCGCTGCGTAAGCGGGACGTTTTATTTTACAGAACATGGCAAAGAAGGAAGAAAACAAAGATTTATTGGAGAATCCTGAAGTGATTCAGGAGAAACTGATCGACATAGAAAGCTGGTTTGAAAGAAACCCCAAGTTAGTAATTGGAGTTGCTGCCGGCATCATGTTACTGGTAGGTGGGTTCTTTGGATACCGTTATTACATCGGTAACCAAGATAGAATTGCTCAAAACGAGATGTATCAGGCTGTTCGTTATTTTGAAGCCGACAGTTTGAATCTCGCTCTGAATGGTGACGGCAATAATCTTGGCTTCCTTCAAATTATTGATGATTACGGAAGAACCGATGCCGGAAACCTCGCGAACTACTATACGGGTGCGATCTATTTGAAACAAGGAAAATATCCCCTGGCTATTTTCCACCTGGAAGATTTCAGCGCCAGCGATTTGCTTGTGCAGGCACGTGCTTATAGCCTGATGGGCGATGCGTACATGGAACAAAAGGATTATGAAAATGCAGCAAAGTATTATGAAAAAGCTGCGGGCTACAAACCCAATAAAGAATTTACACCTACTTACTTAATGAAGGCAGCTTTGGCATATGAGAAGCTGAATAAGAACGATAAAGCAAAGGCCGTTTATCAAACCATTATTGATAAATATTGGGAGTCAGCTGAACTTCAAAATGCCCGAAAGTTTAAGGCACGTTTGGAAAGCAACTCTTAAGATCATCCTCATATTGTGAAAAGGGATCGCTTACTGTGATCCCTTTTTTATTTCTTATCTTTATAGAAATATTTGCACTATGAGCACTAGTGAGTTGAAAAAAGAACTTCATGATTGTATTGAGGCCGCAGACGAAAGTCTTTTGACTACAATCTATGAAATCATTAAGGCATCAGAAAATAAAGATGACTACGAGATAAGTGATGAGCATAAACAGATATTAGATGAGCGCTTGAAGGCTTATTATGCAAATCCAAATGATGTGATTACGTTAGAGGAATTTAAACAGAAGTATGGACATAAATGAGGCAATTAATCTTCACCAGGACTTCTGATTTTGAAATAAAAGATGCAATAGATTTTTACAACTCACAGCAGTTTGATTTAGGAGATAGGTTCCTCAATTCCCTTTATGAGAAACTTGATAAAGTAATCGCAAACCCGACAGCTTACGCAATTCGATATAAAAACATTCATTGCGCCAAGATAGACCACTTTCCCTTTATGGTGCATTATATTTATGAGCCGGATACATCATTGTAGTAGGTGTGATTCATACTAGTAGAAATCCCAAAACCTGGAAAAACAGAAAATAAAACTATGGCCGGCATACTTAAATCCGTTTCAGCAAAAACTAAAATCGATTTATCGAAAAAGAAATTTGCCATTGTAGTGGCTGACTGGAATGAAGAAATTACCGAACCTTTGTTTCAGGGAGCCTATAATGCGCTCATTAAATTAGGAGCAAAAAAATCACACATCATTCGCAAAAATGTTCCCGGTAGTTTTGAACTGCCTCTGGCGGCACAATGGATGGCGGAGAAAAAAGATATTAGTGCCGTGATCTGTTTGGGCTGCGTGATCCAAGGCGATACCGCACACTTCGATTACATCTGCCAGGGTGTAACCTATGGAATTATGAAAGTAAGTTTGAAAACAAATAAACCCATTGCTTTTGGCGTGTTAACAACGCTCAATAAACAACAAGCGATGGATCGTGCTGGTGGTAAGTTGGGTAATAAAGGCGAAGAGGCTGCGCTAACGGTGGTGAAGATGTTGGAAATCTAACTAGTCGTCCCTTAAAAACTCGTTTTGAGTTGAGTTTGATTTTTGAAGACTAAGAAAAGTGTTTCAAAAAGTTGGGTCAAAAAGACGCTTGGATTTATTTTCCACTTGTTGATCATCCGTTTGAAGTTCATACCTGCTGCTGCCAGCATTACATTTATGTTATCACCCTTAATTCACTTGTAGAAGTTTCGGCCTAAGCGATGGTCTTGTTTTAAGTGCCCTATTTTTGGTTCGATGGCAGCTCTGCGCTTAAAACCGTTTCGTAGTTTTTGTTTTTGGTAAGAGGTTCTTTGTTTGCCAGCCTTATCAGGAGTGATAATAGCGGTGCCCAATACTTCCTTCAGCCCACGGTAGCCGCGATCTACAAAATTATTTTTTAGCGTGATGCCCGTTAATCGTTGTTGCTGTTCGATAGCAGGCTGTAATGTTTTGCTGTCGTGCACATTCTTCTCCATGTTAAGTGCTCCAATAATAACACCCGTTGTTTTGGTGGTGATGATGCTCACCTTGCTGCCAAACTCGTACTTCTTATGTTCCTTACCTTTGGTCATACACTGCGTGTGCGGCTCATGCAGACTATAAATCTTGTTGCTATCTGATTTCTTTTGAAGTAATACTTGCTTGAAAAGTTCAAGTGTATCCTGATGCAGACCAGGTGTAAGTTTGCGCTCCAACTCCCTTACTAATCTCCCAGCTATGGTTTTTACCTTTCTGTCAGCTTTACGAGCCCTTCCCTTGTTTTTTGGATGGTTTCTAAACCGTTGCTCCATCAATAACTTCTTCACCGTGCGGGTGTAGCTCTGACGAAGTTCGATACCTTCAGTGGATGCAAGCCCCACGCATTTTTTTATAATCTTTCGATGCAGCTTAGCGTCTGTTGGATAAGTGATGTTTTTTTCCTGAACAGTGGTGTCAGTAGTCGCATCTTGTTCTCCACCATCTTTTCCATTTACACGGATGCTTTCTTTGAAGATTAACTCAATGCCTTCAGCACCAATGCGATTCCTGAAATGTACAAGTTCGCTCGCCTCACAAGGAACTCCGCAGGCATAGGTCTTTTCACCACTAAAATATTGATAGTAGATATTTTCAAACCATTGCTCTACAACACTCTCATCGCTCAGGTTGCGAACATGTTTTAACATCAACAAGGAAACCATTAACCGAATCGGCTTTGCTGGACGGCCTTCTTCTGAATACAGTTTAGAAAAGGCTTGTTCAAAAATATCCCACTGGATTTGATTGGCTAAAATATAGAGAGGATGCCGATGACTCAGCTGCTCTTCAAAGGTGCTGTAAAAACTAAGTTGAGAAGGAGAGGCTTTTGTAGAGAGCATAAAAATCTGCAAGGTTTTCGATATAAAACTCTACTTTCTTGCAGATTTTTTCAACTAAAATCAATTCATATTCTCATTAATCTTAACCCTTTCAGCTTTTTAAGGGCTGACTAATTACATATTCTTCACAATCTCATTGGCAAACTCCGAACACTTCAACAACGTAGCACCTTCCATCTGACGGTGGAAATCATACGTTACTCGCTTGGTGGAAATTGCTTTTTCAAGACCTCTGCTAATCAAGTCAGCAGCCTCCTGCCAGCCCATGTATTCCAGCATCATAACACCAGAAAGAATTACAGAGCCCGGATTAACTTTATCCTGACCGGCATACTTGGGTGCCGTGCCGTGGGTAGCTTCAAAGATCGCGTGACCTGTGATATAGTTGATGTTTGCACCCGGTGCAATACCAATGCCGCCTACCTGAGCTGCCAAAGCATCACTTACATAATCACCATTTAAATTGAGTGTAGCAATTACATCAAAGTCTTCGGGGCGCGTTAAAATTTGTTGTAGTGTAATGTCCGCAATAGAATCTTTGATCAAAATTTTGCCTGATGCCAACGCGGCCTTCTGCTCAGCATTAGCAGCTTCTTCGCCTTTTTCCTTTTTTGTTTTTTCCCACTTGCTCCAGGTATAAACTTTGTCACCGAAATATTCTTCCGCTACACCATAGCCCCAATCGCGGAAAGCGCCTTCGGTATATTTCATGATGTTACCCTTATGCACAAGCGTAACCGACTTTCTATTAAACTTAACGGCATATGAAATTGCACTGTGAATCAAACGCACGCTACCGCTATAGCTTACTGCTTTAATACCAAGGCCCACCTGCACATCGTTGTTCACGTTGGTAGCGCCTACCATTTTCCAGAATTCTTCTGATTTCGCCTTCGTATTGAAACGAATCTTTTTGAATTCTTTAGGAAACTCTTTCTCAAGAAAATCCAATACCTTTTGTGATTCTGGTGTACCCGCTGCGAATTCGATACCCGCATAGATGTCTTCTGTGTTCTCACGGAAAAGCACAATATCAACCGCACCCGGATTTTTTACCGGTGACGGAACTCCCTTATACCACTTTACAGGACGAAGGCACACATATAAATCCAAAATCTGACGTAAGGCTACATTTAACGAACGAATACCTCCGCCCACAGGCGTGGTAAGTGGTCCTTTAATACCCACCAGGTATTCTCTGAATGCATCCAGCGTTTCATCGGGCAACCAGTTCCCAGTTTTATTGAACGACTTCTCGCCCGCCAGCACCTCTTTCCAGTTTATTTTTTTCTTACCACCGTAGGCCTTTTCAACTGCTTTGTCAAAAACCAGTTGTGATGCCGACCAAATATCTGGTCCCGTGCCATCACCTTCAATAAAAGGGATAGTTGGATTATCAGGAACATTCAGCAGTCCCTTGTTAATCGTTATCTTCTGTTCGCTCATTGTATGTTAGTTTTTAAAAATTACCGGGCTATTAAACCTTGGCGAAATTATAAATAATCGAGCTATTTAAAACTACCGCTCAATACTTCTCTTCCTGATTGGGAAAGTCGCGCGCTTTTACATCCGCTACATAGTTACCAATGGCGCCTGTCATCACCGAATGTAAATCTGCATACCTGCGTAGAAAACGAGGCTTAAAGTCTTTTGTGATGCCCAACATATCTTGCATAACGAGTACTTGTCCATCCACATCGGGGCCGGCACCAATTCCAATCACAGGAATAGCTAAACTTGAGGCTACCTTTTTTGCTAATTCAGCCGGAATCTTTTCCAAAACGATGGCGAAACATCCACTCTCCTGCAAAAGGTGAGCATCTTCTAATAATTTATTTGCTTCTACCTCCTCTTTCGCCCGCACGGTATAGGTTCCAAACTTATAGATAGACTGTGGCGTTAATCCAAGATGCCCCATCACAGGTACACCGGCACTTAAGATCCTCAACACAGAGTCTTTCACTTCACTTCCGCCCTCCAATTTAACAGCATGGCCTCCCGATTCTTTCATGATGCGGATCGAAGATCGTAGTGCTTCGCCTGAGCTGCCTTGATAATAGCCAAAGGGAATATCCACCACCACCAAAGCCCGCTTCACTGCTTTCACCACAGACGAGGCATGATAGATCATTTGATCAAGTGTGATGGGTAAGGTAGTCTCATTGCCAGCCATAACATTAGAGGCTGAATCCCCCACCAGAATTACATCGATACCCGCACCATCCACAATACGAGCCATGCTGTAATCATAGGCGGTAAGCATAGCTATCTTTTCGCCCCGGTTTTTCATTTCCTGAAGCTGGTGAGTAGTAATTTTTTTTATGTCTGAGGATTTATGAATGGACACTATAGCATTAATTAAATTAAAGAAGATAAACCGCGGATTTCTTACCCAACACCACTTCTACGTGGTCGTTTAGCATAGTTGTCAATTGATATCCGGTATACGTAGGCATTATGGGAAAGGTCGTGTGGCTACGATTGACCAGCACTGCTACTTCTATTTTTTTTACTTCTGTTGCCAGAAAGGGTTTAATACCATAGGCGAGGGTGCGGCCTGAATTCAATACATCATCCACCAGGATAATACATTTCTTTTTAAGATCTTTTGCCTCTACGTCTAAAACAACTTCAGCTTGTTGTGGCGCTAACTTATCCAGCGTGACTTTAACTACTTTCAATTGAATTTCAGTAATAGTCTCCAATTCGGTTGCTAAAAGTTTGGCAAAGGAATATCCCTGGCCGTCTATACCCGCAAGCACCAGCGATTTCTCTTTGAAATTGTTTTCAAAAATTTCGTAGGCGATGCGTCTGATTTTCTGATTGACTTGTTCAGTATTCAGAATTAATGTTTTGGTTGATTCTGTAACACTCATGGCAACGGAACTACTTTACTATCCTTAAAGGTTGAAAGAATAACAGTGGTCTGCATATTGTCAACCACTTCTATGTTAGTAACTTTTTCCAACATCAGATTTTGATAGGCTGGAATATCCGATGCAACAATCTTTAAAATGAAATCAGCCTGACCGGTTACATGATGACATTCAATTACCTCATCAATCTGTTGGATGGCACTCATAAACTTGGCAATGTTTTCTTTGTTATGACCTTTTAACGACACCATCACAAACGTAGAAACACCTAAACCAACACTGGCCATATCAATGACAGCATGATAACTTTTTATAACACCCGAGTTTTCTAATTTTTTTACCCGCTCGAGGGTCGGAGCCGGTGACAACCCGATTTCCTGGGCAAGCAAGGCGTTGGTAATATTTGAATTCGTTTGCAAGATTTCTAAAATCTTACGGTCGGTGGGATCGAGTTTTTGTTTCATCAGTTGTAAACTTATTTCAATACAAAAAGCATGTTTAGCGTATCAGCTATAGTAAAATTAGAATAAAATTCCGGGATAACACTATTCTGGAATATAAGATTCGTGCTGTTGGGTATTATTTACCGGGCTATCGAAAATCTAAATCGCTGGATTATTCTACCGTCTGAATAGGAGACAAAATAAATTCCAGTCGCCAGATCATTAACATCTACCAGTACCTGATTTAAGCCGGGCAACAAATTATACTTCCTGTTCATGGCTATTTGGCCGGATGAGTTATAAAGATCGGAAG
>CAMTUB010000012.1:0-84698 GCA_947084835.1 uncultured Bacteroidota bacterium | reverse complement strand
GTTGCATAATTATTTTTATTTGTTAGTAAAACAAAAATAATCAACTTTTTTCCACCCCCCTTTTGATTTCGTTTCGGCTACGCCTTCACTCCATCAAAAGGGGATAGGTGCCATCAATAATGTTATGAAACTAAACATATACACAAATAAAAATAGCTGCCCAAGGGCAGCTATTTTTATTTGAAATGGATATTAAATTATTCTCCTTGAGCCAAAGAATAGCCTGCTTCTCCATCAAAATTATATAAATGCTCTGTTTTAATAAAATCAAAACCAGCTGCACTTACACTCTTTAATATATCAATAACATCAGCGTGAGATAATGCTTCGTTCTCATTGGTGCGCTTAAAACGACATCTCCAATGGTCTACACAAAAAGTCTCAGCCATACCGTTTGGCCAAACTTTAACACCTCTATTTGAAATTAATTTTAAATTTAATGCATTAGTAGAAGTTAGTTTTAATACTTCTCCTAAATCGTCTGGAGAGCCTTTTTTCCAATCTAAGAACACATCAACTCCAACCAATTCTTTCTTCTGTTCGATAACATCAGAAACTTTTTTAGATTTAATTCCATCTGTTTGCACATACTTTACCGCTTTAAGAACTGAAGGCTCTTGACCAACACGCGCAATAACTGCATCAGCAAACTCTTTTGTACCTAACTTTTGCTTACTTACACCTTCGTGATAAATGTCGTAGGTATGAAGACCATCTTCTAACGTTTTCAACCAAGCATTATGTACTACGCTTGCCACTTCAGGTTGATCGATATGAATCAACATTAAAACAGCCCCTAATAATAAACCAGATGGATTTGCAATATTTTGACCAGCACGTTTTGGCGCTGAACCGTGAATCGCTTCAAACATTCCGAAGTTTTCGCCAATGTTTGATGATCCCGCTAAACCAACTGAACCTGTCATTTGTGCCGTAACATCGCTTAAAATATCACCATACAAGTTCTCCATTACAACAACGTCAAACATTTGTGGAGCAGTTGCTAGCTTTGCAGCACCAATATCTACAATCCAAGTCTCTGATTCGATTTGAGGATATTCAGCAGCGA
The DNA here is from genome assembly GCA_947084835.1 of uncultured Bacteroidota bacterium. Taxonomy (GTDB): domain Bacteria; phylum Bacteroidota; class Bacteroidia; order UBA7662; family CAMTUB01; genus CAMTUB01. The sequence goes on along the minus strand of CAMTUB010000012.1, from coordinate 83,629 downwards.
TTTCATCAAATACTTTATGAAACAAACCATCGGTTAATTTCATGATATTGTCTTTTACAAAACAAGATACTTTCTTGCGGTTGTTTGCTACTGCGTAATCAAATGCATAACGAACAATTTTCTCGCTACCAGGACGAGTTATCAATTTTAAACACTGGTAAACATCTTGAGTTTGGCGATGTTCAATTCCTGCATATAAATCTTCTTCGTTCTCACGGATGATAACCACATCCATGTCTGGATAACTAGATTGTACAAAAGGATTATACGTAATGCAAGGACGAACGTTAGCATATAAACCTAACGTTTTGCGTGTAGTTACATTTAAACTCTTAAAACCACCCCCTTGAGGAGTAGTAATTGGAGCCTTTAAAAAAACTTTTGTTCTACGTAATGATTCCCAGGCAGAAGGCTCAATACCAGCAGTATTACCTGATAAATATACTTTTTCACCAATCTTAATCTCTTCAATTTCGATTTGTGCTCCAGCAGCTTGTATAATACGAAGCGTTGCATCCATAATTTCTGGACCGATACCATCTCCATGGGCTACCGTAATAGGTACTTTATTGCTCATTTGTTAAATTTATTGTGGATTATAATTAATAATTTTTCTCTAAAAAGTCACGCAAATTTAACATTTTGCAAGCGAAAAAGCATAGATTTAAACAATTTTATGAATAGAAAAATAATTGTAGTGGGCGGATCAGGATTAGTTGGTTCAAAACTTATTTCTGTACTTTTAAAAAATGACGAAAATGCTACCGTAGTGGCACTTTTAAGGCATAAAATTGAGCTAAAGCACCCTAACTTAAAGCAAGAAATTATTGACTTTAATCATCTTGAAAATCACGCTGATGTTTTTCAAGGCTGCCATGCTGTGTATTGCTCTTTAGGAACAACATTAAAAAATGCTGGCAGTCGTGGTCAATTTTATAAGATTGATTATCAACTTGTAGCCGAAATTGCAAAATTATCGAAACAAAGTGCTGTTAAACAATTTGTTTACGTTTCTAGTATGGGCGCCAATTCAAACTCATCTATTTATTACAGTAGAGTCAAAGGAAAGGTTGAAGAATATTTAAAAAGGTTGAATTTTGAAAGGCTAATCATAGTCAGGCCTTCGATATTATTTGGCGATAGAAAAGAAGTTCGAGTTAAAGAAACAATTGGAATAGCAGTTGCTAAAGCATTGCATTATTTAATGCTTGGTCCGTTGAAAAAATACAGAGGAATATCTGCAAATACGGTTGCTAAAGCAATGTATAATGCCAGTATCAGAAATGGGAATAGACTTTTAACTATTGAATCTGATATGATTGAAGAAATGGGAACATAAAATTGCCCCCCAAATTAGCTGCTGACTTTTTGGGGGCAATGTAAAAAACGTTTTTTATTCAACGTTTATATACACGTTTTGAACATCTTCATCTTGTTCAAACTTATCAACAATAGTAAAAATATCGTCTTCATGTTCTTCGGCCAATGCCGTTGTAGAATTAGGCACAAAACAAAGTTCAGCACTCATAAAATTGAATCCTTTTTCTTCAAGCCCTTTTTGCATTGCACCAAAATCTGAGAATTGAGTATACACTAAAATTTGTCCCTCATCTTCAGTAACAATATCTTCTGCACCTAAATCAATTAAATCAAGTTCAACTTCATCTAGGTTAATCGAGTTTGCTTCAAATTTAAAGAGTCCTTTTCGAGTAAAAATAAAATCTAACGATCCTGATTTGCCAATACTGCCTCCATACTTAGAAAAAATGTGACGCATATTTGCAACTGTTCGGGTATTGTTATCCGTTGCGGTTACAATAATTATTGCTACACCATGAGGTCCGTATCCTTCATAAATCACCTCTTCGTAGTCCTTTTCATCTCTAGAAGAAGCTTTTTTGATAGCTGACAGCATTTTGTCTTTTGGCATATTCAATGCCTTAGCAGTTGCTATAGCCGCTCTCAATCGTGGATTATTTTCAGTATCTGGACCAGACTGTTTTACAGCCATCGAGATTTCTCTTCCTAATCGGGTAAATGCTTTTCCAATTTTGTCCCAACGGGCCATCTTTGCACCCTTGCGTTTTTCAAATGCGCGTCCCATAACTTATTCCTGTAATTGCTTTATTTTTTAAATATAAATTGAATTAAAGTTGAATTCTAGCTTGAATACGAAAATCAGATCTTGAATTGCCATTTATTAAATCCAATCCAGAGCTTACAACCTTTCTATCATACCAAGTAGTTTGCGCATATCTTAGCCAAACGTCAACTTTTTTCATTGGTTTGAAATGTATTACGCTATAAAAGCGTGTACCACGACCATAATAGGCAGGTATACTAAACATATACAATACATCGGTTTCGTAGGCATAAATTCTTGTATCGTTACTCTTTGTTTCAAACGTTGCGTATCTAAACGATAAATCAATCCTCTTTTTAGGGATTTTGAAGTTTATGTCTTGAAACATAACATATCCATTTTCAGCTGTACCTTCTCCTTTTTTATACCTAGACCATTCTACTCTAGATTGCATTCTAACATTGGGTGAAGTTCTGTAGCTTCCATTTAAACGAAAATTATGCCTTAAAGTGTTGTCTAAATAGTCAACTATTGCATCTGGGTTTGATGTATTTTCCTGTTTTAAACGTTGTCTAAAACGTAAATAAAATTGCTGAGTTTTATTTGGATTGTACCTTGCTTCTGAAAATAAATCATATCCAGAAGATGGTGCATCAACCCCGAATTTCAGTTTACCAAAAGTGAATCTATCCATATAAGTAGTTACGGATAAAGTTTTATGGGGCGTTAAAATAAATCCCAATAATGTCCCTTTTTCATTCCGACCACTACTTTCTGTAACAGGATTCATGAAAAAACTAAAATAATCAGCCGGAATATATCTGTTATGTACAATTACAGCCAATTTACTATCAAGTGTAATGATTGCTCCATTTACAGCTGCAACTTTTCCTAATCCATTTGCAGCAATCTCTCCATACAACAACATGTTTTTGAAACTGTATTCGTAGTCGGTAGAAAATGAAGCTAATGATTTACCAGTAAAGTCATAAACATCGTAGGTCTTGTTTCCTTTAACCACACCTACATTTAATTGAGTATAACTCCCATTTAACCCAAGCCTTAAGGTTTTGTCTTTATATAAAAGTCTACCTCCAAATACTTGACGTGTTGTTGTGTTTTTGTTTCTAATTTCGGTTGCTGTACGGTGATATCCGCTCTCGTAAAAAGTATTAAGTTGTTCTTCCTGAAAAAAACTAGCAGAATCAATAATTCCAGTTACTGTATCAACTCTAGCATCTATCTTGTTTTTTGATGCAAACACGGTAAAATCTAGTTTTTTATTGATGCCCAATGTAATTGCTGCTCCTCTTTGAAATAAGGCTTCGTTAACAGATGTGTATTGCCTTAACCCTGTTCCTAGCCTTTTCATACTAAAAATATAGGGTGTTTTTCCGATTGCAAATCCATTCCACATGGATAGACCTTGCCCGCATTGCATCATAAAATCGCCAATTATGAGTTTTTTTATAGGCCCAATGTTGGTAATCATAAGATGACCCGAATAAAAATCGAATCCATTTTTATTGCTGCCCTTAAAAAACTCTTCTCCCGCGTCTTTTTCTGCTGTTATACCAAAGCTTACCTTACTTCCCAATCGATAACGATACCGTATAAATTGATTGAATGAATCGCCCATATATCTGGTTTTCCCCAACGTTTTTAATGAGTCTGCATATCCTGCTTGCGGCTCAATATAGGACCTTGAACGCATGATTATATCATGACGACCTTGTGTTAGAAAATCCTTTGCTTTGTATTTTTGAAAAAGACTATCCTTTAACGTTAAATAAGGTAATACAGCGTAAATTGTGTTTATATCCCAGTCTGGAATTGCTTGCAGTTCCCAAATAGAAATAAACGGCCCATTTTTAGCCCTGTAATAGATTAAAGATTGGATTTGCTTACCGCTTAAAACAACCATAAAACTCAATTCGTCAAGGGTAACCTTATTTATATTTAAGGGCCTACGTTTATATATTTCCAGTTGATCAAACATATCCGTAAAATCTACTTCGGTGTCGGTAGATTCTAAAACGGATTGTAATAAATCTTCTGTTTGAGTGTCTTCGGTTGGAGGAACTACTTGAGAACTAGCAGTATAACCAAATAATAGAAAAAACACTACTAAAAAACATTTCTCTATTTTTTGTTTAACCATGCTATTATACTTATCCTTGGTGTAATCCCTAATTGTTGATGCCACGTAGATGAAACATCGATTTGAAGTTGATTTGATCTGTATCCTAATCCAAAACTTTGAGCTGTTGTACCATTCCCCATTCCTGCCCTAATGAAAAAATGTTCAACTGGTTTATATTCTACACCAGCTCTTACGTTTACGTTTTGCTCAAACTCTTTTTCCGCTTCAGTACAAAAAAGCACTTTATCTGAAATAATATACGACAATCCTAAACGAGTTATCGTGTTTTCTCTTATTCTATCGTCTTGCCCAAAGGATTTTTTAACTGGATTATATACATGAAAACCCAAAGTCCACTTTGTATTCAGCTTTGCGAGAATACCTAAATCAGCATTAATTTGAGATGCTGTTTCGTTATTCGACATTCTCAAATAATTCAATTTCATTCCAAAAGCTAATTTACCAAACCATCTTCCGTAAGCAATTCCAAATCTTTGTTCTGTAAAAGTACTGAAACCCATGTTCTGGAAACCAATTCCTATTCCTCCAATTTTTACAGGGATGCTTAGCACAGCGCTTTGCATTCCTAAACCAGGAATTGAAAATCGATTATCTGCATATCCTCCAAAAGTAATATTCTTTAACTCTGCTAATCCTGCAGGGTTATTTGCATAGGAAAACGCGTCTGCATTTGAAACCGAAACATTACCCATCCCCCATGCCCTTGCTCCTCGTGCAAATAAATCATTTGAAGCTTTTAAATTAATATGAGATCCAAAAAAAAGAAGTCCGAAGGTTACTAACCAAATAACTGTCTGTTTTTTTTGTTTAAACTTTAAATTAACCATTCAAAAAAATAAGAAAACAAAGAAAAGCAAATCTTTATAGAAAAGGCAGATTTTTTTAAGCTAAAAGCCTTTACCAATTACCAATTTTATACAGTTTAGAAATATGATATGTTGTATATCAACTTATTAAAGCCAAAATATGAGAGTATTCTGTTTTAGTTAATGGCATTACGGACAATCGTCCATTTCTAACCAAAGCAATGTTTTTTAGTACATCATCTGCTTTAATTTGGGATAATTGTAAAGTTTTTTTGAATTTACGAATTGGAGCAACTTTTACTGCAACCCACTTATCATCGTCAGTAGTCGGATCTTGAAAAAATGACTCTACTATTTTTGCTTCACCTACAATTTCAAGCCCAATATTGGAGTGATAAAACAAAGCTATATCACCAACCTGCATGAGTTTCAAGTTATTTCGTGCTTGATAATTTCTCACTCCATCCCAAGTTGCTATTTTTTCTTTTATTAACTGATCAAAACCAAACACATCTGGCTCTGATTTCAAAATCCAATAATTCATGCTCAAATTTAGGACAAAAAAAAGGCCTCCAAATGAGAGGCCTTAGTTTATTTAAAAGTTATTACGCTTCTTCTTCAGAATCGTCTTTCTCTTTCATTTTAGCATCCATCTTATCGATAGCATCAGATTGTGCTTTCTTTTCAGATTTGATCATTTTGTTCTTAATTTCTGAAAGAACATCAAGTTCAGCTAAAGTGCCTAAATCAACAGTTTTAGCTTTTTTCTTGATTTTTTTCAAATCATCTTGAACAGAAGTTTCTTCTGCTTTACGAACATCATCTTTTTTATCCTGCCAAACACGAGAGTGAGAAACAACGATTCTACGACTGTCTTTATTAAATTCAACAATCTTGAAATCTGCTTGCTCGTCTAAAACTAATGATGACTCATCTTCTTTCGTAAGTTGTTTTTTAGGTGCATAAGCCTCTAAGCCATAAGGCATAGCGATAATTGCACCTTTGTCTTCAACGGTAACGATGGTTCCTTGGTGAATAGAACCTTCTAAGAAAATTGTTTCGAAAACTTCCCAAGGATTCTCTTCTAATTGCTTGTGACCTAAACTCAATCTACGGTTTTGTAAATCGATATCTAAAACAATTACTTCTAATTCTTGATCTTTCTTAGTAAATTCTGCAGGGTGGTTAATTTTCTTAGTCCATGATAAATCACTTACGTGAACTAATCCATCAACACCTTCGCCTAATTCAACAAATAATCCAAAGTTAGTTAAGTTACGAACGATTCCTTTATGGCGTGAACCAACAGGGTACTTGTCTGAAATGTTAATCCAAGGATCATCAGAAAGTTGCTTAATGCCTAACGACATTTTGCGGTCTTCTCTATCAATTGATAAAATAACAGCCTTAACCTCGTCACCTACTTTATGGAAATCTTGTGGGTTGCGTAAGTGCTGACTCCATGACATTTCTGAAACGTGAATCAAACCTTCAACACCTGGCAAAATTTCAACAAAGGAGCCGTAATCTGTAATGGTAACAATTTTACCAGTTACAACATTGCCAACTTCTAACTCTGCAGTTAAGCTATCCCAAGGATGAGCAGTTAATTGCTTCATACCTAAAGAGATACGCTTCTTGTGATCGTCAAAGTCTAATACAACCACTTCAATTTTCTGGTCTAAACTCAATACATCCGATGGATGATTGATTCTACCCCATGATATATCTGTAATGTGTAATAAACCGTCAACACCACCCAAGTCGATAAATGTACCGAAATCAGTCATGTTTTTAACAATACCTTCAAGAACCTGACCTTTTTCTAATTTAGAAATTATGTCATTCTTTTGAGCTTCGATATCGTTTTCGATCAATATTTTGTGCGAAACAACTGCGTTCTTAAGGACATGATTTACCTTAACAACCTTGAACTCCATAGTTTTACCTACGTATTGGTCATAATCACGAACTGGTTTAACATCAATTTGTGATCCTGGCAAAAACGTCTCAACACCCTCTACTTCAACTACTAAACCGCCTTTTGTGCGACTTTTAACACGACCTTCAATAATTACATCGTTCTCGTTTGCATAAACGATTTTATCCCAAGCTTTAACCAATTTGGCAATCTTGCGAGATAAATGTAATTGGCCATTACGATCTTCTTGATCAACGATTAATACCTCAACGGTATCACCTAATTTCAAATCTGCGATATCCTTAAATTCCGACATCGGAACCATACCGTCTGATTTAAAACCTATGTTAATTACTACATCACGATCGTTCATTGAAACGACAGTACCTTGAACGATTTCGTTCGCTTGTACCGTACTCAACGTACGTGTGTATAAATCTTCCATACGTGAGCGATCATCAGTGCTGTAATTGCCGGCACCTGTAGCGTTAGAGAATGCATCCCAATCGAAATCGGAGGGAGAGATAGACCTAGAAGAATTAACTTCTTGAACAGTTTTGTTTCCTGGTTCTTTTTCTGACATTAATTTAAAATTCCTTTCTTGCTTTCAAAAAAAAGCGTTGCAAAAATAGTGATTTTCTTTTAAAATTCTAAATTAAATACTATATATAGTAATTAAAATAAATGTGCCCCCATCGCTGAAGGCACAAACCATTAAACCCTAACCTTTTTTATTTAAACAACCACTATTGAACAACATGTATAAATTAACTTCACTTACAATACAAATATAAACAGAAGAGCAATGCAAAATCTGCGTAGAAATACGCAATTTTTCAAAAATTAATTCACTAATTATTTAAAAATTATGTAGATTATTGAGTAAAACTTACAAGATAAAAATTCTTTTTTCCTCTTTGTACTAGTATGAATTTGTTAGATATCAAATGATTGTGTGTAATTTGATAGTTTTCATCCCCAGAAAACTTAACTTTATTAATACTTATCGAGTTTTCTTTTATCGCTCGCTTTACCTCCGACTTTGAAGCAAAAATTCCAGTATCATCACTTAAAAACTCAACAATTGAAACACCTTTAGTCAGTTTATTTAAGCTTATTAGAGGCATAGGTACACCTTCAAACACTGATAAGAGTGTTTTCTCATTTAATGTTTTTAAAGTATCCTCCGTTGAATTACCAAATAATATACTGCTAGCATTAACTGCATTGTTAAATTCTTCAACACCGTGAGTTCTAACAGTTATTTCTTCAGCTAAAGTTTTTTGTAATAAACGAAGATGCGGGGTTTGATCGTGCTCATTAATTAAGGCTTCTATTTTCTCTTTTGATAACAAAGTAAAAATAAGTATGTATTTCTTAGCCTCTTCATCAGGTACATTCAACCAAAACTGGTAAAATTTATAAGGGCTTGTTCTATTGGCATCTAACCAAACGTTTCCGCCTTCTGATTTTCCAAACTTACTGCCGTCTGGTTTAGTTAATAAAGGAGCTGTAAAAGCATAGGCTTCTCCCCCACCAATTCTACGAATTAACTCTGTACCAGCAGTTATATTTCCCCATTGATCAGAGCCACCCATTTGGAGTTTCACGCCCTTATTCTTCCAAAGCCAATAAAAATCGTAGCCTTGGATTAATTGGTAACTAAATTCTGTAAATGATATTCCGGTTTCTAACCTCTTTTTCACAGAGTCTTTTGCTAACATATAACTAACCGTTAAATGCTTACCTATGTTTCTCATGAAATCTAAAATATTGAAATCTTTAAACCAATCGTAATTATTAACAATTTCGGCTGAGTTTTCAATTCCATCAAAAATTAGAAATTTTCTCAATTGGTTTTCAATACAAACCACGTTGTGGTTTAAAATATCCTCTGACAATAAATTTCTTTCTTCTGATTTCCCACTTGGATCACCAATCATTCCAGTAGCTCCACCAACCAAAGCAATGGGTTTATGACCGGCTCTTTGCAAATGAACTAAAAGCATAATTTGAACCAATGAGCCAATATGCAAACTATCAGCGGTTGGGTCAAACCCAATATACGCTGCTATTTTCTCTTCGTTAAGTTTTTCCTTTGTGCCTGGAATAATATCATGAAGGAGGCCTCTCCATTTTAATTCTTCAATAAAATCTGAATTCATGGCTCAAAAATAAATAGTAAGTTTAAATTCAAGCATATTCCTGAAAATAAAGTAATAAGTTCTATTATTTTTGTGTGACTATACGATGCTTTTACGTTTAATTAAGCCCCTATTCTTAACAATATTTTTGTTGATATTTTATCAATCAAAGGGTCAGAAATACAGTAATGAATTTTTGAAAATTGGTGCACATGCCTCATCAATGGGACTTGGGAACGCTGTAATATCCTCAGTTACTGAGGGACAGGCAGGATATTGGAATCCTGCTGGCTTAGCATCTGGCGAGTATGCTAGACAAATTAGTGCCATGCATGCCGAATATTTTTCTGGGATTGCCAATTTTGATCAAGCTTCATTGGCTTTTAAAATTGATGAAGTAAGCGGCCTAGCTTTCAACTACATTCGCTTTGGTATTGATAATATTCCGAACACGATGCAATTAATTGACCCATCTGGACAAATTAACTATGCAAATGTTACCGGTTTTTCATCTGTAGATCAAGCATTTTTATTATCGTATGGGAAAGCTTTTGGTTTTGATGAAGTTCGTTTTGGTGCAACAGCAAAAATAATACGAAGGGTTGCTGGCAATTTTGCTGAATCTTGGGGATTTGGTATTGACATTGGAGCCCAACAACAACTTGAAAAATTTGGTTGGGGGATAGTTATCAGAGATGTTACATCCACTTTTAATGCTTGGAAATTCAACCTAAAACAATACCAAGAAGTACTGCAATCAACTGGTAATAATATTCCAGTTTCTTCAATAGAAATAACAAGACCATCTATTATTGGCGGACTTAATTACCCAATAACCATAACTGAGGATATTACGCTAAAACCTGAAGCGAATATTACCCTAACTACAGACGGAAGAAGAAACACTCTTTTAAAAACTAAGTTTTTCAGTTTAGATCCATCCTTTGGTATAACAACCTCAATAAGTGATATTGTTTTTATAAGAGGAGGCTTAAACACTTTTCAACAAGTTCTAAATAACGATCTGAAAAATACATTTTCTGTTCAGCCCAGCTTAGGAATTGGTTTTAAGTATAATGGCATTGCATTAGATTATGCCCTCACCAATGTAGGTTCAGGTACACAAAATCAGTATTCTAATTATATTTCCTTAACAATAAATTTAAACGCTAAATAAAGTTATGACCAATAAAGTGCACAATTTCAGTGCTGGACCAGGCATTTTACCCGAAGAGGTTTTAAGAAAATCGGCTGAAGCATGTATCAACTTTAAAAACTCAAATCTTTCGCTACTTGAAATTTCGCATAGAAGCAAAGATTGGGTTGAGGTAATGGATGATATCCAAGTAATGGTGAAGCGTTTATTAAATTTACCAAAGGGTTATAGCGTTTTATTTTTACAAGGAGGCGCAAGTACCCAATTTGCTATGGTTCCATTTAATCTTTTAAGTTTAGATGGCCAAGCTGCTTATTTAAACACAGGCGTTTGGGCTAAAAAGGCATATCAAGAAGCAAAAAAAATGGGTAATACTGTTTTAGTTGCAAGTTCAGAAGACAAAAACTATTCTTATATCCCAAAGGGGTACTCGATTCCAGAAAATTCCGATTATCTCCATATTACATCTAATAATACCATTTACGGAACTCAAATCAAGGATTTCCCTTACGATTGCCCTGTACCATTAGTATGCGACATGTCGAGCGATATGTTTAGCAGACCAATTGAAGCCGATAAATTTTCGCTAATATATGCAGGTGCGCAAAAAAATATGGGTCCTGCTGGTGCAACTTTAGTAATTGTTAAGGATGATGTTTTAGGAAAAACAACCCGAAACATCCCAACCATGTTGGATTATAAAATCCATATTGATAGTGAAAGCATGTATAATACCCCTCCAGTTTTTTCAATTTATGTAAGTTATTTAACCTTGCAGTGGCTTGAAAATCAAGGAGGCGTTTCGGCAATTCATCAAAAAAACAGAACAAAGGCTGATTTATTATACAACGAAATTGATAAAAATGGTTTATTTGAAGGCACAGCAAATGCCTACGACAGATCAGATATGAACGTATGCTTCATACCAAAAGATGAAAAAAACACAGATATATTCTTAAATATATTAAAAGAAGCGAATATAAGTGGATTAAAGGGGCACAGATCAGTTGGTGGCTTTAGAGCATCGATTTACAACGCAATGCCGATTGAAAGTGTACAGGTTTTAGTAGACGTAATGAAAGAATTTGAGCGTAAAAATGGATAATAAATATAAAATTCTTGCCAATGATGGCATAGATTTAGCAGGTAAACTAGCTTTAGAAAATGCTGGTTTTATAGTTGATACTGAGTTTATTCCACAGGATACTTTAACCAATTCTTTAAATGAATATCAGGGTATCATTGTACGTAGTGCAACCAAGGTTAGAAAAGAGTTAATAGATGCTAATCCACAACTAAAATTTATCGCTAGAGCTGGTGTTGGCATGGACAATATTGATGTAGATTATGCTATTTCTAAAGCTATAAACGTAATAAACACACCTGCAGCATCTTCTCGATCGGTAGCAGAATTGGTTTTTGCACATTTATTTGGCGCATGTCGTTTTTTGCCAGAATCGAATAGAAGAATGGCTGAAGAAGGAGGTTCAAACTTTAATGGACTTAAAAAAACATTTGCTGCGGGTACAGAATTATTTGGAAAAACAATAGGTATTATAGGTTTTGGAAGGATTGGACAAGAAGTAGGTAAAATTGCTCAAGGCATTGGAATGAAAGTAGTTACATCAGATTTGATGTTTGAAAACATTTCTATAAAAGAGTCTTTCTTAGCATTATTTCCTTGGATTAACATCGTTGAGTTCAATACACTTTTATCTATATCCGACCATATATCAATCCATGTTCCTGGTCAAAAGAATTCGGCTGTAATTGGTCATGATGAATTTGAAAAAATGAAAGATGGTGTTGGAATTGTGAATTGTGCCCGAGGAGGAGTTATCAATGAAGTTGCACTTATCGAAGCATTAGATTCTAACAAAGTCAGATTTGCTTGTTTAGATGTTTTCGAAAATGAACCAACCCCATCTTTGGCAATTTTGCATCATCCAAAAATCTCATTAACTCCACATATTGGAGCTTCAACTGCTGAAGCTCAAGAAAGAATTGGAGATGAACTTGCAGAAAAAATAATAGCCTTTTTAGCATAATTTAATTCTTTAATGCCTGAATTCAAACCTTTCAAAGCCTATATACCAGAAAATCATTGTGCACAAAATGTACTATTAGGCCCTGACACGATTTATAACTCATATAGCAAGAAATTTATTCAGGGTACAAATCCATTTTCATTTAACCGCGTATTAGCAGCAGCTTCACCAGATAATACGGCAAATGTTGCATTAATGGCCCAATCTGCTAAAAAAATATTTCACACATTTATTGAAAAGAATGTTTATAATTTATCAGAAAAGGCAGCATTTTACATTTACCAAACACAATTTCAAGGGCATACACAATCAGGAATTATTGGATTGGTATCAACCTGTGACTATAATAATGGCTTAATAAAAAAACACGAAAACACACGGGTAGAACGCGAAAATCATTTGCAGAATTTTATTAATGGACTTGGCTTAAATACTACGCCTGTTATGTTGACTTATAAAAATAAACTAAGCATCGATTCTCATATTCGCAAAATATCGCATATTTCAGAGCCTCTATATACACTTAAACACCCCGCAGGTATAAAGATTAAAATTTGGGAAATTTCGGAAGAAACTGAAATACAATTTTTCGAAAATGTGTTTTCTGGAATGCCAAACTTTTACATTGCTGATGGGCACCATAGAGCGAAAGCATCTGCAAATCTTTCAGAATTAGAAGGCAATAAATGCAATTATTTTCCAGCAATTCTGATTCCCGCAAACCAACTTATTGTACACCCATTTGTTCGAATTGTCAAAACTTTATATAATAAGACTAGAGAAAAGATATTAGAAGAACTGGAAAAAGAATTTTCTATTTCTGAAGTAGATCTAGAACAAAGCTACTATAAACCATTGACTGACAATACTTTTATACTTTGCTTTAAAGATACATCGTTTCAACTTACACTTAAAAAAGAAGTTGAGATAGGAAATGATACATTATCTAAACTTGACGTTTCAATTTTACAAAAGTATATTCTTGAGCCAATTTTTGGAATTGAAGATCCAAAAACTGATCCACATTTAGCTTTCCATCCCAAAAATATTTCTTTAAATTATTTCAAATCCATATTAAATGCAATAGATGTAGAAGCTATTTTTATTTGCAAATCTCCATCGGTCGAATGCATATTTGAAATTGCTAACCAAGGATTAATTATGCCTCCAAAATCAACAAGTTTCGAACCTAAAGTTTTGAGTGGTTTAATTTTACAACCAATAGAATTTTACAACCAATAGATTAGTTGCTTTTGTGATATACCCAAGCTGATGAATTTACTTGGTTATACTGCTTTTCTAATGCAGCCTCAGCTTCCATTTCAGACTGAAAACCACTAATGCTTACGCGGATTAAGCCATTGGGATTTGTGTCAACTATGGAAGCGCTTGAAAAGCCTTTTTCAATTAGAGAATTTACCAAGGTTATTGCGTTCTGGCTGTTTTTGAAACAACCTACAATTACATGATAATTTGTATTGATATTTTCAGAAACAGAAGTTGTGTTATCTATTTTATGATTTGAATTTTCAACGTTTATATCGGTTTTACTTTCTAAATCTACCGTTTGCAATATAGTTTCGATTGGTTTTTCGTTAAAAGTTGATTCAATTTCAGGTATTACGGACGCAACCTGAGGATTAACTTTATCCCCATTTAGATTTAAAAAATTAAATGCAAAAACAGAAACAAATAACACTAAAATCGCAGCAATAAGCACTGGTTTTACTCTATTAGTTTTCTTAAAACGAATTTTCTCAAGAATTAATGGGCTGTTTTTAACAGGCAATAACTGTATATAATCTAAACCAAATGCTGATTTTAAATGATTTTGTTCAATTTCTTGGATAAATATGAGTTGGTTTTCAACCCGGGTAAGCGTTCCTAAAAATAAAATGTTAGCGCTCCCTCTTTCTAAAATCTCATCGTTTAACTCTTGAACTAAATCAGAAATCAAATTTGAAAGGTTTGAGAATGTATTTCCTGTTATTTTTTGCCAATGTTGCAAATCATTTACAGTAAATTCTCTTTGAGTTTCTCTAAATGATAGCTTTAATGATGGTGGGTTAATATGCTGACTATTACCAATATATGACGATTTATACTTAGCTGTTAATTCGCCTATGCCGGCTAAAAACAACGAAGTATCTGCTGAAAAATATTGATAAAGTTTCTCCCTTAACATTGCGCTAAACTACAATCGAAGTTATTTATCTGCAAGTAATCCTACTTTTTTGTGGAAAACATTAATTCTATGGTGCTTTTTATTTTTATTTGCATTAATGGCATCACAAGATTACAGAGAGGTTCTTTACTCGAACTATTACTCTACTCATTTAGGAAAAAATATTACTGATCTGAATTTATTTTTAGATCAGAATGCAAAACAACTTGACAAAGAGTTTTTGCATTTATTACCCAATTCTAAAAATTCATTTATACTTGAAATTGGATGTGGTTGTGGACCTTTTTTACATATGCTCTCAAAAAACAACTATACAAATTTTATTGGGTTAGATATTAGCGAAGATCAAGTACGGGCAGCGCATTCAGTTGGAATAAATAAGGTTTACAAATCCGATGGATTTGAATATTTTAAATTAAACCCAAGTTCAGAAAAAGCAGATGTAATCGTGGCTATCGATTTAATTGAACATTTAACAAAAAATGAATTGGTAGGTTTTTTACTAGAATGTAAAAAACATTTAAAACCTAACGGCATTATTTTGATGAGAACACCAAATGCAGATACTGTAATTCCGGGTATTTTCTGTAATGGAGACTTTACACATGAAACTTTATTTAATTCAGCCTCTGCAAGTCAGGTGTTATTAGCTTGTGGATACACAGAGGTAACTATTACTGGAGGTATTATGGAAGCAAATGGAATTAAAAAGATTTTACAAAAAATTGCTGAAAAAATTGTTTTGCTAAAAGTGAAATTTATTTTGTTTGCTACAGCTAGATCATCCAAAAACTACATTCTATCTCCGAACTTAGTTATAAAAGCTAAAGCATAAAAAAAGGCCATATGGCCTTTTTTTATGCTTTACAAATGAAGCGAATTTTTACGTGCAAGTAAGGCCTCTTTAGTCTCTCTATGCGCTGGATCTTCTACACAGCAATCAACTGGACATACAGCAGCACACTGCGGTTCCTCGTGAAAACCAACACACTCTGTGCATTTATCAGGAACAATAAAATAAACATCATCGGCTACTGGCTCATGTCTTTCATCTGCGTTAGCAGCTTCGCCAGTTGAAGTAGTAAAGTCGCCTTTTACTTCAGTACCATCAGCATACGCCCAATCAACACCACCTTCATAAATTGCGTTATTAGGGCACTCTGGTTCGCATGCTCCACAGTTAATGCACTCATCGGTTATTATAATAGCCATAGCTTTAGTTTTTAAATAATGCTCGAAAATAATAAGTTGTTTTCAAATAACTCCTAATTTATTCAAAAATATTCTGATTATGAAATGAATTGCTGAATTTTGCAGCAATGTTAACCACAACCATACAATCGTTAAGTTCTTGGGGAAAATCCCTAGCAAATTCAATAAACAGCACTGAATGGGAAGAGCTTAGCTTTAAAATACACAATAAAAACCAATGGTTTGATCCAGAAAATACCCATTACGCTATATCTCAATGGGTTGATTTATTAACTGAAGAAAAGTTAACAAATTGGGTGTCAAACTATAATTTTCCTGTAAAAAATCAAAAAACCATTGGTTTAATTCCGGCTGGAAACATCCCAATGGTAGGTTTTCACGACATACTCAGTATTTTAATTTATGGGCATGCTGCTCAAGTAAAACTGTCTTCA
This sequence comes from uncultured Bacteroidota bacterium, assembly GCA_947084835.1. Taxonomy (GTDB): domain Bacteria; phylum Bacteroidota; class Bacteroidia; order UBA7662; family CAMTUB01; genus CAMTUB01. The sequence continues at coordinate 67,476 of CAMTUB010000012.1, read as the reverse complement.
AAAGACGATGTTATAATTCCATGGGCTATTCAAAAATTATCAGAAATTGACAAAACGCTTGCTTCAAAGGTCATTTTTACAGAACGTTTAAAAGATTTTGATGCTGTAATTGCAACAGGGAGCAATAATACAAACCGCTATTTTGAATATTATTTTGGGAAATATCCTAATATCTTAAGAAATGGAAGAACCTCAGTTGCCGTTTTTAACGGTAAAGAAGATTTTGACAATTTAATTAATCTGCCTGAAGACGTATTGCGGTATTTTGGATTAGGGTGTAGAAATATTTCATCGTTTTTATTTCCGAAAGGTTTAGACCCAACTTTAATTTATCCAGTTTTTGAATCTTGGAAAGGGCTAATTAATCATCATAAATTCGGTAATAATTACGATTATCAACTTGCGAGATTTATAGTAAATAGCGTACCTTATTTTGATAATGGTTTACTACTTTTAAGCGAAAGTACCCAAATTCATTCTCCAATTGGGACTATTTATTACAGTTTTTATGAGAATGAAGAAGATTTAAAAAGAATCATTGAAGAAAATAAGAATAGTATTCAATGTGTATTTTCGGATCAAAGTTGGTATCCAAATAGTTTAAACTTTGGAAGTGGTCAACAACCTAGTTTAACAGATTATGCCGATAACATTGATACACTTGCTTTTTTAGAAACATTGGGGAATTAATTCCCCAATATTTCTAAAAGTTTGTTAACTGTATAATCGACTTCCTCTTTGGTATTTTGCATACCAAAAGAAAAACGAATAGAAGGACGATTTAAGTCCGCACCAATTCCAGCCAAAACGTGCGAGCCAACGTTTGATCCGCTAGTACATGCGCTGCCGCCTGAACAACTTATTCCAGCAATGTCTAAATTAAATAGCAACATTTCTGCTTTATCGTTGGGTGGAAAAGATACATTTAACACCGTATACAGGCTTTGACCGTTAATATCGCCATTAAATTGCACCCCTTGAATTTGATCTTTTAATTTTGAAATCATATACGATTTCAACTCAGAAATTTGATTTCTCTTTTCATCTATTTTAGCATAAGCCATTTCTAGCGCTTTAGCTAAACCAACAATACCAGAAACATTTTCGGTACCACCACGCATATTGCGCTCTTGAGAGCCGCCAAAAATCATTGTTCCAATACCTAATCCAGCTTTGATATAGATAAAACCTACACCTTTAGGGCCGTTGAACTTATGTGCTGCAGCATTTACCATATCAACCGTGGTTTCAACCAAATTCATAGGAAAATAGCCCATAGTTTGAACTGTGTCTGAATGAAAAACAGCACCATATTTGGTACAAATTAAACCAACTTCATTTAAGTCGATCATAGTTCCTATTTCGTTGTTGCCATGCATTAATGTAACCAACGATTTAGGATTTTCAGCAAGAATAGATTCTATTTCTTGAAGATCAATTTTTCCATCTTCTGTAACTTTAAGCCAAGTTGCTGTTACCGCTCCCTGACTAACTAAATGTTCAATGGTATGTTTTACAGCATGGTGCTCAATTTTTGTTGAGATGATATGCTTTATTCCCAAATGCTCAACAGCACACCGAATTGCCATATTATCTGCCTCAGTGCCTCCTGATGTAAAAAAAATCTCAGCAGGTGAAACATTCAATAATTTTGCGACTGATTTTCGTGCTTTTTCTATTAGTGTTCTTGCAATTCTTCCGTGTGCATGGGTTGATGATGGATTGCCGTATTGCTCCTTTAAAACCGGTATCATTGCATCAATAACCTCTGAATAAACGGGCGTTGTTGCTGCGTTATCGAAATAAATTCTATTCTCTAAAGTCATCACGAATGCAATTAGTCGTTGTGGTAATTTACCATTCCTTTGATATCTGAAATGATTTTATTAGCAAGGTTTGTGGCTGTACTTTCGTATTCGCCTTCTGCATATATACGTATTATGGGCTCTGTATTTGATTTTCGCAAATGAACCCATTCGTTTTCAAAATCGATTTTAACACCATCAATTCTATTTACTTCAAAGCTTTTATATTTCTCAGATATTTTATCTAAAATACCATCTACATCAATCTCAGGAGTCAATTCAATTTTGTTTTTTGAGATGAAATAACTAGGGTAAGTAGTTTTAAGGATACTGCACATTTTGTTTGATTCAGCCAAATGACTCAAAAATAGCGCAATGCCAACTAATGCATCTCTGCCGTAATGTAATTCAGGAAAAATTACACCACCATTACCTTCACCACCAATAATTGCATCGGTTTCTTTCATTTTAACCACCACATTTACCTCACCCACAGCTGAAGCTTTGTAACTGCCTCCATGCTTTTGAGTTACATCGCGTAATGCACGGGTTGATGATAAATTTGAAACGGTATTTCCTGATTTTTTACTTAAGATATAATCAGAAATAGCAACAAGCGTGTATTCTTCGCCAAACATGGATCCATCTTCGCAAACTAAAGCAAGACGATCAACATCCGGATCTACTACTATTCCTAAATCAGCGTTTTTCTTTACAACCTCTGCAGAAATATCAGATAAATGCTCTGGTAATGGTTCAGGATTATGTGGAAAAATACCGTTTGGCTCACAATGAATCTTATGGATTTGCTTTACTCCCAATGCCTCTAACAACATAGGCACTGCAAAGCCTCCGCATGAATTAACGGCATCAACTACTATTGAAAAATTTCTATTTTTAATAGCTTCTACGTTAACAGTTGATAGCTCAAGAATTTTATCGATATGGAATTTTAAATACGAATCATCAGTTTTGAAATTACCTAGATGATCAATTGTAGCAAATTCAAAATCTTCGTTTTCAGCTATTTTAAGAATAATTTTACCTTCAACATCTGAAATAAATTCGCCTTTTGCATTTAATAACTTTAAAGCATTCCATTGTTTGGGGTTATGGCTAGCAGTTAGGATAATCCCACCTCCAGCCTTTTCATGGGGTACTGCAATTTCAACAGTTGGGGTGGTTGATAAACCTAAATCTACCACATCAATCCCTAGTCCTTGTAACGTACTAGCAACCAACTGGCTTACCAGATGACCCGATAACCGGGCATCTCTACCAATCACTACTTTTTTAATTCCTGTGGTACGGATAACCCATGATCCATAAGCTGATGCAAATTTAACAATATCAATTGGGGTTAAACCATCGCCTGGCTTGCCTCCAATTGTTCCTCTTATTCCTGAAATTGATTTAATTAGAGTCACGTATAAAAATTATTCTGCAAATATACGTTTGATTAATGGGTCTTCTTAATCGTATTTTAAAATCCCAAGTTAGAATTAACTAAAATATTGGAGAATTTTCATTGTAAAGAGGACTATAAAATCCTAGGATTGATTAACCTTTCATAAAACAATTGAAGGAAATGTAGCCGTTTAATTATATTTTTTATTATTTAGCAATCCTAAATTTATACAATGAAAATACGGTTTACCCTTTTATTAACTTTAATAACTGTGGGTTTCTCATTTGCTCAAACAAAAGCTCCTGAGCCCGATAAAAAACACAAAAAGTGTAAAAAATGCACATGTGCTACAGTGCAATCACCAACTACACCAGTTGCTGGAAGTGGTGCTGAAAGCAAAGCCCCAAAAAAGTATTCAGACTTTATTACCAAAGATGCAGTAACCTCAAAGGGATTTTTCACTATACATACTGTTAAAGGAAAACTTTACTTTGAGATACCTAAAAAACAATTAAACAAAGAGTTATTGGTTGTTAGCAGAATTGCTGAAACGCCAGGAATTGGTTATGGAGGTGAAAACACAAACAACAGCGTTGTACGCTGGGAAATGCGTTACGACAAAATATTATTGCGTTCTGTAGAATACATCAACGTTGCAAATGATACACTGCCGATTTATAAAGCAGTAAAAAACTCAAACTTCGAACCAATTATTCGCAGTTTTGACATATTAGCCTATAACTCTGATTCATCTAACGTATTGATTGAAGCAACGCCATTGTACACCGAAGATGTTGCGCCATTTAATATTCAAGAACCAAAACGTAAAGAATTACAAATAAAAGCGGCCGACAAAACTCGTTCATTTTTAGATTATGCAAAATCTTACCCGATGAACGTTGAAATTAAATCTGTAATTACATATAATGCCGTAAAACCTGCTCAACAAGAAGAAACACAATCTGTTTCGTTGAAATTCCACCATTCTATGGTGTTGTTACCTGAAAAGCCAATGAAACCACGCTTAAAAGATGATAGAGTAGGATTTTTCAGCTATTCACAATCTGAATTTGGCGAAACCCAAAAGGTAGAAAAAAACACATTTATAGCACGTTGGAGATTAGAGCCAAAGCCTGAAGATATTGAAAATTTCAAAAAAGGAGAACTGGTTGAGCCTATTAAACCTATCGTTTATTATATCGATCCAGCAACACCCGTTAAATGGCGTACCTATTTAAAAAAGGGTGTAGAAGATTGGAATACAGCTTTTGAAGCCGCAGGTTTTAAAAATGCTATTCAAGCAAAAGACGCACCAACCAAAGAAGAAGATCCGGATTGGAATGCTGAAGACGCTCGTTATTCCGTTATTCGCTACTTCGCCTCTCCTATTGAGAATGCCTATGGACCACATATTAGCGATCCAAGAACTGGTGAAATTTTAGAATCAGATATTGGTTGGTACCATAATGTGATGAACCTTTTGAGCAATTGGTATTTTGTACAAGTTGCACCTTTGGATGTTCGAGCGCAACAAATTCCGCTTCCCGATACATTAATGGGCGAATTAATCCGATTTGTATCATCTCACGAAGTTGGTCATACCTTAGGCTTACCCCATAATATGAAATCGAGTCACTTCTATCCTACCGATTCATTAAGATCTCGGTCTTTTACTGAAAAGTACGGCACAGCACCATCGATTATGGACTATGCTCGTTTTAATTATGTAGCACAGCCTGGAGATAATGCTTATTTGTTCCCTAAAATTGGAGAGTACGATAAATTTGCAATTAGCTGGGGTTATAGACCCATTTTAGAAGCTAAAACTGCAGAAGAAGAACGCTCAACGTTAAACAACTGGGCAAAAGTTCAAGAAACAAATCCTAGATTACGTTTTGGCAGACAACAAGGAAAGATTTTAGATCCATATGCACAAACCGAAGATTTAGGAGACGATGCTGTAAAATCAACTGGTTACGGAATCAAAAACATTGAGCGCGTAATGGGTATTTTGCAAAAAGTAACTGAAAAACCGGGCTATGATTTTAGTTTATTAAAAGAGTATTACGAAGAAACTTTAATGCAATGGGCTCGTGAAATGGGGCATGTTGCAAACCTAGTTGCAGGAGTTGACAGAACTGAGAAAATAGGCGGACAAAAAGGAGTTGTTTTTGTACCAATTTCTATCGAAAAACAAAAAGAAGCTATCAAATTTATTGCTGACAATGCGTTCAAACTTCCTGCATACATGTTAAAAGAGGATATCGTACGCAAATTTGAACCAACAGGTTCATCTGATAGATTAATGAAAATTCAGTCAAGGTTATTAAACACCATGCTCGATGATGACAAATTAAACCGAATGATTGAATACTATACTATTAGAAATAACGGATACAAGGCAGGCGATGCTATAAACGATATTTCTAAAACTGTATTTAATACTATTACTCCAGATGCATACCAAAGAAGTTTACAACGCGAATTTGTTGCAAATATGGGCTTAAAACTAAGTGGAACTTCTGATTTAAGATCGTTGGCTTTATTAAACCTTATAAACTTAAAAGCAATGGCTGGAAACAATGCAACATTAAGTACATCCTTTGAACTGAAAGCACACTACATCGACTTGAAACAAAAAATTGATGGACTTATTGATCCTAAAAAATAATTACAAAAATGCTCACCCTTTGGGAGGGCACTGAAAAAGTGGCTGTTTATGAAAAGAGGTTGTTTTCAATTCGAAAACAACCTCTTTTTCTTTAAAGTATTCGGGTCGCGGTGCATCACCACTTCCATACAGGCGATTCTCAGAGCCTTTGTTTTACTTAAAGAAAGCCTTTAAATTCCTAAAGTACTTTTTCAGTGGCCTCCCCTTTGGTGGGCATTTTTTTTGCAATTTTAAATGTTTCACATAAAGACAATTTTTATGGTATACGTTTATTATACAATGAAACATTATTTCGAACAAAGTTTTAGACTATCTTTGCTCGTTCATTAAAACCCTACCATCTATCCATAAATAAAATGGGATTATTTGATTTTTTTACTCAAGAAATTGCTATTGATTTAGGTACTGCAAATACCTTGATTATATATAAAGATAAAATTGTTATCGATGAACCATCGATAGTAGCCATGGACCGAACCACCGGTAAAGTAATTGCTATTGGTAAACAAGCGCAACAAATGCATGGCAAAACTCACGAAAACATAAAGACTATTCGTCCATTAAAAGATGGTGTAATTGCAGATTTCCATGCTGCAGAATTTATGATTCGTGGCATGATTAACATGATTAACCCAAAACGTAGGTTTTTCTCTCCATCCTTACGAATGGTTATCTGTATTCCATCTGGAATTACTGAAGTTGAAAAACGTGCTGTTCGTGACTCGGCAGAGCATGCTGGTGCAAAAGAAGTTTACCTAATACCAGAACCAATGGCAGCTGCAATAGGTATTGGCATCGATGTGGAAGAACCTATGGGCAATATGATTATTGACATTGGTGGTGGAACTTCTGAAATTGCTGTAATAGCTTTAGCCGGAATTGTTTGCGACCAAAGTATACGTGTTGCTGGTGACCAGTTTACGTTAGATATTTTAGATTACGTTCGCAGACAGCATAACATACTTATTGGAGAAAGAACCGCTGAACAAATTAAAATTCAGGTGGGATCAGCATTACCTGAATTAGACGATCCACCAGCAGATATTAATGTTTCTGGCCGAGATTTAATGACAGGAATCCCGAAACAAATTACTGTTTCCTATCCAGAAATAGCTCACGCCTTAGACAAATCAATATTAAAAGTTGAAGGTGCCATTTTAAAGGCGTTAGAAATAACTCCTCCTGAACTATCTGCTGATATTCAACAAACCGGGATTTACCTTACTGGTGGCGGTGCATTGCTACGTGGATTGGATAAAAGAATTAGCCAGAAAACTAAACTAAAAGTTACTGTTGCTGAAGATCCATTACGTGCTGTTGTAAGAGGCACAGGTATCGCACTTAAAAATATCGATCGTTTCAATTTCTTAATGACCTAGTAAAGGCCTATGCAGGCAATTATTCGGTTTATACTTAACAGAAGAGCTTTTTTCACTTGGCTTTTTTTGTCAATTATGTCAATTATTTTAATTGTAGAGGGGAGCAATTACCATAACTCAGGATTTAACAACTCTGCTAATACTACCCAAGGAAACTTTTATAAGAAAATAAATTCTGCAAAAGAATATTTGGCACTTAGGCAAATAAACGACAGTTTAGCCCATGAAATTGCAAGGTTGAGATCTACTTTGCCTGAAGCATTTTATAGCGATACCACTACAATAATTACCAAATACGACTCAACAAAAAAAGCACAATACACATATACTTGGGCAAAAGTGGTAAATAGCACCACCGAGTTTAGGAATAATTTCATCACCATTAATAAAGGCTGGGCTCAAGGAATACGACCTCGATCTGCAGTATTAAATGAAAATGGTGTTGTTGGAGTTGTGAAAGATGTAAGTCAGCATTACTCTACAATTATTAGTCTCTTAAATAAAAAAACAAAGTTAAGCGTGAGGCATAAACGCTCTGGAACTTTGGGTAATATTACCTGGGATGGGCATAACTATATTTATGCATCCTTAAATGATATTCCATCGCATGTTAAACTCTTCAAAGGCGATTCATTAATCACCTCCTCTTTTTCGGCTATTTACCCCGATAATATTTTAGTAGGTTGGATTACAGATATTGATTTGCCTGATGGATCAAGTATGTACACAATAAAAATCAGGCTTGCTGCTGATATGAAAAGGCTTTCTTATGTGTTTGTCATTAATAATCTAATGCAATCAGAAAGAGATAGTCTCGAAAATAAAATGAAGGAGATTGCCAATGATTGAGGTAATTATCCGCAACTTTCTTCGTTTTGTGGTAGTTGTGGCATTTCAAATTATAATTTTAAATCATATCGGGTTGCATCAATTATTTAACCCATTTGCATATGTATTTTTCATTTTATTGATTCCACCAACATTACCTAGTTCAATGGTAATATTTATTTCATTTTGCATGGGATTAACCATTGACTTTTTTTCATCAACAGGCGGAATTCACGCATTAGCATCAACAAGTATTGGATATTTAAGGCCACATTGGCTTAAATTTATTGTGCCAAGATCCGGTTATGACGATGACAAATTAAATGCAATTCAAGAATTAGACATTACTCGATTTTTCACTTATTCTGGTGTTTTAGTTTTAGCACATCATTTTATCTTATTTTTTGTAGAATCGCTTAAGTTTTCAGAACTTGGTTGGATTCTTACTAAAACAATCCTATCAAGTTTTTTATCTTTAATGTTTATCAATTTATTTAGACTATTGATTTTCAAGAACCGCAGTTAATGAATTCAGCATCTGATCGCAAATCAATATTTCTAGGAATTATTTTTGGCGTTTTTTTAATCTACTTGATTAGATTATTCTATATTCAAGTAATTGACAATTCTTACGAGTTAAAAGCCACACAAAATGCTATTCGTAAAAAAATAATTTACCCATCGCGTGGACTAATATATGACCGTAAAGGAAAACTGATAGTTATGAATGCTCCCATTTACGATTTGATGGTTATTCCGCGACAAATTGCGAAAGATTTTGATTCATCAGAATTTTGCCATTTAGTGGCCCTTGATATAGAAGAGCTGCGCGAAAAATTGCAAAAGGCCAAAAACTACTCGCCCTATCTTCCATCAACCTTGGTAAGTCAGGTAAGTCCGGAAGACTTTGCCAAAATTGGAGAGAGAATGCATGAGTTTTCAGGATTTTACGCTGAATCGAGAACAGTTAGAACCTATCCCTACGCCAATGCAGCCCATGTACTTGGATATATTGGAGAAGTAAATCAAAACATTATCGACAAATCCAATAAATACTACGAAATGGGCGATTATATTGGTATTTCAGGAATCGAAAAACAATATGAAGAGTCGTTGCGTGGTAGAAGGGGTGCTAGGTATGTTTATGTGGACGTGCATAACCGTGAAGTGGGACGGTTTAAAGATGGAGCGTTTGATTCATCTGCAGTTTCAGGAGAAAACCTTTATTCAAGCCTAGATATTGAACTTCAGAAACTTGGCGAAGAGCTTATGCAAGGCAAAAAAGGAAGTATTGTAGCAATTGAACCAAATACGGGTGAAGTTTTAGCCTATGTTTCAAGTCCAACTTATAATCCGAATGAATTGGTTGGACAAAAGCGAGCTAAAACTTACAATAAGTTATTAAAAGACCCTACTAAACCTCTATTTAACAGACCTATTCAAGCACAATATCCTCCTGGTTCTATTTTCAAACTTGGAATGTCGGTATTAGCTCAGCACGACCAAGTAATAAATATGAATACTGCTTTTACTTGCAATGCGGGCTTTCAAGTTGGAAACATTCGGGTAAGGTGCAATAACAATGAAAACCATGGTGTACCATCTTTAAATCATGCTATTGTTGAGTCATGCAATTCCTATTTTTGCCAAGTTTTTAAAGCGTATATCAATAATCCAGTTTGGGGTAACAACCATACCGCTTTATCCCATTGGCATGATGCACTTTTGAGTTTTGGTTTAGGTCAAAAAACAGGTATAGATTTACCAAACGAAAGAAAAGGACTTGTTCCGACAGCTGAATATTACGATAAAATCTATGGCTTCAAGCGTTGGAAATGGACAACCATTATCTCTTTAGCCATTGGCCAAGGAGAATTAGGCACCACTCCTATTCAAATGGCCAATTACATTTCTGCAATTGCAAATAGAGGTTATTATTATCAGCCACATTTAACAAAAGGAATAGGAAAAAGCAAGGTAATAGACCCTAAATACAAAACAAAACACAAGGTAAAAGCTGATTCTATTTACTTTGAAAACATCATGAATTCAATGGAAGATGTTGTTGTTCATGGTACTGCACGAAGTGCATTTCTAGCTAACATTACAATTTTAGGTAAAACTGGAACAGCTCAAAATCCACACGGCAAAGCCCATTCTGTTTTTGTGTGTTTTGCCCCTAAACACAATCCAAAAATTGCAATAGCAGCTTATGTAGAAAATGCAGGATATGGCTCAACATACGCAGCTCCGATGGCGAGCATGATGATTGAAAAGTATTTAACAGACTCAATTACACATATGGATCGAGCTAAATGGATTATGGAAAAAAACCTGATAGACCCGAACATTGAAAAAGTAAACCTAATTACTAAACCTACAGAAAAACCAAAAAATTAAGGCTATGAACGTTTCAGGATCTCGCATGCGCCAAGAAAAAACGGTTTTTCAATACGTTGATAAATACGTTTTCTTTATTTGGATAGCCTTAATGTGTATAGGCCTGCTTTCTATTTATTCGGCTGTTTACGACCCGAAACACAATTCATTTTTCGACTTTTCGCAGAGCTACGGTAAACAATTAATTTGGATGGGGACTTCGCTCATTCTGCTTTCATTCATCTTGGCACTTGATTATCGCATTTGGGAAACCTTAGCATGGATAATTTATGGTATAAATATCCTGCTCTTAATCTTGGTGCTTTTTATAGGTAAAGAAATAAATGGATCGCATTCTTGGTTTCAAATTGGAAGCTTTGGTTTGCAGCCTGCAGAGTTTGCTAAATTTGGCACAGCATTATCCATGAGTCTTTTGCTGAGCCAGCGCGATATGAACCTAACCCTCTTCAAAAATCAAGTGTTGGCTTTTGGACTGATTTTATTGCCTATAGTTTTAATCATTTTATCTAAGGAAACGGGTACTGCATTGGTATTCACAGCCTTCATTTTTGTTTTGTTTAGAGAAGGTTTACCCGGAACCTATTTATTATTAGGCTTTTTTGCTCTAGTAATTTTAGTACTTGCATTGCTCATCGATAAAATAATTTTAATTAGTGTAATCGCATCATTTGGTGCAATTTTTACTTTTTTCTCAAGAAATAAAGCTAGTGCTATAATAAAATCGTTGGGATTTTTAGCAATAACAACGATTGCAGTTTTTAGTGTTGATTATGCGTTTAACAATATTCTCCAAGATCACCAGCGTGTTCGTATTAACGTTTTACTTGGCAAACAACAAGACTTAAAAGGAGCTGGCTATAATGTACATCAATCATTAATTGCAATAGGCTCTGGCGGTTTTAGCGGCAAGGGTTATTTAGAAGGCACCCAAACTAAATTTAACTTTGTACCCGAACAAAGCACAGATTTTATCTTTTGCACCATTGGCGAAGAGTTTGGCTTTTTAGGCACGTTAACCATTCTTGTTCTTTTTTCAATCTTGATTTATAAAATTATAGAAATTTCAGAGCGACTTCCCTACACTTTTGGTAGAGTTTATGGGTATTCTGTTGCCTCAATTCTCTTTTTTCATGTCATGGTAAATGTGGGCATGACAATTGGCTTATTGCCCGTGATTGGAATTCCTTTGCCATTTATAAGTTATGGAGGCTCATCTATGTGGGGTTTTACCATTTTATTAGCAACCCTTTTAAGGTTAGATAGCTCCAGGAAAATTGTGCTACACTAGAGTTATCCACATACACATTTAAACCTAAGCACGATATTAATCTGAACACGTGCATAATATTTAACAGTTCTAGGTGTTGTTACAAAATTGAAACACGATTTTTACGTTTTCCATTTTTAAAACAGACACATGTTGAAAATCAGGTTAATTATAGCCTTGTTGATTGGAATTTGTTTCGCCAGCAATGCTCAACGAACCCAAATTTATGCAGAACCTGAAGCTTCATTTAGGTATGGTGTAGAACTATATCAAAAAGAAAAATATGCCGCTGCAAATAAAATATTTAGAACCATAATTCAGGAGGTATCTCCTGCTGGGAATAATATCCCCAATGGTCTTATGTTTCAAAATGCTTCGTATTATTTAGCAGTTTCTTCTTACTTTCTTGAACATCCCGATGCTACAGTACTGTTACAAAACTTTGTACAATCCTATCCAGAAAACATTTTATCGAATTATGCTAAATTTTATTTAGCTAAAGTTTGGTTTAAAGATGCTAAATACAAAGAAGTTATTGAAGCTTTAAAAGGAATTGAAACAGGCGCCTTTTCAAAAAACGAAACTGCAGACTATAAATACGTTTTGGGATACTCCCATTTCCAAGAAAACGACTATAAAAATGCCAAAACCTATTTTGGTAGCTTAAAAAATAGCGGTTCAACCTTTGAATACCCAGCCCTTTACTACCTAGGCTTTATCGCTCTATCTGAAAAAAACTATTCTGAGTCTTTATCATATTTCGATAAACTTAAAGATTCAAAAAACTATGCTAAAATTGTTCCATTATACATTACACAAATCTATTACGAACAAAAAAAGTACCCAGAACTAATTGAATACGCAACTCCATATAGCACTCAAAGTGGTATCAAAGGGCAGGACGATATAAACCATTTAATCGGACAAGCGCTTTTTAATACTAAGGAATACATAAGAGCAATGCCTTATTTAAAAAGATGGGTTGAAAACGGTGGTGCGAAATTGAAAGCAATTGATTATTTCCAATTAGGATACGTTTCTTATATGGCAAAAGATTGCGAGGCAGCATCAGCACAATTCTCAAAAGTAACCACGAATAACGACTCATTGGCACAACATGCTACGTATTATATGGCAGACTGTTATGCGAAAATGGGTAAAAAAGAAGATGCTCGCAATGCCTTTTACAAAGCATCTAAATTAAAATTTGATGCCCAAATTAGAGAATTAAGTTCTTTCAATTACGCCAAATTGAGCTATGAAACTGGGTTAAGTAACCAAAGTGTTACGCTTTTGACAGAATTTTTAACTGATTTTCCAAAATCAAAATTTACCGATGAAGCCAATGAGCTTTTGGGAACTCTTTTGTTTACTACCCGTAATTTCAAAGATGCATTGGAAGTGTTGGAGAAAATAGAAAATAAATCTACAGAAATTAAAAAGGCGTATCAAAAAGTATGCTATTACCGTGGTTTAGAGATTTATAATGCCGATAATTATACACAAGCCATTGAACTATTTAACAAGTCTCTTTTAAACAATTACGACAGAGGCATACAATGTGCAACCCATTTTTGGAAAGGTGAATCCTATTTTAAATTGGGTGATTATGAAAACTGCATAACCTCAACCTTGAAGTTTGTTGGGCAATACTCTTCAGATTATGGCTTACCAGCAGAATCATCGCCCTATTCAGGATATTACAACATTGGGTATGCATATTTTAAAAATGCAGCTTATCGTGAAGCATTGTTGAATTTTGAAAAGGCTAATAAGCTTTTTAATGAGGCTGGATCTAAATTGTCATCAAAAAACATAGCTCAACGCATCCAACCTGATTTAACCTTGCGCCTAGCAGATGTACAATTTGCTTTAGGCAATTTTGTTGCGAGTAACGAATTGTATAACAAAGTAATTAACGCTAAACAACCTGGTGCAGATTATGCAACTTATCAAAAAGCATTATTAGAAGGCTTAGAGCATAAACAAGCTGATAAAATCTCGACCTTAAAAACTCTTATAGAGAAATATCCGAGCTCAGTTTATATTGATAATGCCCACAGCGAATTAGCTAATATTTACTTTTTGGATGACAAATACATCGAGGCTATATCCGAATTAGACAAACTTATTGCTAAGCGCCCGAATAGCTTGATGGTTAAAAACGCCATGCTTACCAAAGCTTTAATTTTTTACAATCAAGAGCAACTTGAAAAAGCGCTCAACCAATATAAAGCGGTAGTAGACCAATATCCTAAAACAACTGAAGCTCGCGATGCGTTAAACGGCATCAAAAATATTTATGTTGCTCAAAATAAGGTTGAAGTATATTTCGATTATTTAAAAACCATTTCATCCGCATCAATAAGCGTTTCATCGCAAGATTCGTTAACTTTTCAGGCAGCTGAGCTAATTTATAATCAATCGGATTACGAAAAAGCAATTACAGAACTTAGTAAGTATTTAAAGAAATATCCCGATGGTTATTTTGTTTTAAATGCTAAATATATGCGTGCCGATAGCTATTATCATAAAAAGCAATTCAGCAGTGCACTTGCAGACTTTACTTATGTAAACAGTCAACAATTAAATACATATTCTGAAAAGGCATTACAACGTTCAGCAAGCATTTACTATGCAGATGGCGATTTTATCAATGCCCAAACTTCCTACGAAAAACTTGAGTCAGTAACTCAATCAAGAAGCACAAAACTTGAAGCATTAACAGGCCAAATGCGTTGTAATTGCACCATTGCCTTAAACGAAAAATGCAAAACAAGCGCAAACAAATTGTTGTGGTATGAGTTTGTAACGCCAGAAATGAAAAATGAAGCCATTCTAAATTTAGGCAAATTGCTAATGCTAAGCGAGGATAACGACAAAGCGATGGTTGAATTTACCAAAGTGGTTGAATCTGGGAACAACGCAAATGCAGCAGAAGCTCGCTTTAGAATGATGGAAATTCAATACAAACGCAAAGACTTAAAAACAGCGCAGGCAACAGCATTTGAAATTGCAGAAAAATATCCATCCTATGATTATTGGATTGCAAAAGCCTTTATTTTATTAGCAGAAACTTATGTTGATCAAAAAAATTATTTCCAAGCAAAGGCAACTTTAGAGTCGATAATAGATAATTATGATGGAAACGATTTGAAAGAGGTAGCTAAAAAAAGATTGGCAGAAATTAAAAATTTAGAAGGGAAATCAAACTAATGAGACTACAAAAATCTCTTTTTTGGATACATATTTTAGGGTTTGGAATTGCCTACAATTCAACAGCTCAAAATAAAACAATAAATACAGACCCTATAAAGGTGGTTAAAGCATATGAGCCCAAATTGGCTGATGCCGAAAAGGTAACTTCAAAGGCTGAAATATCTCCTGAAGCGCCCGAAAAGCCAACATTAAAATACGGCAGTTTAAATAGGCCATTGCAAATTTCATTTAATCCAACTCCATTAACTCCTTTAAAAGCAAGTTTAGAAGCTTTACCAACATTGGACCAAAGTTACTTAAGAGCAGGTCTAGGAAACTATTCTACTCCATTACTAAACCTGCATTATATGAGTGGCAGAAGTAATAATCTAGAATACAGTTTTGATGTAAAACATTTATCGTCAAAAGGGGCTTTCAAAATTGATTCAACCCAATACAAATCTGTAAATACTGGATTAAATAATGTAGATGCTGCTGGCAAATACTATTTTGGCAAACATGCCGCTGATGCAGGCTTCTCATATAACCGCAATGTGATAAACTTTTACGGTTTAAATCAAGATACGTTTAAGGTTCCGACTATCGATATTCAGCAGCGCTACTCTCAAATCAAGTTTCATGCAGGGATTGAGAGTTTTCATACAGAATCTGGAACAGTAAATTATGCCGCTAAAATCAACTATTACAACTTATCCGATTTATTGAATCAAACTGAAAGTAATTTTCGAATTGATGGTCGCGCTTATGGTAACTATAACGGCAGTAAGTTTGAGCTTTTAACTGCATTTGATTATACGAGTTATAATTCGCCACTTGACAAATCAAGTTTAGGGTTAATTAATTTAAACCGAACCTTACTTTATATCAATCCAAGATATACGTATACAACCGATTTGCTAAGCCTTGAGGGCGGGTTAAACACAGCCCTTGAATCGTTACCAACGGGTAGCAATTTTCACGTGTATCCACACATAATGGCTGAGTACAAAATTTTTGAAGGGATGCTTACAGGTTTTGCGGGCATAACTGGAAATTTGCAACGAAATGCTTGGAATTCAATTATTCAACGGAATCCGTTTCTTAATTTAAACCTTGATATACGAAATACAAACAATCAAGTAAGGCTATTAGGTGGTATAAAAGGCGCTTTTGATGAGCAAACGAACTACATTATTCAAGTAGATTATCGTAATTCAAACAACGAAATCTTTTATGTAAATAACCTAAAAGATCAAACTAAAATTGATTTGATTTACGATAAAGTAAATGTGCTAAACTTGAGCTTTGATGCTAGCCACTCGCTAAACAATAAATTATTAGCAGGGTTAAAATTCAACTATGCTAATTACACCATGACAACTTTAGATCAACCGTGGATGACTCCTACTTTAACCGGGAAATTAGATGTTAAATACACCATGCAGGACAAGTTAATTGCAAGTGCTGGAATCGTGTCATACAATGGCGTAAAATACCTTAAATCAGACGGCACCAACCATACTTTGTCGGGCATTGTAGACTTAAACCTTGGTTTAGAATACAGATATACCAACCGTATTTCTGGATTTTTGACCCTCAACAACCTTGCTTCTACCCGGTATATGCGCTACTATAATTACCCTAGTTATGGATTCAATTTAATTGGTGGAGTAACGTTAGGTTTATGATAAATGAAATGTTTGGGTGCGATCTGGTCCTACAGACAAAATAGTTATCGGCACTTTAACTTCGTTTTCAATAAATAAAATATAATTTTTCAGAGCCTCGGGCATTTGCTCGGGGCTTTTTATTTGGGTTAAGTCTTCGCTCCAACTTGGCAATGTGGTATAAATTGGATTTGCATCAGAGATATCGTAAGGAAATTTGTCTGTTAAAACTCCATTGACTTCATAACTTGTACAAACGTTCAACTCATCTAACCCGCTTAAGACGTCTGCTTTCATCATAATCAAAGAGGTAACTCCATTAATCATGATGGCATATTTAAGCGCAGGTATATCTAACCAGCCACATCTGCGTGACCTGCCTGTGGTTGAACCAAATTCACGGCCCACCCTTTGCAGGGTTTCTCCTACTTCATCAAACAACTCTGTAGGAAAAGGGCCACTGCCAACCCGAGTGCAATAGGCTTTAAATATCCCGTACACCTCTCCTATTGTATTTGGTGCAATTCCCATTCCAGTGCATGCACCAGATGCTATTGTATTTGAAGATGTGACAAAAGGATATGAACCAAAATCGATATCTAAAAGTGTGCCTTGAGCACCTTCTGCTAAAACTTTTTGGTTGTTTTGCAACGCTTCATTTACCATCCATTCTACATCAACAATGGCGTATTGCTTTAAAAGTTCAACGGCCTTATTCCAATTATCAATTTTTTCATCTAACCCTTCTGGCAAAAAGCCTAAATTTTTGAAAATCTGCTTATGGTTCTCAATGGCTATTCCTAATTTTTCTGAAAATCCATCTTGGAATAAATCACCAATTCTGATTCCATTTCTAGATACTTTATCGGTATAGGTTGGTCCAATTCCTTTTAAGGTTGATCCAATTTTACCTGCACCTTTCTGGAATTCATAGGCCTGATCTAAAAAAGGATGAGTTGGTAAAATTAAATGGGCTTTTCTGCTAATAAACAACCGCTCTTTTACTGGAACACCTGCGTTTTCTAAACCGGAAATTTCTCGCAGCAATATTATTGGGTCGATTACTACACCGTTTCCAATTACGTTTTTGCAAGTTCCGTGGAAAATTCCAGAAGGAATTGTGTTCAAAACAAACTTTTTACCGTCAAACTCTAAGGTATGACCAGCGTTTGGCCCACCTTGGAAACGTACAATAAGATTATAATTAGGGGTAAAAACATCCACAATTTTTCCTTTTCCCTCGTCTCCCCACTGAAGACCTAGTAAAATATCAGCTTTATTCAATTTCGGTAGTGTTAGTTTGTACTTGATAATTTTCGCAATTGCCTTCTGATTTCAAAACGTTGCAATGCGAGTAAATATGTAAAGAATGATGAGAAACCGTTTTGTTGAAAAATTCTCCCATATCGGCTTGAATTTCTTGAATTCTTGGATCACAAAACTCTTCCACTTTTCCACAATCTAAACAGATTAAATGATCGTGTTGTTTGTTTCCATATGAACCTTCGAATTGAGCTATGTTTTTCCCAAACTGATGTTTGGTCACTAAACCGCAAGCCAATAAAAGTTCAAGAGTATTATAAACGGTTGCTCTACTGACCCTATAATTTCTGTTTTTCATTTGCTCATAGAGCGCCTCAACATCGAAATGATCTTTTCGTGTATAAATCTCTTCAAGAATTGCAAATCTTTCTGGAGTTTTACGGTGACTGTGTTTTTCTAAATAAGCAGAAAAAATCTGTTTTACTTCTTCAATTATAGCCAGTTTTTGCGGTGTGAGCATGATTAATTTCGTTGAGATTCGATACGAGACGCTTTTAACACGCCTTTTACATTTGAAATATTTCGAATTAAAGTGTCGAGATGGTTTGTATCGTTTACAAAAATCATAATTGTGCCTTCAAACATACCATCATTCGAAACTACTGAAATCGAACGCATATTTACTTTAAAATCTCCAGAAATTACCTGAGATAAGTTACTTATTATTCCAACTTCATCAATACCAGAAATTTTTATGCCTGCTAAAAATGAAACTTCTTGGCTTTGTGTCCACTTAGCTTTTACGACTCTATAGCCGTATTTGCTTAATAAATTTACTGCAATTGGGCAATTAGAACGGTGTATTTTAATACCTTCTCCAACTGTTACAAACCCAAAAATATCATCGCCTGGAATGGGCGTGCAACACGATGAAATAGTATATGCAATCTTGTCAATTTTATCATCTATGATAAGCTCGGTATCATTCTGACCTGATGGCGATTTTACAAATACTTGAAAATTCTTAGTATCTAATTTTCCTTGCTTTTCGATAGGTTCTGGGTCTTCGAAACAAGATTTTACCTGCATCAAATCAATTTTTCCGATGGCGATTAGGTAATATAAATCAAGAGAAGATGGCAAGGCAAAAAATTTCACCATTCTGTTTATACTGGCTTCGTTCAAATTAACCTTCAAGGACTTTAACTTCCTAGCTAACAACTCTTTACCTTCAACCGATTCTTTTTTCCTTTGCTCCTTTAAGCTTTGTTTAATTTTTGATTTCGCTTTAGCTGTTACAACAAAAGCTAACCAATCGCTATTTGGTTTTTGGATTTTTGAAGTTAATATTTCAACTTGATCGCCATTTTGCAGTTGATGGCTGAGCGGAACTAACTTGAAATTTACTTTTGCCCCTATACACATCATTCCCAAATCGCTATGAATTTCGAATGCGAAATCCAATGCAGTTGCTTTTTGAGGCATTTTACGCAGTTCCCCTTTCGGTGTAAACACGAATATTTCTTTATTGTACAATTGAAGTTTTACATCCTCAACAAACTCTAAAGCGTTAGGCTCGCTATTTTCAAGCAGTTCTCTTATGCGTTTCAACCAATCGTCAAATTGATTGTCGTTTCCTTCTTTTTCTTTGTATCTCCAATGAGCAGCAAGGCCTTTTTCAGCAACTTCGTTCATTCGTTTAGAACGAATTTGAACTTCAACCCATTTCCCTTCTTGCCCCATTACGGTGGTGTGTAACGATTCATATCCGTTAGCGCGCGGCATGCTAATCCAATCGCGTAGTCTACTTGGATTTGGCGTATAAAAATCGGTTACTAAAGAATATACTTTCCAACAATCTGCCTTTTCAACCTCTGAGGCAGAGTCGATAATAATTCGAATGGCAAATAAATCGTAAACCTCTTCAAAGTCTACATTTTGCTTTTTCATTTTATTCCAAATCGAATAAATTGATTTTGGCCTGCCTTTTACTTCAAATTTCAGCCCTTGTTTTTCTAACTCGTTTACAATGGGCTCAATAAATTCTTTGATATATTTGGTACGCTTAACCTTTGTATCGCTCAATTTTTGAGCGATACTTTTATAGGTTTCAGGTTCGGTAAACTTCATTGCCAAATCCTCAAGCTCACTTTTAATGCTATACAGCCCTAATCTGTGTGCTAATGGGGCAAACAAAAACATGGTTTCAGAACTTATTTTCAATTGTTTATCGCGTGGCATTGAATCTAAGGTGCGCATGTTGTGCAATCTGTCGGCCAACTTTATCAGAATAACTCGAACGTCATCTGCCAATGTTAGCAGCATTTTCCTGAAATTCTCAGCTTGTTGTGATGAGTTTTTAAAGTATAATCCGGAAATTTTAGTTAACCCATCAATTATACGTGATATGGTTTTGCCAAATTCGCGTTCAATATCTTCAAGCGTAATTTCAGAATCTTCAACTGTATCGTGTAAAAGCGCGCAAATTACGGAGGTAGTTCCTAGTCCAATTTCTTCAGCAACAATTTGAGCTACTTCAATTGGATGATAAATGTAGGGTTCACCCGATTTCCTGCGCATATCCTTATGGGCATCAATAGCCATATCAAATGCTAATCGAATTTGGCGTTTATCTCCTCTTTTCAAAAAAGGTTTACAAACACGCAATAGTGAGCGATACTTGCTTAAGATTTGCTTACGTTCTAGTTCGTCTTGAGATATTTGTTGTGGGTCTAAATCCATGAAAAATTCCTGTTAACCAATTACCAATTGGGCTGTTGATGGTGTTCTTTGATCTAAATAAACGGTTCTACCTTGGGTAAACCCTCCAATTAATTTATCGCTGTAATTTCGAAGTGTTATCAGTTCTAAATCTTTCTGGAGTTCTACGTCAAACAAAAGTTTCATTTGATCTACAAACGGAGTAACCTTAAAATAGTCAAAATCTACACATAATGAAAAACTTATGGCAGCGTTTTGTGTTAAATGAGCTTTAATTCCCAATTTATACAATGCCCCAAAAATAATACTTAAGCTCTCTTCTGCTATAAAAGAAAAATCTCTCGAAGAAAAAGATATTAAAACTTGATTCTTTTTAACAATGATACTTGGAGGAACAAAATCGCTGGATTGCTGGTTCGAAATTAATGTTCCAGGTGCTGTTGGATTTAAAAAAGAT
Organism: uncultured Bacteroidota bacterium; assembly: GCA_947084835.1. GTDB lineage: Bacteria > Bacteroidota > Bacteroidia > UBA7662 > CAMTUB01 > CAMTUB01. The sequence continues at coordinate 46,412 of CAMTUB010000012.1, read as the reverse complement.
TTAACTCTAAGTGGAATAAGCTTATTCTGAAGTGGTTTTATAGTTTTAGGATGTATTACAGATGCACCGTAATACGTCATTTCTACAGCTTCTAAATACGATAGATTCGGTATTAATATGGCATGCGGAAAAAGTCGTGGATCTGCATTTAACACTCCAGGTACATCTTTCCAGATAATAACTTCTTTTGCATCCAAACAAAATGCAAATATGGATGCGGTAAAATCTGACCCTTCTCTGCCTAGTGTTGTTGTGTATAAGTTATCTTCAGTTCTTCCAATAAATCCTTGTACAATCGATTTTTTGCCAGTTCCATCAAAGAAACTCTTTTTTAAAGCGTTGATTCTGCCAGCTGTTCTGCTCCAATTGATTCGAGCATCTCTAAAGCAATCGTTGGTAACCACAAAATCTCTCGCATCTAAAAAATTGCAATCTACTGAAGCTAAATTTAAATAAGATGCTATAATTCGGGTTGAAAGTAATTCACCAAAACTCACAATCTGATCATAAACCATGTTGAAATTTTTGGCCGCTCTTTCCTGAACCATTTCTTTCAGTTGATGTATTAATACATCAATCTCGCTTATAATTCGGCTTTTGTCAGAATTGTCTATTTCAAAATCATTGACAATGTCAATGTGTTTTTTTCTGACTTCGAAGATATGTTCAATGGCTTCTGGCACATTACCCTGATACCATTCTTCAACTACTTTTTCGAGATTATTGGTTGTTTTTCCTAATGCAGAAACAACAATTACAATGTCGGTTTCACTATAAAGTTTAATGATTGAAGTAACATTAACTATTCCTTTTGCATCCTGAACAGATGCGCCTCCAAACTTAAATACTTTCATATTAATCTCCTATCAAACTATCCATTTGTTTTTTGCGAATGGTGCATTTAATCCATTCTGGATCCAATTCTGATTCAATTTTTTTATAAAAATCTATAGAAGGCTGATTCCAATCTAAAACTAGCCAATCTACATGATTTGCATTTTCACTTTTTGCATATTTTGCGACTTCGCGTAAAAGCGCTTTTCCAAAACCATATCCTCTTTTCGATTCTGTTACAATTAAATCGTCCAAAAAAACACCTTTGCCTTTCCAAGTAGAATATTTAATGTAACATAATGCTACACCTACAACTTCGTTTTCATGTTCGGCTACAAATGCTTTCCAGCACGGATTATCTCCAAAACCATCGATGGCAAGTTGTTCTTGGGTTAATGTAAACTGTTCAAGCGCTCTTTCATAAAGAGCCAATTCACCTATTAAATTGTGTATAAATGGTATATCTGTAAGAATGGCGTCTCTAATCATTAATCTATATTCATTTCAGGGGTAGACTCGGAAGCTATTAAATTACCGGTGGTTTTGCTTCGTATTTCATCAACCGTAACACCTGGTGCTCTTTCAATTAAATGAAAACTGCCGTTTTTGATTTCAAAAAAACCTAAATCAGTTAAAACTCTTTTTACACACTCCAAACCTGTAATTGGCAAATCGCAGTTATGTAATAATTTTGATTCACCTGCTTTATTAGCATGCATCATTACTACAATTATATTTCTGGCTGATGCTACTAAATCCATAGCACCGCCCATTCCTTTTACCATTTTTCCAGGAATTTTCCAATTGGCGATATCGCCATTTTCGCTAACTTCCATGGCTCCTAACACGGTTAAATCCACTTTTCCACTTCGTATCATCCCAAAACTCATTGCTGAATCGAAAAATGCCGAACCTGGAAGGGTTGTAATTGTTTGTTTTCCTGCGTTTATTAAATCAGCATCTTCTTCGCCTTCAATCGGAAATGGGCCCATGCCTAATAATCCGTTTTCGCTTTGCAAAGTAACATTTATGCCATCCGGAATATAATTTGCAACTAGCGTAGGAATTCCTATGCCCAAATTCACATACATACCATCGCTTAATTCGCGCGCGATACGTTTTGCCATCTGAAATTTATCTAATGCCATTTTATTATGCTTTTCTTGTGGTACGTTGTTCTATTCTTTTCTCGTAATTTTTTCCTTGAAAAATACGTGATATGTAAATTCCAGGAACATGAATTTCGTTAGGATCTAAATCTCCTGGCTGTACTAACTCTTCAACTTCTGCAATCGTAATTTTACCTGCCATCGCCATTAAAGGGTTGAAATTTCGAGATGTAGCTCTAAAAATCAGATTGCCCATTGTATCGCCTTTCCACGCTTTTACAATGGCAAAATCAGCATCAAAAGCTTCTTCTAATAAATAATGTTTACCGTTAAATTCTCGGGTTTCTTTACCAATGGCAACCTCAGTGCCCACGCCTGCTGGTGTATAAAAAGCGGGAATTCCATATCCTGACATCATACAACGCGTTGCTAATGTACCTTGGGGAATCAACTCAACTTCTAGCTCACCCGATAACAATTGACGCTCAAATTCTGCATTTTCGCCAACGTAGGAGGAAATCATCTTTTTAACTTGCTTTTTTTGCAACATTAAACCAATCCCGAAGTCATCCACTCCAGCATTATTTGAAACACAAGTCAAATCTTTTACACCACTTTTAACTAGGGCAGAAATACAATTTTCAGGAATGCCGCAAAGGCCAAACCCTCCTAATAATATAACTGCTCCATCCTGAATATCTTTAATTGCATCTTCTGCATTTGATACTACTTTTTTCATAGAATACCCGTTACGTTGTAAAAATAGTGTTTGAAAGCCATTTTTTAGGCTAATTCTTTACAATTCCACACCACTATTTTCTTATCATCGCTAACAGAAATCAACTGGTTTGTATCCTTAAGCCAGAGCAACTTATTTACTGAATGAGAATGCACATTAAACTTCTCTTTATTAAGCACTTTCACTAATGTCATATCGTTTGTTTTCCAAACCCTTATCTCTTTATCTCGAGATGAGGTTGCAATAAATTTGCCATCAAAAAGCTCTACAATGCAGTTTATAGTAAATAAATGGGCTTTTATTGCTGCGAAATCTTGATTTATAAAAGGCTGCCTTATGTGCAATTGTGCATCTCTTGATCCAGATAGCAGTGCATTAGTTATGCTTGAAAACCTCAATGCAAATACAGAATTGGTATGACTTTCGTAGGTTTCTACCAATTTCATTTCGGGAAAAGTATGTAAATAAATTTTATCGTCACTGCATCCAATTGCAACTAAATCTTCATTTTTTGTAAAAGCAACAGACCTTATAGACTTCTCAGAAATTATATGTTTTGAAATAATTTCTGCATTAACAGACCAAATTATGAATTCACCTGCTGCATTGCCTGAGATAAAACCACCGGTTGATATTGGCTCTAAAACAAAAATCTCAGAATTCCCGGTAGTAATATTTTTATGTTCCTGTTTCGTTTCAAAATCAACGATATGTATTTTTCCATCGCGTTGGCCGATTGCAAGAAAACGATTGTTGTTAAAAAAGCACATACTATACACAGAGCTTGTTGCTTTAGCAATCATTTTAGCATCTTTTTTGGATGCTAAGTCCCAAATTGCTACAATTTTATCATCTCCTGCAGTTAAAATAGACTTTTTATCGGGTGTAGAAATTACCGTATAAATTGGACCCTGATGCCCTTCTAAAACAGCATCAATTGAAATATCAATCATTAAAAATTATCCTTTAATATTGCAAAAGTACCCAACAGTATTTATGCCCATAACTTTATTCGAAAATGAGGATGAATATCCTCTTTGTATTTGGAAAATTGAAGAGCCTTTGCATGTTTTAGAAACTCAATTTGAAAATTGCAAATTGCAGGATATCACGCTAATAAAAAAGAAAAATGCTGATGTAAAAAAGGGATCATTAGCAGCTCGTTTATGTGTGCATCACCTAATTAACAAACCCATTTTGTTTAAAAAAGACCAATATGGAGCATTAACAATTCATGAAAACAACGTGTGTATTGGACTATCACATACTCATGGCTACGCTGCAGCTATAATTTCAGAGAATAAGACTTGTGCTATTGATATTGAAAAAAATGACGGAAGAGCGTTGCGAATTGCTTCTAAATTTTTAGGCATTCACGATTGTATTCAGCCCAATAATCCAGAAGAAGTTACGTTGGCGTGGAGCATAAAAGAATCGGTTTACAAATGGTGGAAGAAAAAAAACTTGATTTTTAAAGAAGATATTCAGATAAAATCCCTAACCTACAAAACAGCACAAGTCACTCTAAATAAAGAGATTAACTTAGATGTATACTACAAAATAACGCCAGAATTTATCATTACTTGGATTATTCAAGAACAACAATCCCATACTTCTTAGCAATTGCTGATTTCTCAATATTCAATTGGATTTTCATTTCCATAAAATGATTTGCGTCTTCGACTGAAGATGTGTTTTTATATAACTCAATGTCTATTTCCTTCAAAAGTTTTAAAATTTTCTTCATTTTTAATCGATCACAACCCGATTCTACATCGTTTTTATAATTCTCATTTGGGTTAATAATAAATATATCGTGCATTTTTTCCCAATTCTCACTAATATCTCTTGGTAACGAAAGGTCGATTACATATTTTGACAACTCTCTTTCTGGATGATGTATAAATGTTTTTAAATCGTAGACAGCTTCAGAATCTCTTTTTTCAAGACATACTTTGTAAATATTTTGGCACATTTCATCTTCCCAAATCATCTCTTCAAAGCTGAAAAAAATATACTCTTGCACCGTAAATTCTTCGTTAAATATTCGATCTCCAAAAAGTAAAAGCAACCTTATTAAACCTTTTTCTTGGAAAGTATCTGAAAAAAGCTGGGTTTTAACTTCGGGAACTAGAAACTGACTTTTATCCTGAATCCAATCGCGCTCTTGCCCTTTCGCATGCTTTTTTATCCGTTGCTTATTTACCTCATTAATAAGCAATTGCTCATCAATTTTGGTAATGTTTGATGCTTTTGAAACGTAAATTCCACGTTTTATGGGGTCAGTAATTAAAGAAACTACTTCAAGCAGATCCTTAATTGCATTGGACTTAGCAATTGGGTCATTCTCAATTCCAGCAAACTTTCTTTTAAGCAAGAAATCTAAAAAATCGGTTTCTTGCTCTTTGAAAAAATTAAGAAGAGCGGTATCGCTATTCTTTTTTCGGAATGAATCTGGGTCATCGCCATCGGGCAAACTAATTACCCGAACGTTTAAATCATTCTGTAACAAAAGCGTTACTGCGCGTTCTGTTGCTTCCTGGCCAGCGTTGTCTGAGTCGTAAACAATCGTTACATTATCCGTAAAACGTTTAATTAACCTGCATTGCTCTGGAGTTAATGAAGTCCCTGATGAAGCAACAACGTTTAAAATACCCGACTGATGCAGCCCAATAACATCAAGGTAACCCTCGGTTAAATATACTTTGTCTTCTTTTCGAATTGATTGTTTGCCATGAGAAATGCCGTAAAGGGTTTGGCTCTTATGGTAAATTACAGACTCGGGGGAGTTAATATATTTAGCCTCTTTCTTATCAGTTCTTAAGATTCTGCCACCAAATCCAACAACTTTTCCAGAAACTGAAAAAATAGGGAACATTACCCTCCCTTTAAATCTATCGTTTAATCCATACTCGTTTTTAAGCACAAGACCCGATGCAACTAAAGCATCTTCTGAATATCCACTTTTTTTGGCAAGTTTTGAAAGAGCATCACGGGCTTCAAAAGCATACCCTACCGAAAATGTTTCTAATGACTTTTGGGATATATCTCTTTCTTTAAAATAAGAAAGTCCAATGGTTTGTCCTTCTTCTGATTCAACTAATTGTTTATGAAAAGCATCTTTTACAAAATCATTTAATATATATAAACTCTCTTTTTCGTTTTGTTCTTTTCGCTCTTGATCGGTGAAAGTTTCAGTAGAATCTTCTTCTATGGAGATATTATATTTTTTAGCAAGACTACGAATTGCTTCAGGATACGATAATTTATCGTGATCCATCACAAATCCAACAGAATCTCCAGCAACTCCACAGCCAAAGCATTTAAAAATCCCTTTTTGGGTGGATACACTAAAAGAGGGAGATTTTTCAGAGTGAAAAGGGCAAAGTCCAATAAGATTTGCTCCTCGCCTTTTCAGCTGAACATACTCCCCTACGACTTCATCAATTCGAACAACTTCTAATACCGAATCAATGGTTGACCTTTTAATCATATCACAAATGTATTTCTAAAACACTATTAAATAAAAAAAGGGCTGCTAGTGCAACCCATTTTTTATAAAAAGTAGTAAGATTTACTTACCTACTTTATCCATTACCGCTTTAAAAGATTCAGGATGATTCATTGCTAAATCAGCTAAAACTTTACGGTTTAACTTAATACCGCTCTTAATCATAGCGCCCATAAAACGGCTATATGAAATTCCTTCGGCACGAGTACCTGCGTTTATACGTGCAATCCACATTGTGCGGATGTTACGTTTTTTGCTCTTACGGTCCCTGTAAGCATAAGATAAGCCTTTTTCTACGGCATTCTTTGCTACGGTCCATACATTTTTACGGGTAGTAAAATACCCTTTTGCCATGTTAAGGACTTTTTTCCTTCTGGCTCTTGACGCTACTGAATTTACTGATCTTGGCATTTGCTCAATTGTTTATGTATTAGTGGCTTTCGCGCTTTTTTATTACTAATACAGATTCACATTAATTTCCTATTCCTAACAAACGTTTTACTGCGTTCACATTTGTAACGTCTACCATTGCAGTGTGACCTAGTGCACGTAAGCGCTTGGTTGATTTCTTGGTTAAAATGTGCCTTTTGTACGCATGTTTGCGTTTTATTTTTCCTGTCCCGGTAAGAGCAAATCTCTTTTTGGCACCGGAATTGGTTTTCATTTTTGGCATATAATTCGAATTAAAAAATTTATTTTTTGGTTAGCTTGGGTACTATTGAAATAAACATTCGCTTTCCTTCTAGTTTCGGCATCAATTCTAGCTTGCCATACTCCTCTAATTCTTGAGCGAACTGCAAAAGTAATAATTCTCCGCGTTCTTTAAAAATAATTGCACGTCCTCTAAATTGAACGTATGCTTTTATTTTAGAACCCTCTTGAAGAAACTTTATCGCGTGTTTAAGTTTAAATGCAACATCATGCTCATCAGTATTTGGACCGAATCGGATTTCTTTAATTACTGTTTTAACAGTATTCGCTTTAATTTCCTTTTCTTTCTTCTTTTTCTGATAAATAAATTTACTGTACTCAACTATACGACAAACGGGTGGTATTGCTTTATCTGAAATCATTACCAAGTCCATTTCCTGAGTTTTTGCCCTTTCTAATGCTTCAGAAAGGGAGAAAACGCCAGGTTCAATATTTTCACCAACTAATCTTACTTCTACTGCAGTAATCTTTTCGTTGATTAAATGTTCGTCTTCTTTTTTTTGAGGACCGCGTCCTCGCATGTTGGTAGCCAATAATTTATTATTTAGTTGATGTTAATTTGATCACTAATTAGTTTCTGAAAATAGGTTTTAAAGTCTTCCAAAGTCATTTGACCTAAATCGCCTTGTCCATGTAAACGTACGGACACCATGTTTTCTGCTTCCTCTTTTTCGCCTAAAATGAGCATAATAGGGGTTTTCTTGATTTCTGCATCGCGAATTTTGCGCCCTATTTTCTCATCACGGTGATCAATGAATCCGCGAATATCGTGATTTTCTGCGAATTCCAAAACCTTATCTGCATAAGTTGCATATTTCTCACTGATTGGGAGTATCGCAATTTGCTCTGGACTCAACCATAATGGGAAGTTTCCAGCACAATGTTCAATCAATACAGCAATGAATCTTTCTAACGAACCAAACGGTGCGCGATGAATCATTACAGGACGGTGCTTTAAATTATCTGCCCCTGTATACTCCAATTCGAAACGTTCAGGTAGTTGATAATCAACCTGTATAGTTCCCAACTGCCATTTTCTTCCTAGCGCATCTTTGACCATAAAATCTAATTTTGGTCCGTAAAATGCAGCTTCGCCAACTACTTGTACGGTTTCTAAATTACATTCTTCAGTAGCCTCGATAATTGCATTTTCTGCTTTTGCCCAATCTTTTTCAGATCCAATATATTTTTCTTTATTCGCAGGATCATGCAAAGAAATTTGTGCAGTATAATCGTTAAAGCCTAATGCTTTGAAAACGTAAAGCACTAAATCAATAACTTTTATAAACTCATCCTTAACTTGCTCTGGTCTGCAAAAAAGATGCGCATCATCTTGAGTAAATCCTCTAACACGAGTTAATCCATGCAATTCGCCACTCTGTTCGTAACGGTAAACGGTTCCAAATTCAGAAAAACGTAAAGGCAAATCTTTATACGATCTTGGTTTGCTTTTATATATCTCGCAGTGATGCGGACAATTCATGGGTTTTAAAAAATACTCTTCGCCCTCGTTTGGTGTACGAATTGCTTGAAATGAGTCTTTTCCGTACTTAGCATAATGCCCAGAGGTAACATAAAGTTCCTTATGGCCAATATGAGGTGTTACTACGGGTAAATATCCTGCTTTGTATTGTGCTTTCTGTAAAAAACCAACAAGCCTTTCTCTCAAAAATGCACCTTTTGGCAACCATAGCGGCAAGCCCATTCCTACTTTTTCTGAGAAAGTGAAAAGTTCTAACTCTTTACCTAACTTTCTATGGTCTCTTTTTTTAGCCTCTTCTAATAAAACGAGATATTCTTTTAGTTCTTTTTGACTTGGATACGATACAGCATAAATGCGGGTAAGCATTTTATTGTTTTCATTTCCTCTCCAATAGGCTCCAGCGATGCTTAATAATTTGATAGCCTTAATTCCCGATGTGTTTGGCAAATGTGGTCCACGGCACAAATCGGTGAATTCGCCTTGAGTATATAAACTTATTGTGCCGTCTTCTAAATCAGAAATTAACTCAAGTTTATACTCGTCTCCTTTTTTAGTAAAGTACTCTAATGCATCTTTTTTAGATATTTCCTGACGCTGAAACTCAACTCCTCTTCGTGCAAATTCTAAAAACTTATTTTCAATTCGTTCAAAATCAGCCTGAGTAAATTCATGCCCATTTAAATCAACATCGTAATAAAAACCGGTTTCAATTGGTGGTCCAATACCAAATTTCATACCTGGAAATTCGCTTTCTAGAACTTCAGCTAATAAGTGAGCCGATGAATGCCAAAATGTATATTTCCCCTCTTCAGAATCCCACGTGTGAAGTACCAATGAGGCATTTTCTTTAATTGAACGTGTTAAATCCCATTTTTGGCCATTAACCGTTGAAGCAATAACTTTTCTTGCTAAGCCTTCGCTAATTGATTTTGCAACATCGAGTGGAGTTGTTCCGCTTTCGAATGATTTTGTAGCTCCATCAGGAAGGGTTATATTAATCATATTTGACATGAGGATGCGAATTTCGAAATTTTTACTTAGATTTTTGTTCTTGTTTTGGCAAATTCAATATTATACCGGGTTTTATTGATTTTGCTTCGTTAATATCTGTTTCTGCTGAGCTTGTTTTACCCAATTTTTGATAACAAAGCCCACGATAAAACCAAGCATCTGCATTCATAGAATCGACTTGAATAACTTTAGATAAATACGAAACTGCCACGCCAAAACTATCTTGAAGCATGTTTATGTATGCCAAATTATAGTTTACAGAGTTATCATTTGGCAAATAAACCAATATTCTTTTATAATCAGCTTTCGCAGAGTCTAACAAACCTCTTGTTTGACTACTATAAGCCATAGCATACAATGCTTTATCGTTTTTGGGTTGAATTCTCAATACATTTTTGAGATAGTTATAAGCTAACTTTTCATCTGTGCCTGAGAACAACAATCCCAATTGCAAATAAGCATCAACGTAATCTGGATCTTGCTCAATGGCAGTTTGAAAGCTGGAAATTGCTTTCGCTTTATTCCCTTGATCCTTGTAAATCATTCCTTTCCAAAAATAGGCTTTAGGGTTGGTTACATCAATCTTCAAACCATCGTTAATAGCCTTAAAAGCACGATCGTACTCCTTTCTATAATATAAAAACTCGCCCTTTTTAATCAATGCAGGAGCATATTTAGGGTTAACCGAAAGTGCTCTATCTACGGATTCAATAGCACTTTTACCTAAATTCATTTTTACATAAATTTCAGCAAGAGTTAAATATAATTGAGCATTATTTGTATCTAAAATAAGAGCTGCTTTCAAATCTTGTAGGCTTCCTTCTAACTTATTAAATTTTAGGCGAACAGTTGCCCTTTCGTGGTAATAGTCAGGATTATTAGGAAATCTGCTTATCAATGAAGATACTCTATCTAATTCTACATTAAATGAACTGTCTTCGTTATTGACAATTGTTACAGTTTTAATATGATCATTATCAGTTTTTGACTCACTATGGTTTGAATCACATCCCGATAAAAGAAATAAAAACAGTATGCTTTTTAATAAATCCCTTTTCATTTGGGACGAAGATAATAGATGATAAATGTTATTAAAGGCAGATATTACTCAATTATTACAAATAAAGATAATTGGCTTATTATTTTTGCGAAAAATCATATTTAATGACCGCATTTATCTTTTGGCTATTTACAATTATTGGATCATTTTCACAAAACTTTTCAAGTATCAAAGCAAATTCAGTTGAAACGATTGATACCCTTCGTTTTGAGCAAGAAGTACACTTTAAAAATGTAAAACAATTAACTTTTGGTGGCGATAATGCTGAAGCATATTGGAGTTTCAATAGTAAAATGTTGAGTTTTCAGTCTAATTCTAAGTTTTGGGAATTAGAGTGTGACCAGATTTTTTATTTAGATATAAACAAACCAACTTCTAAAAATAAGGCATCTCAACTTATAAGCACAGGAAAAGGCCGCACAACTTGCGCTTACTTTATGCCTGGCGATAAGCATATTTTATATGCATCTACCCATGAGTCAAATGTAAAATGCCCTGATGTTCCTGAAAGAAGATTAGATGGCAAATATTTGTGGCCTATCTACAACACTTTTGACATTTATGTAGCTGATTTAAAAGGTAAAATAACAAAAAAACTAGCTCCAAGCCCACATTACGATGCTGAAGCTACGGTTTCTCCAGACGGTAAAAAGATTGTCTTCACAAGCGATAGAACTGGTGATTTAGAGCTTTACGTGATGGATATCAATGGAAAAAATATTATTCAAGTAACCACTGAATTGGGCTACGATGGCGGGGCATTCTTCTCTCCTAACTCTAAAAAACTGGTTTTCAGAGCTTCACGTCCAAAAACAGATGCTGACCAGAAAGACTATAAAGATTTATTAATGCAAGGTCTAGTGGCTCCAACCGAAATGGAAATTTATACCTGCAATATCGATGCGTCAAACATGAAACAAATTACCCATTTGGGAAAAGCAAATTGGGCTCCATATTACCATCCTGATGGAAAACGAATCGTTTTTTCATCTAACCATCAATCAAACAGAGGATATCAATTTAATATTTTCATGATTAATGAAGATGGTACGAATTTAAAACAAATCACATACGACAAAACTTTTGATTCGTTCCCCATGTTTTCTCCTGATGGAAAAAAAATATCCTTTTCTAGCAATCGTTTTAACGGAGGTGGATACGATACCAATATCTTTGTTGCTGACTGGAAAGAGTAATTTTTTACTTAACTTTATCAGCATTTAGAACAATTTAGGGATTAAGATGCCGCATTACCATAAGCTTGGTTACATTCCAAGCAAACGACATACACAATTTAGAAAACCTGATGGCGAACTTTACGCTGAAGAATTAGTAAGCACAGAAGGGTTTTCGAGTTTATATTCATTGGTATATCATTGTCATCCACCAACTTTAGTAAAAGCTATTGGTGAACCCATTGATATAAAACCAACTGCTGCGATTAAAAACAATATGCAGAATCGCAGTTTTTTAACGTTTAAAACAAAAGCAGAAACCGATTATATCAAAAGTCGTAAAATAATGCTTTTTAACAGCGACTTAAATTTAATTGTTGCTGCTCCTACCAGTTCAACTACGGATTATTTCTTCAAAAATGCTGATGCAGATGAAGTTATTTTCGTGCACGAAGGCAGTGGAACTTTACTTACGGTTTTCGGTAAGATTGAGTTTGAGTATGGCGATTATTTAGTTGTTCCAAGAGGTACAATTTATCAACTGCATTTTAATACAACTCAAAACAGACTATTAATAACCGAATCTTTTAGTCCAATTGTACCTCCAAAAAGGTATTTAAATAAGTTTGGTCAGTTTCAAGAGCATTCGCCATATTGCGAAAGAGATTTGAAACTTCCTCAAAGTTTAGAAACCATTGATAAAACAGGCGATTTTTTAGTCTATATCAAAAAACAAAACCAATTATTTCCTTACACCTACGCAACACACCCTTTTGATGCTATCGGTTGGGACGGTTGCCACTACCCGTATGGATTTTCAATTCACAATTACGAACCAATAACAGGCCGAATACATATGCCGCCTCCAATTCATCAAACTTTTGAAGGCCATAATTTTGTAATTTGTTCATTTGTACCTCGATTATACGATTATCATCCACAAGCAATTCCAGCACCCTATCATCATAGTAATGTAGATTCGGATGAGGTTTTGTATTATGTTGATGGAGATTTTATGAGCAGAAAGCATGTTGAAAGAGGCATGATTTCTCTGCATCCAAAAGGAATTCCTCACGGACCACACCCTGGAATGGCAGAAAAATCAATCGGCAAAAAAGAAACATTAGAATTAGCAGTAATGATAGATCCTTTTTATCCTCTTCAAATAACGCAAGAGGCATTAAATACCGAGGATTCGGAATACTATTTATCATGGGTAAATTAATAAAATAACATATGACTGACTTTCTTCCTTTAAATGGAACAGACTACGTAGAGTTTTATGTAGGAAACGCTAAACAATCTGCTTATTATTATCAAACAGCTTGGGGATATGAATTAGTAGCCTATGCAGGCCCCGAAACAGGCGTTAAAGACAAAGCCTCTTACGTTTTGCAACAGGGCAAAGTGAGGCTTGTATTAACTACATCGTTAAGTCCAGAATCATATATATCTGAACATGTAAAAAAACATGGCGATGGCGTTAGAGTTTTAGCCCTTTGGGTTGATGATTCAGCAGAATCTTACAATCAAACTGTAAAAAGAGGCGCAAAAGCGGTTTATCCTCCAATGGAATTTTCAGATGAATTTGGAACAGTAATTACATCATCTATAGCAACTTACGGAGAAACAATACACACTTTTGTTGAACGTAAAAACTACAAAGGAGTATTTTTACCGGGCTATAAAGCAGTTGAAAGTAAAATTGCATCTACACCAGTAGGTTTGAAATATGTTGACCATTGCGTTGGCAATGTGCCATTGGGTGAAATGGATGTTTGGGTAAAGTTTTATGAAGATGTAATGGGCTTTAAATTACTTTTAACTTTTGACGACAAAGATATTTCTACCGAATATTCTGCTTTAATGAGCAAGGTGGTTAGTAACGGAAATGGATATATCAAATTCCCTATTAACGAGCCAGCAGAAGGCAAAAAGAAATCTCAAATCGAAGAATATCTTGATTTTTATCACGGTGCTGGAGTTCAACATGTGGCATTAGAAACTAGTAATATTATTGAAACCGTTTCAATGTTAAGAGCTCGTGGAGTTGAGTTTTTGTATGTTCCGGATAATTATTACGAAGATGTTATTGATCGGGTAAAAGAAATTGATGAAGATATTGTAGAACTTAAAAATCTAAATATCCTAATTGATAGAGATGAAGACGGGTATTTATTACAAATCTTCACAAAACCAGTTGAAGATCGTCCTACCCTTTTTTATGAGATTATTCAACGAAAAGGAGCAAAATCCTTTGGTAAAGGGAACTTCAAAGCTTTATTCGAATCTATTGAACGCGAACAAGCCAATAGAGGCAACTTATAAACTGTAAAAGAAAAGCCACTCTACAGTGGCTTTTCTTTTACAAACCTCACTTTTTCAAATATTCAATCAATTTTATAAATAATGAATTAATTGCTAGTAAACAGCGTTAATTTAGCCGAAATTATGCAGGGATCAATCCGTCTTTTTAAGTTTGCAGGTATCCAAGTTTATGTTCATTGGTCGTTTTGGCTTCTGATTTTATGGATAATCTCTAGTGCCATTCAACAAGGTGAAGTTTTCTTAGGTATAATAGAACAAGTTGCTTTTGTTTTTAGCTTATTTCTATGCGTTACCTTTCATGAATTTGGCCATGCATTGATGGCTCGAAGATTTGGGATTGACACCAAAGACATAAACCTTTTACCCATTGGTGGAATAGCACGACTTGAAAAAATGCCGGAAAAACCAATTCAAGAGTTTTTAGTTGCAATTGCTGGTCCTTTAGTTAATGTTGTTATCGCCATTATCCTATTTATAGGACTTTATTATTCGGTCGGAATTGAACGGATTTACACCATCATTCAACGAACAACCAAAGACTCTAACGAGGCTTTTTTTGGATCTTCATTTTTGATAACCTTATTTGAAGCCAATATAATTCTAGTAATATTTAATCTTATTCCCGCTTTTCCCATGGATGGTGGAAGAATTTTACGTTCCCTTTTATCGGCAATTTTTGGATACAAAAAGGGTACTCAGGCTGCTTCAATAATTGGTCAATTAATTTCATTAGTTTTTATAGGTGTTGGGCTTTTTTATGGAGAATTAACCCTTTCAATAATTGGTGCATTTATATTAATGGGTGCAAGATCAGAAGCTAAACAGGTAAATCAAAAAGAATTTACGGTTACAGATATACCTATTGCTGCATTTTTGCCTTCTACGTTTACTAGCATTTATGAAAACGAACGCGTAGGAAGCGCATATGAAGTAATAGAAAACGGCAAAGAAGAGAGCTATTTAGTTGTAAACAGTCAAAACGAGCCAGTTGGAATAACTCAAAAAGGGAAATTATTAAACCTAATTGAGCTGGGTCAATCCTTTACCCATGTTCAAGATATAATGCAAAAAACGTGGGAGAAGCTAAGGCCAAATGATTCAATTCAGTACGCCATAGATTTAATGAAGACTTCCGATTTAGATATTCATCCCGTATTTAATGAAAACGAATTCATTGGAGTTGTAAAACAAAGCGAAATCGAAAATTTTTTAAACACTTCAAAAAAAGCAAATGGACCTGATAATTCACACTAAAAAAGGTCCCTACATACCCATAGCCGATATTTATATTGATGCAACACGAGCTGTTGATAAAAGCATTATCACACATGCCCACGCAGATCATTACAAAGTAGGTCATAAACTGTATATAGCTACGCCAGCAACTGTAGCTACCTTACGCAAGCGTATAAACCCAAAACTTAATTTTAAAACAGTAGCTTTTGGTGAAGAAATGGTTATTAATGGGGTGAAAATCAGTTTACATCCGGCCGGACATATCCTAGGCTCTGCACAGGTTAGGGTTGAATTCGAAGGAGAAGTTTGGGTTATAACAAGCGATTTTAAAAGGCATTCGGACCGAATTACTGAACCTTTTGAATTACTAAAGTGCAACACATTAATTACAGAAACAACATTTGCACTTCCAATTTATCAATGGCCTGATCCAGAAAAAATACATCAAGATATAAATTCGTGGTGGTCAAATAATGCTGAAGAAGGACATGTTTCCATCATGTTAGCCTATTCTTTAGGAAAAGCACAGCGCATTTTAAGCGGCTTAAATCCAACCATTAATAAAGTTTATCTACATCCACTAATTCACGAAATGAATATGGCGCTAAATAAATGGGTCGATTTGCCAAAATTTGATTTCAAATACCGATTAAAACCTGAAGATAAAGGCGCATTTGTTTTAATTCCACCTAATAATTTAAAGCGATTCTTGTTCGAAAATGAGCTGCCCTATAAATCTTCTATTGCATCGGGTTGGATGGTAAAAGAGGAATACAAAGCGCGATATGGTGTGCAAAAAGGCTTTGTTATGAGCGATCATGCAGACTGGGATGAGCTAATCACAACGGTTAAAGAATCAGGTGCTGAAAGAATTCTTACTACTCATGGATATTCTGAAGAATACGCTAAATATTTAACTGAATTGGGATACAATTCAGAGGTATTTGATAAAAAATAATGTTAACCCATTCTTTAATTGAAATATTAACCCAATTTGAAGATTCAAGCTCAAATGTTTCAAAAAAGAAAATTTTAACATCTTTCGTTAATCAAACTACATTCGATGAAATTGAGGTATTGTTAAAAATTATATATAAATATCCGAGAACTTTAATCCTTACGCACCAAAAACTAAAATCAAAAATATTAACGCAGCTTAATTATCCAGATTGGTTAATTGAATTTGTTAAAAAAGATGCGGGTACGCAAACCCAAAATTTAATTCTCGCAATACCTCAAAAATCTAAAAGAGAAACCATATCACTATTTAATCTGAATTTATTTTTTGAGAATTCAGACGCAGATCAATTGAATTTCAACTTTTTAACACTTTTACAAAAAGGGAATCAAAAGGAAAGAATCTTTCTGAGTGAAATTGCCCTAAACCATTGGATTACACCTTTTAACTCCTTCGATATTTTGAAAATAATTGCTGCAAAATATCAGATAAATGAAAAATTGCTTTCGAAGCATTATGTCTTTAAAAATCAGGGGAAATATAGGGAGTCTAATCGGTCTTCAGTTTTTCATCAATATCAATTTTGCCAAAGTATAATTGAAAACGTAAATACTTTAAATAAGGTAAATCCATCTTACTGTTTTTTATCATCTGATGTCCTTTTCTTAACTAAAGAAAATAATCAAATACTTTTTTATTCAACTCAGAACGGCATTTTGCCTCTAGATTTTGAAATATCTAATGAAGTGGATATTGATTTTATTTTAGAAGGCTGGCTTATTAAAAAAGGAGATGTTGAAGAAGATATTTCAATAAATAACCACTACTTTAAGAATGATTCTTTAGACAAAAAAAAATACAGTTTCATTTTTTTTAAATCACATTCCAATCAAAGTACCAAAGAGATTGATATCAACTTATTCAACGAACACACGAAAGATATACAACTGATTGACAACAGTTTATTTATAACTAGTTATAATTTAGAAGCTAATAATAGCCACCTGTTAAATGCTATTTATCAAATAAATAATAATGAATTCTGGATTCAAAACATCCATAAACATAAACTCACAACTTGCATATTATATGTTGATTATACGAATGGAATTTACTTTGATTTAACATTAGGACTAACAAGTAACGATAACATAATTTCAATTCAAAAAATCACAACTATTTTAGATACTGAATCGAGAATGTTGCTTCAACTTTATATAGAAAAATATACGTTGCAAAAATTTGGTCCAGTTATTTCAGTTAAACCTGATTTATTAGTAAATATCGAATTTAAGGCTGTTAAAAACAGTGTCAAATCTAAATCAGGCTATATTTTATACGGTTGTGAAGTAATTTTACCCATCACCAAAAAAGGTCAAATATCATCCACTAAAGTTCTTGATAAAATTATTCATGATTGATTTAAACATGTTACTATATGCTTATTCAAATGGCTATTTCCCTATGGCTGATGAAGACCAAAACCAAGAAATTCATTGGTTTAAACCTGAGTTAAGGGGCATAATTCCTTTAAATACATTCCACATTCCAAAAAACCTTAAGCGACTTTACAAACAAAATAAATTTGAACTTAGGATGAACTCGGCATTTGAAGAGGTAATCCGAGGTTGCTCAAAAAGGGATAAAACATGGATTTCTGAAGAAATAATTGAAGCCTATATCAACCTTTTCAACAGTGGGTATGCATTTAGTTTCGAAACATGGCATAACTCCAAATTAGTCGGTGGCCTTTATGGAGTATCCATCGGAAAAGCATTTTTTGGTGAAAGTATGTTTCATACAGAAACCGATGCATCAAAAATTGCGCTTATTTATTTAGTCGATTACCTTAAAAAAAATGATTTTATTTTGTTAGATACACAATTCCTAAATCCACATTTAAAACAATTTGGAGCCATTGAAATTCCTGATGCGGAATACATGAATCTTTTATATGATGCTATCTAATTCTTATTTCTCGTTAAAAAACTTTAATTTTGCACCCCAAACAGTTCATAAATCATGTTCGACAATTTATCGGATAAATTAGAAAAAGCCTTTCAAACCCTTAAGGGTCAAGGTAAAATAACTGAAATTAACGTTGCATCTACAATGAAAGACATTCGTAGGGCATTAATCGATGCGGATGTTAGTTACAGTATTGCAAAGAAATTTACCGATACTGTTCGTGAAAAAGCGCTTGGAGCAAATGTTTTAACGGCTATTTCTCCAGGACAATTGCTTACCAAAATTATGTCTGATGAGCTAACCACGCTCATGGGTGAGAAAGTAAGTGAATTGCAACTATCTGGTAATCCATCAATTATACTAATTGCAGGTCTACAAGGTTCAGGAAAAACAACATTTTCTGGAAAACTAGCAACCTTGCTGAAATCAAAAAACAAGAAAACCTTATTAGTTGCATGTGACGTATATCGCCCTGCAGCAATTAATCAGCTTAAAGTTTTAGCTGAACAAATTGGGGTTGAGGTTTATGCTGAAGAAGGAAATTTAAACCCTGTACAGATTTCAGAAAACGCTGTTAAACATGCAAAAGCCAACGGTTACCAAGTGGTAATTGTGGATACTGCAGGCCGACTGGCAGTAGATGAAGTAATGATGTCTGAAGTTGCTATGTTAAAGCAACAATTAAATCCAACCGAAATTTTATTCGTAGTGGATTCAATGACCGGACAAGATGCGGTAAACACAGCAGATACTTTCAATAAAAAATTAGACTTTACGGGTGTTATCCTTACTAAATTAGACGGTGATACTCGCGGTGGAGCTGCTTTAACTATTAGCTATACTGTTGGAAAACCTATAAAATTCATAAGTACAGGCGAAAAAATGAATGCCTTAGACGTTTTCCATCCAGATAGGATGGCGCAACGAATCTTGGGCATGGGTGACGTGATAACGTTAGTTGAACGAGCACAATTGCAATACGATGAAAAAGAGGCTAACCGCCTACAAAGCAAACTCTTAAAGAATCAATTTAATTTCGAAGATTTCCTTTCTCAAATCCAACAAATAAAGAAAATGGGAAATCTGAAAGACCTAGTTAAAATGATTCCAGGGATGGGCAAAGCATTAAAAGATGTAGATATTAACGATGATTCTTTCAAAGATATCGAAGCAATTATTAAGTCTATGACCCCTCACGAACGCCAAAACCCCGATGTTATCAAAGGGACTCGTAAAACAAGAATAGCGAACGGTTCTGGAACAGATATCAATAAGGTTAACCAATTGATCAAACAATTCGATGATATGCGCAAAATGATGAAACAGTTTGGGCAAATGAAAAACATGAAGGGCATGCCAAATATGCCAATGGGAAGATAAAACCTTTGATTTATTAAAAAACATTATTACATTTGCACTTTATTTTTAAACCATAATTTTCAATGGCCGTACGTATTAGATTACAAAGATTTGGTAAAAAGGGAAAACCTTTTTATCATATAGTGGTGGCGGATTCGCGTGCTCCAAGAGATGGAAAATCGATTAAGCGTTTAGGTTATTACAACCCGCTTACGAACCCGGCTACCATTGAAATTGACGTTAACGAAGCTTTAACATGGCTGAATAACGGTGCTGAACCAACAGAAACAGCACGTGCAATTCTTTCTTACAAAGGTGTATTATACATGAAGTACCTACAAAAAGGGGTTACTAAAGGCATTTTCACTCAAGAACAAGCAGATGAGAAATTCGCTGTTTGGACTGCAAACAAAACTGGAAAAATCACTTCTAAAGTAGACACATTGTCTAAAAACAAAGCAAGTGACCTTTCTTCTCGTTTAGATGCAGAAAAGAAAACAAATGCAAATCGCGCTGAATCTATAATCAAGAAAAACACTCCAGTAGTAGAAGAAACTCCAGAAGTTGAAGAAGCTCCAGAGGTTATCGAAAACACTGAAGCTGAAGCTGCAGGAGAAGAAACTGCTTCTACTGAAGAATAAGCTTAATGACCCAGGACGATTTTTTCGAACTAGGTTACTTATCCCATACTCACGGCACTAAAGGCCAGTTAGTATTGGTAATTGATGCGGACAACCCTTCGCATTATAAAAAAATGGAATCGATTTACTTAGATATTTCTGGTAAACCGGTTCCTTTTTTTGTAACCGCGGTACGCCATTTAAGAACAAATGAGTACCTTTTAACTATTGAAGATTTAGATTCTGAATCTGCAGAACTTTTGGTTAGCAAAGATGTTTACATGCCCCTTTCTGCATTGCCCGTTTTAAAAAAGGAACAATATTATTACCATCAATTACCTGGTTACATTGTTGAAGATGAAAAACTAGGGAATATTGGTACAATTAATAACGTTTTTGATACAGGAACTCAAATATTAATTGCTTTTAATCATAAAAATCAGGAAGCATTTTTTCCACTCCATGATGATTTGGTTTTGCGCGTTGATAATGATTTAAAAATCATGTATACACGCCTTCCAGATGGGTTGCTTGATGTGTACATTACTGAAAATGAGGATTGATATTTTAACCCTTTTTCCAACTTTTTTTGATGGCCCGTTTGGATGTTCTATTCCTAAAAGAGCGCTAAATAAAAATTTGGTTGAAATTCATTTACACGATATCCGGAAATTCAGTAAAGATAAACATAACAAAGTAGACGATTATCCATTTGGTGGTGGATCAGGAATGGTTATGACGGTTCAGCCGATTGCATCAGCACTTGATTTCTTATTGGAACAACGAAGTTACGATGAAGTAATTTTTTTGACACCTGATGGCGAAACACTAAACCAACAAAAAGTTAATGCATTTTCGTTGCAAAAAAATATAATTCTACTTTGTGGGCATTATAAAGGTATTGATCAAAGAATTCGAGATAAATACATTACCCGTGAAATCTCAATTGGCGATTATGTTTTATCTGGAGGTGAATTTGCAGCTGCTGTTTTAACCGATGCCATTTGCAGAATTATTCCAGGAGTTATAAGCGATGAAACAAGCGCTCTTAACGACTCATTTCAAGATGGACTTCTAGACCATCCAACCTACTCAAGACCAGCAAGTTGGGAAGGCCGCGAAGTGCCTCCAGTTTTACTATCAGGCAACCAAGCAAAAATTGATGAATGGCGTTTCGAACAATCTTTAGAAAAAACTAAAGAAAGACGCCCTGATTTACTTAAATAATTTATAAAAGTCTTGGTAAATTCGATTTCCAAGGCTACTTTTGCAACTCGTTTAGAAATCCTCTCGTTATGAGTCTTATAAAATACGTTGAAGAACAAACCATCAACAAAAATGAATTACCTTCTTTTAAGTCAGGTGACACGATAAGTGTACATTATAAGATTAAAGAAGGAAACAAAGAGCGTATCCAGATATTCCAAGGTGTAGTTCTTCAGAGAAGAAGCCATGGTGTTACTGAAACATTTACAGTTCGTAAAATTTCGAATGGCGTTGGTGTAGAGCGTATCTTCCCAATTTCTAGCCCATTTTTAGAAAAAATTGAGGTAAATAAGCGCGGCATTGTTCGCAGAGCTCGTATATTCTACTTGCGCGATGCAAAAGGTAAAGCTGCACGTATCAAATCAAAAAAAATATAATTCATTTTTGATTTTGCCTAATATATTTAAGCTCTGCTATTAGCAGAGCTTTTTTTATAGGATTTAATTGAACATTTAAAACAAATATGTCTACTTCTTCATCCAAGGCAATTGCTATATTGGGGTCAACCGGTTCGATTGGCACCCAGGCATTAGAAATTGTACGTGCGTTTCCAGAAAAATTTTCGGTTGAATTGTTAACTGCAAATTCAAATGCAGACCTTCTTATTCAGCAAGCATTAGAGTTTCAACCCAATGCAGTTGTAATTGCCGATGAATCTAAGTATTTGATGGTTAAGGATGCGCTCTCAAAAACTTTTATCAAAGTTTTTGCAGGATTAGACGCTATTTCGCAAGCTGTTACTATGGATTCCATCGATATTGTACTTACTGCAATGGTTGGATATGCAGGATTATTGCCCACAATAGAAGCCATAAAAGCAAAAAAAACAATTGCATTAGCAAATAAGGAAACGCTTGTTGTTGCGGGTCAGTTAATTCAAGAGTTAGCAATCCAAAATAGGGTTCCAGTAATCCCTGTAGATTCTGAACATTCAGCTATTTTCCAATGTTTAGTTGGTGAAAGCGAAAGCAGTGTTGAGAAAATTATATTGACAGCTTCAGGTGGTCCATTTAGGGGGGTTAATAAATCAGATCTTTCAAAAGTCACAAAAGGGCAAGCTTTAAAACATCCGAATTGGAATATGGGCGCAAAAATCACCATTGACTCTGCTACCATGATGAATAAGGGCTTAGAAGTTATTGAAGCAAAATGGTTGTTCAATTGCGATGCTGATAAAATCGAAGTTCTTGTACATCCAGAATCTATTGTTCATTCTTTGGTTCAATTTACAGATGGAAGTATAAAAGCACAAATAGGTTTACCTGACATGAAATTACCCATTCAATATGCATTAGGTTTTCCAGCTCGCTTAAAAAACAATTTTCAACGATTAGATTTTACAAATTACCCCACTTTGAATTTTCAAAAGCCAGATTTTGAAACCTTTTCATGTTTAAGATTAGCTTATGAAGCGATGAAAAAGGGCGGAAATTTAGCATGTATTTTAAATGCTGCCAATGAAATTGCTGTGGATGCCTTTCTTCATGAAAAAATTCCTTTTTTAAAAATTCCTGAAATAATTGAAAAAACAATGGGTAATTTACCCTTTATTCTCACACCTAACCTTGATGACTATATAGCTACTGATAAGGAAAGCCGTATATTCGCAACCTCATTACTATAATAAATGGAAGTACTTATTATGATTTCCCAACTTCTTTTGGGATTATCAATACTTGTAATTTTACATGAAGCTGGTCATTTTTTCGCTGCGAGAATGTTTGGGATTAAAGTAGAAAAATTTTACCTTTTCTTTGATGCGTGGAACATAAGCCTTTTAAAATTCAAAAAAGGAGATACTGAATACGGCATTGGATGGCTGCCTTTAGGCGGTTATGTCAAGATTGCTGGAATGATCGATGAGTCGCTTGACAAAGATCAATTAGACACCCCTATTGAACCTCATGAATTCAGATCTAAACCAGCATGGCAAAGACTTATTGTTATGGTGGGTGGGGTTATTGTTAATGCACTGTTAGGAATCATAATTTTCTCTGGAGTTTTATTCTACTTCGGTGAAAAATACATACCCATGACATCGTTAAAGCATGGCATTGTTGCATCGCAACTTGCTCATGAAGTTGGGATTAACACTGGCGATAAAATTATAGCAATTAACGACAGGCCTGCGGAAAGGTTCAACGATATCTATTCTAGCGATTTATTACTAACTCAAAACAGTACAGTTACTTTAAGCAGAAACGACTCTGTTTTTAAAATCACACTTCCCTCCGATTTTGCTTCAACGTTTATTGATGCAGAAAAAACATCGTTTTTACTTCCAAGAACTACATTTTCGGTTGCTGAAGTCATAAAAGGAAACCCTGGTTATGAGGCTGGACTTCGTTCAGGCGATTCTATAGTTGGGATAAACGAAATCCCAATTCGTTACTATGACGAGGCACAATTAGCACTCAAAAGTTTTGCTGGAAAGCAAATAAACCTGACCGTAATGCGTGAAAACGCACCTGTTGTTTTAAAACCAGTAATCTCTGAAGACGGCACTTTAGGTTTTTATCCAAAAGCAGAGGAATTTAATTTTAGGTTTACAGAATTTTCTCTTTTATCTGCAATTCCTGCAGGTTACAACATGGCATACAAAACACTTTCGGATAATGTAAAAGGTTTTGGCAAAATGTTTAGTGGCGATATACCGGTTTCAAAATCATTGGGTGGGCCAATTGCAATTGCTAAAAAAATGTATGGTGGAATTTGGGACTGGTACCGCTTTTGGGTAACTACAGCTCTCCTCTCTATTGTTTTAGCATTCATGAATTTACTCCCAATTCCTGCATTAGACGGTGGACATGTGGTGTTTTTAATTATAGAAATGATAACGGGAAAACCAGTTGGCGAAAAAACACTCATGGTTGCCCAATATTTTGGTATGATTCTGCTCTTAAGTTTAATGGTATTTGTTTTCGGAAACGACATTTGGCAACACTTAATTAAGTAGTTTATGAAAAAACTGTTATTCGCTTTAGCGTGCACAATTTCATTTCAAGTAAATGCACAAGAGTCTGTTTTAGAAGGCAATACAGTTAAATCAAATTACAATAAAGTAGTATTAATACCTTATATGCCTAATCAACATCTGTCTGAAGCAGATGTTGATATTTCACAAGCAAACAATATGACCACTAGGGATGTGCGGGCTACCATTCGTAAATCATTGGATCAAAATATCTACTTACAATTAAAAAAAACACGCTCAACAGTTCAATTAATGAACGATTCAATTGTAGGTGACCTAAAATCTCTTTACAATTCAATAAATGTTGAATACGATATTCCAACGCCACTTTTAGAAGCTAAAAACAAGAAGCTAACCTTAAAAGATAAACTCGCAATTCAATCCGATAAAGTTCTTAAAAAAGAAAAAGAGGAAGTCTATTACATTAATAACAGCAAAGTAAAAGTATATAAAAGCGATACAAAGTATTTCAAAACAACCATTAGTAATCCAAACATTCTACCTTATATGGCAGATAAGTTTGAAGCTAATCAGTTTATTTTCATAAACGCGTTTGAAATCAAAAATCGATACGAACATTGTATTGATATACAGAATAAAAACTACGAAAAAGAGATTTCTGTACACTTTTCAATTTACATACCTACAAATAAGTTAATTTATGGCGATGTCATTACTATTATATATGACTCAAAATCAAATGACTTACGTAGTATTGCCGAAAATATATTCCCAAATGTGGGAGAATATATTGCTTCAAAGGTTCGATAGCTGAAATTTATCTTATCTTTGCATCGCATTTGCCCAGATGGCGGAATTGGTAGACGCGCTGGTCTCAAACACCAGTGGAGAGATTCGTGCCGGTTCGACCCCGGCTCTGGGTACAAAAGGCAACCTTAAGGTTGCCTTTTTTTATATGAAAGAGATTATTAACAGAGGAATAATTACAGCCCTAATCATGCTTTGCTGGGAAGTTGCTGTAATCAAATTTAATTGGGCAAATCGTCCGGGGGAGGCTTACGGATTATTGGTAAATCTTATGGTAATTGCATTTGGAATGGTGATAGCCATGCGGTTATTAATGCTACAAAAAAGTCCGCTACTTTTTAGTTTTAAAGGCCTACTTATCAAAAATATGGCTTTAGCATTTATATCTTCACTAGGCTTTTATATAGGTGTTATCCTGCTTTATAAATTTGTATTTCCAGGTTTTGAAGAGTTTTTATACCAAGACAAGAAAGCATTACTCGATGCTGGAAATGTAGAAATAGGAAGAAAAGAAGCTGAACTAAACATTGTGAGGTTTAATTTCAGCTACAATGGTATTTTTATTCGTAAATTTTTGATTACACTAATTCAAAGTTTACTCCCTGCTTTTGCAATTACTCAGGCTTTTGTTAAAAAAGAAGCTATAGACTAGAATATCCTTTTATGACAATTGTCATGTTTTTCCTATTTTAATAGGCTTAATACTGCTTTTTCTCATATAAATAAAGCTCGATTGTGACACAATTTTGACATTAATGAAATGTAAAATTTAGAACTTCGAAGCAGAATAAATGTCAAGCTTTTGAACAATCTAAAGGTTATATCTTTTACACACAAAAATCTATCTCTTAGCGATTTAGGAAACTTAGTTGTACCGAAAGAGGATATATTGATAAAACTATCAGATTTAAAAAATTCTGACCTTTTAGAAATAAAAGAAATATTCTATTTAGCAACTTGTAACCGGGTTGAGTTTGTTTTATCTACACCTATCCCACTTACAGATGAATTTATATCAATATTCATCAATATTTTTTACTCAAATTTAGCACCCGATCTAATTTATTTCTTATTAGAAAAAGCAGCCTATTTTGAAGGGATTAGTGCTGCAAAACATTTGTTTGAAGTAAGTGCTTCTTTTGAATCAATAGTTATCGGAGAGAGAGAAATTGGCAGGCAAATGCGCGATGCCTATGAATTTTGCAGAAACCTTGGATTTACTGGCGATTTATTGCGATTGGTAATGAAACAGGTAGTTAAAAACGCAAAAGAGATATTTACCAACACGCGAATTGCCGAAAAACCTATTTCTGTTGCATCTTTAGCTGCTCGAAAACTAATTAATTTCCAATTGCCGTTTGACGCTCCAATACTTTTAATTGGCGCAGGTGAAACAAACACATTATTGACCCAATATCTCTATAAGAAAGGATATAACAATTTCACCATCTTTAATAGGACCTTAGAAAAAGCAAAAAATTTAGCTGAAAGAATAAATGGCAGCTATTATGAGCTATCAAAATTGGAAGAAAATTGCCCAAATTTTGATGTTTTAATAACTTGTACATCAGCACCAACTCCTATAATCACTCCTGATATATGGGAAATAATAAACAAAGATTCTGAGCATAAAAAAATATTGATTGATTTGGCTGTTCCTTTTAATATTGATAAAAAAGTAACTGCTGCTCCAAATGTTCTGGAGTATTATTCAGTAGAATCCCTTAAAATAGAAATTGAAGAAAACTTGGCTTTCAGACTTAAAGAGGTTGAAGAAGCCAAAATTATAATTGATCAAAACCTAAACGAATTACACCAAATTTTACGTTTACGCACCCTAGAGATCTCTTTAGGAAGCTATCCAGAACACATAAAATCAATTCGTACAAATGCATTAAACGAGGTTTTTGCAAAAGAATTAAATCAAATGGATGAACAATCCTTAGATTTAATTCACCGAATGATGGAGTATATGGAAAAAAAATGCATAAGCGTACCTATGGTCCTTGCGAAGCAAAAAATATTGAATATTACTCCGGAAAAACACAGAATGCCGGGAAACATTAAAATCTAAAATTATGCAAAAAACCATAATAATCGGATCACGCGGAAGTGACCTGGCTTTATGGCAAGCTAACTTTGTAAAACAACAATTAGCTGAAATAAATATACCCTCTTTGATTGAAATTATTACAACCAAAGGAGACATAAGTCACCATTTGAGTTTCGATAAAATTGAAGGAAAAGGCTTTTTCACTAAAGAGTTAGAAGATGCCCTTTTAAATAAATCAGTTGATTTAGCAGTGCATTCGTTGAAAGACTTACCTACTGAATCACCAGAAGGATTAACCATTGGAGCATTAAGTTACCGAGAGGATCCTTCAGAATTATTGTTAATAAAAAAAGAAGCTTTCGATCCAACATCTATTTTGAGTTTAAAAAAAGGAGCCACCGTTGGCACCTCATCCGCTCGGAGAAAATCAATGTTGGTATGTTTGCAAGATAACCTTGCAATAAAAGATTTAAGAGGAAACGTCCCAACTCGTATCAATAAGTTAAAAGATGGACAATACGATGCAATTCTATTAGCAGCTGCAGGTGTTAACCGCTTAAAAATTGATTTATCAGATTTAATTTCGATTCCATTAAACCCAAAATTTTTTGTACCTGCGCCAGGTCAAGGGGTTTTAGGCTTACAATGCAGGTCAAATGATGTGTTTGTGCTTGAAATATTAAAGAAAATGCATCATCAAGATGTCGCAGAAACTGTTGGGTTAGAGCGCGAAATATTAAACAAATTTGAAGGGGGTTGCCATATGCCTGTAGGGGTTTTTGCTACAAAAAATCGTGGAAACATAGATTTATTTGTTCGCAAATCTAAGGATGCAGACTCTACTCCTATTTTTATAAATAAGTACGATTTTTCAACTGAAAACGTATCGCAACTCATTAATACATGCAATAATCCACCAAAAATTTCTGTATTTATATCTCGTGAAATAGAAAGAGTCACATTGTTTAAAAAGGTGATTGAAGCGCATGAGGGTTCGGTATTAGCGCATTCTTGTATTTCTTACATCCTTAAAAATGAAGTGGAATTGCCTAAATTTGATAGAATATTTTTCTCAAGCCCTTCTACCGTAAACGCATTTTTTGAAATAAACTCTTCCGTTGATCGCAATAAATTAGTTTGTGATGCTATTGGAACCGGTACAGCATATGTCCTAAAAAAACTAGGCATTACCCCTGAATTTATTGGCTCAGATTCGGATATCGAGAAAGTTGGTAACGATTATTTACAACTGTTAAACAATCAAACCGTACTTTTCCCGATTGGGAATAACAGCCATAGAACGGTTCAACAAATCATTGAAAATCACGTAAATATTATTGAGATAGAGGTTTTAACAAAAACATCAAGACCAAATTTAGAAAAAATTTCGGCAGACGTTTTTGTATTTACAAGTTCTTCGAATATAAATGCATACGCGCAACAGCATACCTTATCTCAAAAGGCTACGTATATAGTTCCAGGCGCAAAAACTGCATCAACATTGCGCAGTTATGGTGTCGAAAATGTTATTATTGCTAAAAACCCAGACGAATCAGAACTTCTCGGCTTAGTATATGGCAGTTTTTTATAAATTTTATTATGACTTTAAATATTTCAAGATCAGAGCAGTTATTTCAAAAAGCAAAAACCTTATTTCCTGGGGGTGTAAATAGTCCTGTTAGGGCTTTTAAATCTGTTGGCGGAACACCTTTATTTATAGAAAAAGGGGATGGTTCAACCGTTTGGGATGCGGATGGAAACTCATACATAGATTTTTGTGGATCTTGGGGACCGTTAATTTTAGGTCATAACAATGCTAAAATTAGAGAAAACGTAACTAAGGCCCTTGAAAACGGACTTTCTTTCGGGGCACCCACCCAAAAAGAAAACGAATTAGGCGAACTTATTTTAAATAATCATCCTTTTTTAGAAAAAATACGGTTTGTAAGTTCAGGTACAGAGGCTGTTATGAGCGCTATTCGCTTAGCTAGAGGGTATACCAACCGCAATAAAATAGTAAAATTTGAAGGCTGTTATCATGGCCACTCCGACTATCTTTTAGTTAAAGCTGGATCTGGTTTAGTAACTTTTGGAGAATCTGATTCTGCAGGAGTGCCAGAAAGTTTTGCAAAAGAAACCATTGTATTGCCCTTAAATAACATTGAAGCTTTAAATGAAATTTTTCACCTGCATGGAGAAGATATTGCTTGTATAATTATTGAACCAATTCCTGCAAACAACGGCTTGTTACTGCAAGAAAAATCGTTTCTAAACCGCTTACGCGAGCTTTGCACCCAACACGGAAGCATGCTAATTTTTGATGAGGTTATTAGTGGATTCAGAATTGGATTTACAGGAGCTGCCGGCCATTATCAAATAAAACCTGATATTATGACTTACGGTAAAATAATTGGAGGTGGTTTGCCTGTGGGTGCTTACGGAGCATCGGCAAAAATAATGGCTACTATTTCTCCAGAAGGACCAGTTTATCAAGCAGGTACCTTAAGTGGAAATCCGATTGCAATGACAGCTGGTTTTGCTCAATTGAGTCAACTTTTAGAAGAAGGTTTTTATCAAAAGCTAGAAGAAAAAACGCTGTTTTTTGTTAAAATCCTTCAAAACCATATCCAACATAAAAATTATCCGGTACGCATTTTCAGCATCGGGTCTATTTTTTGGATAAGCCTTTCAGAAAAAGAAGTAGTTCGTTCGGCCTCAGAAATTGACAGTGAATCCATGAAAAAGTTTGCTATTTTGTACCATTTCTTATTAACAAATGGCGTTTATTTAGGGCCATCTGGGTATGAAGTAGGCTTTATTTCTAGTGCACACAGGCTAGAAACTTTAACAGAAGCAGCATCAATAATAAATAGAGGATTTGACCTTATATTTAAATCGTAATTAAAAATAAAAATTGATCAAATCAACCAATACCAAGCTGCTATTTTATACGGTTGTAATGTATATCATTGCCGCTTTTTTTTGGTGGGGATATTTATTAGTTAAATCTAACAACGAGATTTTTGAGCATAAGAATGAAATTATAGTTCATAAAATTGAAAAGGCTAAAATTGCTATTCTTACAAATGCCATACAAAATTCAAAAGCAGATTCATTAACTCCTAACCTATCAACTCTGAAATTTGAAAATCAGACTTTGCAAATTGATGCTAGTTTATTAATCAAATATATCAACCTGAATTTTCCTGAATTAGATGTTATTATTTCTAATAAATATCTAGAAATTGGGGTAAAACATCAAATAATTAAGAGTATTGCGAATGAAAAAAGCAGGAGATTTTACATGTTTATAGGCGAAGGATTTGTTATTGCGCTTTTTCTCTTTTGGGCTTTCAAAAACTTATTAAAAGCAATAAATGAGAAAAACAGATTATTGGCAATGCAATCTAATTTTATGCTTTCGGTAACCCATGAGCTGAAAACACCGGTTGCTTCTTCTAAATTGATGCTAGAGACTATTCAAAAGCGAAAATTAGATGAGTCAAAAGTGCATTACTTAATCGAAAAATCGCTTGAAGACTTATCGAGGCTAGATGATTTAATTGAGAAAATACTTATATCAGCAAAGCTTGAAAATCAGGCATTTGTATACATAAAGGAAGCTGTAAATTTTTCTGAATTACTACATAAACTCAAAAACAGATACGGCAATAAACTCGGAATGAGAACATTAATATGGGAAATCGAAAACGACCTACATATTTATGCTGATTCAGTTTTAATTTCATCCATGGTTTTTAATTTGATTGAGAATGCTATCAAATATTCACCGCCCTCTACATCAATTCATATCGTTTTATCCGAAGAAAAAGATAATAGCGTCATATTTTCAGTTTCAGACCAAGGTGATGGAATTTCAGAATTAGAAAAACAATTAATATTTGCCAAATTTTATCGGTCAGGAAATGAAAATACGCGCACAAGTAAAGGGACAGGATTAGGGCTATTTATAGTAAGTACAGTTGTGAAGGAACATAAAGCCAAAATTTTCGTTTCTGATAACAAACCAAATGGAACCATATTCAAAGTGCGTTTCCCGAAATTTAAATTATGAATATCAGAATATTACTTGTTGAAGACGAAGACAATTTAAGAGATACTATAAAATTAAATCTTGAATTGGAAGGCTATCATATTATTGCAGTCAATAATGGTTTAGACGCCTTGCAATACGCCAGATCCGAGAGATTCAATTTAGTGATACTTGACATTATGCTTCCTAAAATGAACGGCTTAGAAGTTTGTCAACGGCTTCAAATCGAAAATAAAGATATTCCAGTTCTATTTTTATCTGCTAAAAATGCTACAGAAGATAGAATTGCAGGTCTTAAAATGGGAGCTCAAGACTATTTAACAAAACCATTCAATCTTGAAGAATTGCTGTTGAGAGTTGGCATTTTAATAAAAACACATCAAAAGGGAGATTTTCAATCTGAAATCAACTATATCACAATCGGTAATTGCAGTATAGACTTTCAGAGCTACGAAGTTAAAACACCCACCGGTGTAGTTAGTATTTCTAAAAAAGAAGCGATGCTTTTAAAATTGCTTTACGAGAAAAAAAATCAGGTAGTTTCTCGCGAAGAAATTCTTGAAAAAGTTTGGGGTTACGATATTTATATAAACACCAGAACCATCGATAATTTCATGTTGAATCTTCGGAAAATTTTTGAGCCGAACCTAAAAGAACCCGTTTTTTTCCATTCAGTGCGTGGAATAGGATATAAATTAAATCTAGCATAAATAATGAATTCTATTAAAGGAGTACTTTTAATAAACCTTGGAACACCCTTGTCTCCATCTACTTCAGATGTAAGAACTTACTTAAAAGAGTTTTTATTAGATGAGCGCGTTATTGATATAAATCCTATATCACGCAATCTTTTGGTTAGGGGAATTATAGCTCCATTCAGGGCTCCAAAATCTGCAGCAATCTATAAAAAAGTTTGGACAGAAAAAGGATCTCCCTTGATGGTAATTACCCAAAATGTACAAGCATTATTGGTACAAAAACTTGGAGCAGAATATGTAGTTGATATGGCTATGCGTTATCAAGAGCCAACCATTGAAGCTGCTTTAGAGAGACTGTACAAGGCTAACATTAGCGAACTTACTGTGATTCCATTATTTCCACAATATGCATCTGCTTCTACAGGGTCAGTGATAGAAAAGGTAATGGCATTGATGAGTAAATGGCAATATCATCCCAACCTGAAAATCATCAATAATTTCTATAACCATCCCCTCTACATTAAGGCAGTTTGCGAAAAAGCTAAGCCTTTTTTAGATAAAGATTTCGATCATGTTCTATTTAGCTTTCATGGGTTGCCGGTTAGGCAATTGTTTAAATCGAATCCAAATGGACATTGTAAAGACGATGGGAAATGTTGCCTTAGCTTAACTAACAACAACATCCATTGTTATTCAGCTCAGTGTTTTGAAACCGCCCGACTATTAGCTGAAACATTGAATATTACCAAGGATATGTATACAGTTTGTTTTCAATCTCGGTTGGGTAAAGAGAAATGGACAACTCCATTTGCTCCTGATGTTTTAAAAGAATTAGCAGGGCAAGGCAAGAAAAAAATTCTGGCATTTTCTCCTGCATTTGTTAGCGATTGCCTTGAAACTTTATACGAAATAGTTCATGAGTTTGACGAAGACTTCAAAGCTGCTGGTGGCGAAAAAGTACAATTAGTTCCCTGTGTAAATGAGCATCCAATATGGATTGAAGCGTTAGAAAATATGGTTAAATCCTAGCTTTTTAAAGTTACGATGGTAATTCCATCTCCACCTAAATCTGCATGTTCACTTCTGAAATTTGAAAAATAGGGATATCCACGCAGGTATTCACGAATTAACTTGCGTAAAATACCATCGCCTTTGCCATGTAATACTCGTATTTCTGAAATTCCGGTAATTACGGCTTGATCAAGTACTTTTTCCATTTCAAAAATTGCTTCTTCTCCCCTTTTTCCTCTTAAATCCAAATTTGAAGAAAATTCGGTTTGCGTTTCAGCAATTTTTTGCTGGGCATTTCCAGCTTTACTTTGATTTTTAGATGGCTGTTGTTGTAGTTTTTCAAGCTCATCGGTTTTTATCCAAATTTTCAGATCTTCGCTTTCAACCAAGGCTTGTTTTCCACGAATAATCTGCACAATGCCTTTGTTTTTTCCATTTAAAATCCGAACATAATCTCCCACTTTCAGAGGTAAATCCTCATTTTTTTTAACTTCAGGGCGCTTGCTTTCAAAATGTGTGTCTACTTCAGTTTGAATTTGTTTTAAAACCACTTTTGGCGAAACAACATCTACCTTTTGTGTTGTCTTAATTTGTTTCAACAATTCCTGTACTTGTTGATTTGCTTTTAGAATTACAGCATTTGCTTGCTCTTTCGCTTTTGCTAAGATTTGTCTTTTTGAATTTTCGAGTTCTAAACTTTGTTTTTCGTATTTTTCAATTACCTCGTTTAAAATTAAATCTTTGGATAATAAAAGATGCTGCAAACCTTCATTTTCTGACTTTTGTTTATCGGTTGCAATTAACAGATTTTCAAAATCTTGCAATGAATGATCCATTTTAGAACGAGCCTTATCTAACAATGTGCTGCTAAGCCCGATTTTTCTACCAATTTCAAAGGCATAGGAACTTCCAGGCCTTCCCTTTTCCAACATAAATAATGGACTTAGTTTTTCAGTATCGAATAACATACATCCATTTACAACGCCTTTGTGCGTGCCTGCAAATAATTTCAGATTCGAATAATGGGTATTAACAGTTCCCCTTGCCCCCGATAAGCTTAGCTGTTCAAGAATCGCTTCCGCAATTGGACCACCCATTTGTGGATCGGTTCCTGTTCCAAACTCATCCACCAAAAACAAGGATTGTGGATTTGCGTTTTCTAAAAAATAGCGCATATGCGTTAAATGCGAGCTATAAGTACTTAAATCGTTTTCTATGGATTGCTCATCGCCAATATCAGCCATAAAATGCTCATAAACAGGCAATTCAGAATCTGGACTTGCAGAAATAGGCAAACCACATTGAAACATCAGTTGTAATAATCCCATTGTTTTCATAGCAATAGATTTACCACCCGCATTTGGGCCAGAAATTACTAAAATCCGTTCTGTTGCTGATAATTCTAAGTTTAATGGAATGGTTTTTCTTTTTTGTTTGCGTAGATGAGAATATAAAATAGGATGCCTTGCTCCTAATAAATTCACGGTATCAATTTTACTTACTCGAGGGCAATTAGCTTCGATATCTAAGCTATACATGCAGATGGCATGCATAAAATCTAGGTATGATACCAATTCGTACGTTTGTGAAATGGGTTCTGCATAAGGTGCAATTTCAGAAGTTAAAACCAGCAAAATTCTTCTGATTTCACGCAAAATCGCCATTTCTGTATTTAATAAATCATTATTTAAGTCTACAACTTCAGTAGGTTCTAAATAAACAGTTTGTCCACTTGCCGATTCATCGTGGATAATGCCCTTGATTTTTCGTTTATATTCGGCTAAAATTGGAATTACCAACCTATTTTCACGAATTGTAATGCCTGTATCGGGCGACCAACCTTTATTTTTTGCATCACGCAAAATTGATTCTAGCCTTTTTCTAGTCTGAACTTGTTGATTCCCTAAAAGCGTAGAAAGCTGTTGAAGTTCCTTTGTTGCATTGGATCTAACTTTCCCATCTTCGCCAATTACTCTGTTTATTTTATCAATTAGGCTTTTCTCTGCTGGACTATTTTTGATTTTTAAAAACAGGATTGGCAGCTGCTGTTCGTGATTTTTTATAAAATTGGTTAGTTCAAAATACTGAACTAGAATTTTTAATATGGCTACAATTTCTTCTTCAGTTAGTACCGAACCTTCGATTTTTAATTTTTGGATAAATGAAGGCAAATCGGGAATTCTGGTAACTGGAAAAACTTTTGCAGATAAATACAAACCCAAACATTCTCGAATTTCTTCTTGCTTTTCAAAAACGTCTTTAAATTTTGCAAGTGGCATAAGTTGATCGACCGATTCTGAAGACAAAACACCATTGCAATATCGCTTTATTAGACCTTTTACTTTATCTAACTCTAGCTTTTGTTCAAGATTTGAAGGGTAAACCCTTGCATTACTTACTAATGAGTAGCTCACCAATTTTTACATTTACACTATCAAGAATCTGATTGTACTGCTCAGGTTTTTGAGATTGATAATACGATAGACTTTGTCTAAAACTGTCATAGGTAACCTCTTTATTTTTCATGATATCGAGATAATATCCTTTCAAAACAGGAGAATTTAACGAATCTGATGGAAAATTTGTTTGAATATAGGTATGCCAAGATTCTAAAACGTTTAAATCAACTAAAATCTCTACCATTTTTGATTGGCTTAGATAATGGATCTCTGAGTTGATTTCTTTTTCATTACTAAGACCACAAGCATAAAAACAGCAAGTCAAAGCAACTACTTTTGTAATATTATAAATCACATTACAAAGGTACTTTCAATGAGTATAACCACCAATATTAGAAGAATTAATACAGAAATTAAATTTAGCGGTGCTAAACTGGTAGCAGTAAGCAAATTACAGTCAAATGAATCAATCATTGAAGCGTTTGAAGCTGGACAAATTGCTTTTGGAGAGAATTACGTTCAAGAAATGTGCGCTAAATACGATAATTTACCAAAAGCTATAGAATGGCATTTTATTGGCCACTTGCAATCAAATAAGGTCAAGTTTATAGCTCCTTTTGTGCATACGATCCATGCAGTTGATTCTATAAAACTTTTAGATTCTATTCAAAAAGAAGCGCTAAAAAACAACCGTTTAATTTCAATTTTAGCTCAAGTTCATATAGCAAATGAAGACACCAAATTCGGAATGGACAAAAATGAATTACTAGAATTTGTCTCCTATTACAATGCCTCAAATTATTCGAATGTTAAGTTAATAGGATTGATGGGAATGGCTAGTTTTTCTGAGAATACAGAGATAATACAATCTGAATATTCAACGATTAACGCGTTATTTATTGATTTAAAAAGAAATCAATTCAATGATAATGAGTCATTTAATCAACTATCCATCGGCATGACAAGCGATTATAAAATCGCCATTGATAATGGAAGTACAATAGTGCGTATTGGATCAGCAATTTTTGGAGAACGAAATAAATGAAAACTTTAATCTATAGCTAACATGATTTTGAAAACCATATTTGATTCGTGAAAACAGTGAAAAACACGAAGTAGTCTTTACAGAAAAGCACTAAATATAGTCACGGTTGATTTAGCAAAAAGCTTTGAATTAATTGCACTTTTTACTTCAGACCATTGCGATGCTGCCTTTTTAGACAAACTCTACGCTTTTAAAATCAAACACATTGCATTGAGATCTGCTGGCTTTGATCATGTTGATATAGAAAAAGCAAAAGCACTTGGAATACAAGTTGCCAACGTTCCAGAATATTAGCCATATTCTATTGCTAAACATGCTATAACGTTACTTTTGACCTTAAATCGCCAAATAATGCTTAGTCAAAAGCTAATGGCTGAAAATAATTTTGAATTGGATAATTTGATTGGGTTTGATTTACATAAAAAGACGGTAGGTGTTATTGGAACAGAAAAAATTGGATTTGTTTTTTCAAAAATAATGAATGGGTTTGGCTGCAAAGTTCTTGCATTTGATGTTAACCCAAATCACCAACTTGAAAGTGAATTTTCAGATTTTAGCTATACAACTTTTGAAGAAATTTGCAGAAAATCGGATATTATCTCAATCCATTGCCCATTAAACGCTTCTACAAAACATCTGTTTAATGAAAGTAAGTTTTCAATTATTAAAAAGGGAGCAATAATAATAAACACAGCTAGAGGAGGAATAATACATACTCAATCGTTGCTAAATGCTCTAGATTCAAACATAATTTCCATGGCTGGATTAGACGTTTAGGAAAATGAAAAAAGCATTTTCATTAAAAACCATAAAGATGAAAATATTACCGACCCACTTTTCGAAAAACTAAGAAACCATAGAAGAGTACTAATTACTGGGCATCAGGCCTTTTTAACCCAAAATGCGCTTTCTGAAATAGCAAAAACTACATTTTCCAATATAAATGAATGGGAAAACCTAGGAAAATCAATAAGAAATCTTACATAATTTTTAAAAATGCTTTAACAAAAGGGTCTAAGTTTGCTTTTTTTGACTAAAAATTTTTTTATCTCAAATCCGTTTCCTATATTTGTATTCTATTTAGTTTATTAATAATGCACAAGGGCACAGTAAAATTCTTCAACGAGACCAAAGGATTTGGTTTTGTAATTGATGAGAGTTCAAAACAAGAGTATTTCGTTCATGTATCTGGTTTAACCAACAAGATTAATGAAGGTGATGACGTTGAATTTGAATTAAAAGAAGGAAAAAAAGGAATGAATGCAGTAAATGTTAGAACTGTTTAACATTTAGTTAAGATATTTAAACCGATTTTCAAAGGCTCGTTATTTAACGAGCCTTTTTAATTTAATATAGCCAGCATTATTATGCAAAATGATTCTGTAACAGACTATATCCAAAAAAATCAGACTTGGGAACAAGAACTAATACTGCTCCGTGAGCTAATATTACTACCCCAATTAACTGAAACTATTAAATGGGGTTCACCTGTTTATACTTTTAATCATAAAAACATCGTTGGCATCTCAGCATTTAAATCATATGTTGGACTTTGGTTCTTTAATGGAGCCACACTTTTAGATAAAAACCACGTTCTAATTAATGCTCAGGAAGGTGTAACAAAAGCAATGCGCCAATGGCGATTTTCAAATATTGAAGAAATTGAAAACTCAATAGATACAATTCAGCAATATTTATTAGAAGCTGTTGAAAATCAAAAAAAAGGAAATATTTTTACCTTTAACAAGGTAAAACCGCTTCTCGAACAGGATGCTTTTATTGCCTACTTAAAAGAGGATATTTTAACTTTTGAAAAGTACAACTTACTTGGTTTAACTAAAAAAAGAGAATTTGTTGAGTATTATAACGAGGCAAAACGAGAAGTTACAAAATCCAAAAGATTGCAACAGATTAAAAATCTAATACAAAATGATATTGGATTAAACGATAAATACAAATAACCTAAACTATATGACAAGCATCAATCCTTATTTAACCTTTAATGGCAATTGCGAAGAGGCCTTTACTTTTTATCAGAAAGTATTTGGTGGTGAATTCCAATTTGTTGGGAGATACAAAGATATGCCAGCTGACCCTAATCACCCAATGCCAGAAAGCGAAGACGAAAAAATCATGCACATTTCTTTACCAATTAGCAATGAAACTATCTTAATGGGAAGTGACTCTTCAGAAGCTTTTGGCAAAGCAACCAACTTTGGTAACAACATATCATTATCAATCAATTCAAACTCGGTTGAAGAATCTACTCGAATTTTTAATGAACTATCTGAAGGAGGTACCATTAAAATGCCGTTGGACAAGACATTTTGGGGTGCATTTTTGGGGATGTTTACCGATAAATTTGGCATTCACTGGATGGTAAATTGCGATGAAAATCCAAATAAATAATTAACAATTTAAAGGTCGCAAAAAGCGACCTTTTTTATACTATGCCGTTAGAAATTGAACACAAATACTTGGTTATTAATCAAAATTGGAAAGAAATTGAACCAGTAAATATTGAAAAAATACAACAAGGTTATTTGTTTGATGATAAAATAAAATCTGTTCGTATAAGGCTGAAAAATGAAAACGGCTTTTTAACCATAAAATCAAAAATCAGTGAAAGTATTCGAAATGAATATGAATATGAAATACCGTATTTGGACGCAGAAGAGTTATTATTTTCTATAAATAAAAATAAAATAATTAAAACAAGATATACCCTTTTGTTTGAAAATAATACTTGGGAAGTGGATGTATTTGAGGGTGAAAACGAAGGTTTAATTGTTGCTGAAATAGAACTTCCTTTTGAAAATCATAATTATATAAAACCAGGCTGGATAGGAGAAAATATCACCAGCAGTCCAAAATATTTAAATAGTAATTTATTCGAAAATCCATTTAAAAATTGGATTCTTTAATTTTATTAATATTTCCATTTAATTCAAATTTAACATTAACGATACTACTAGTTACATTTGAACCCTATTATGATAAGTTTTATAAAACCACTTCGCATTATTGGATTTCTTGAAGGCTTAAGTTATTTAATACTTTTAGGGATTTGCGTTCCATTAAAGTACATTTATTCAATCCCTGAACCAACTAAACATGTTGGTATGGCTCATGGTGTGCTATTTGTAACCTATTGTATTCTAGTTTTATTAGTTAGAAAAGAAAAAACTTGGAATTTGCCCATAACAATAGGAGCATTAATTGCATCTTTATTGCCATTTGGGACATTTATGGCTGATAAAAAATGGTTTAGATCATAAAAAAGGGCGAAAAATTCGCCCTTTTTTTATCCAATTACAATTAGATTTATTTACTAATCTTTAGTTTTTGGGTATTCGACCAATTATTTACACTTAATTGAATCATGTATAAACCTGAATTTAAGTTTTCAATTGGAATATTTAATAAATTTATTCCTTGGGTTGCAGATATTGATTTTGTTACAACTAGCTTTCCTAATATATCAAATACATTAATGATTGCAAGTTCTGGTTTGTCCAAGGTCATTTTAATTGTAGCTGAATTTTCTGTAGGGTTTGGATAAATTGGATCAACCATTCCTTTTACCTCTATATTTTTTCCAATTCCTGTGTAAAAAACAGAACCGCCTTGGTCTGTATATCTTTTTACCCACTCCTGAAAATATACATTAGCCATGGTAGCATCGTGTACAATAACCGTATTTTCATCATTTTTTGTGTTTGCTGAAGAAGACCAGTTATGAGACCCAGTTACAACTTGAGGATCAGAGAAAGGATCGTTCTGATCTATAATACAATACTTATGGTGGAAAATTCCGGGTTGAGTACTAAGAAAGAAATTACCACCCATTCCATTTGTGTTGTTTTTAAGAATTAAAAATGGTGCTGAAGCATTTGTAGTATCGTTTATAATTCCACCAGCAAAAACTGTTGGAGTAACAAAAGTTCTGTTTTTGATTTCATTTGCAATGGATGTACGAGTAAATTGAAAAACTGCAATTTCAATATCCTTATTTGCTGTTCCTATTGCATTAATAATTGCTTGTTCAGTATTGTCTGATGGGCTAAAATAAACCTCAACCAATTTACCAGCAACCATAAATTTGTGAGGTGTGTTGTCTGTTTTGAATTGACCAAACTTTGCAAGTGCAGAATTTGGAACCAACGTATTACTTCCCCACATTTCTTCAAATTCCATGGTATATGCATTAGCAATTGCTTGATCTTGTAATATCATCATATTATTAGGATCAGTATTCATCTGACCTTCTGTCCAATTAGTTGAACCAGTTATAATTAAAGGAACATTTGGATTGGGAGAATTTGCATCAATAATTACAATTTTATTGTGCATAATGGTATAATTTGGAAATGCTGTTGGTGATTTCAACACCTTAATTGCAGGATTTAATGAATTGATACTTACATTGGTAGAACCACCATCAGAAATTACTCTTACAGCAACGCCACGTGTATAAGCTGCATTTACCGCATTGGATATGCTACTTAAGTTTGAGTTATTCCAATTATACATCATAATATCCAACGTAGAAACGGATCTATTGATGTAATTAATTATGGTATCATCTAACCCAAAATAGGAATATACTGCATTTTGGCCTTGAGAATAGGCATTATTAACGGGTTTGTTAAAGTAAGCTTTAATTGACCCTGAAGAAATCGAAGCTGTGCTCATTAATCTAATTCCTGAAAAAGAAGTATCTCCAGTAGCACTAACCGAAGCCGCTTTCAAATAATAAAATGTAGTATGATTTAATCCAGTTAATTGAACCAGATGATTTTTTGTTAAGTTATTTATAACAATTGGTGCACCTAAAGTACTTGGGCTTAAACCGTATTGTAAAATAGTTGTACCAACATTTTGGGTAGTAAAACTTACCTTAAAACTGTTAACTGTTATGTCAGTTTGTAATAAATCAGTAGTAAAAATAGGCAATACACTTCCTACATTTAAATCTAACAAATCTCTTCCTAAACATTGGTAAGTGGTTGAAAACTGGCTCATAATTCCAGAAATATTGGTTACACCAATTGGAATTGGAGTTCCAATAAGATTTGTACCAGTAACGCTTCTAAATTGCTTAGAAACAAGACCTTTCGTAATATTATAATTTGTATTACCAGCAAAATTGCCAGATAATGCAAAGCTAACGCTATCAAAACGTACTAGCATACTTTCATATGCCTCTACAAAACCTAATGTTAAAGATAAGTTAATGGGTTGTGGTAAAGGGTTTCCAGAGTTTATAACAGTAACTGAAGTAACTGGGTCTAACTCCAATAAATTATTATAATTCTTTAACACTCCAGTAATTTCAATACTGTCACCCCTATTAACAGTTGCTAGTTGAGTTGTAGAATAAGCTGCAATACCTGCAGTATTATCTTGCATATAACGGATTGCGCCAAATTCCGAACCATTGGTGACTATACCTTTTACAGTAACAGTTGCACCTAATGCTGTATTTCGGGCATCCGAAATCGAAATTACTTGAGCAGTAGCTAGGTTGTTAATTAAAAACAACCCAAGAATAAAAGTAAATATCTTCATTATTTGTTTAAAAAATCTTGCCAATTTACGAATTTCAATGACAATTCCCTGTTAATCTTTGTTAACCAATTAAACAACTTCAGGGAACAATGATAAATAATACTTCATTAATTAAATAATTTCTAAATCTTTGCTAATTCATTAATAATTTCAAAAGTAACTTTTGTTACATTCCTTATGATATCAATTTGTGTACCAATATATAATTTTGATGTTGCTGAATTAATATCTGCATTAAATCAAGAAATAAAATTAACTAACATTAAAATTGAAATAATTTGCATAGATGATTTTTCCGATAAAAAATATAGAGATATTAATAAAAGTATATTAGAAATAGTTGATTTATATATTGAATTAGATGAAAACATAGGAAGATCTAGTATAAGAAATAAATTCTTAGATTATGCAAAAAATGATTACCTCTTGTTTTTAGATTGTGACAGTAAAATAACAAGTCCAAAATTTATTCGTAATTATTTAGAATTTATTATTTTAAATAATCCTAATGTAGTTTGTGGCGGAAGAATTTATCCACCAAAAAAACCTACTAAAGAATATATTTTAAATTGGAAATATGGGATAAAAACGGAAAGTAAGACTTCTGAAGTTCGTAAATTAAATCCAAATAAATCCTTCATGACAAATAATTTTGCAATTAATGCTCAATTATTTAAAACAATTAAATTTGATGAAAAAATAAAGCTGTATGGTCATGAAGATACATTATTTGGCATTGAATTGAAAAATAATAATATTGTAATAGATCATATTGAAAACCCTGTTTTAAATGGCGACTTAATTAAGAATGATGATTTTTTAATTAAAACAAAACATGCAATTATAAACTTGTTACCATTAATAAATAATGAGAAAAATATACCACTAATAAACAATGAAATTAAAATAATTAAATATTTCATTTTAATCAAAAAATATAATTTAAAAACTTTATTTATATCAATTACAAATTTTTCGAATTATTTATTTTATTTATTATTGAAGTTAAATTTCGCATCACTATTCCTTTTTAATATATATAAATTGCATTTTCTGATTAAAGCTCAAGAAAATAAAGTATAATTTTAGGTATCTTTGCATTTTTAAATCAATATCTTTTGCCAATTAAAACTTCAAATCTCCAAGAAATACTATTCAACCTTTCTATAAAAAAGTTGAATAACATGCAAGAAACTGTATTACAAGAAATTGATTCGAAAAGAGACATTACCCTTTTATCCCCTACTGGGACTGGAAAAACTTTAGTTTTCATATTGAAAATATTGAGTGAAATGGATCAGAATATCCATGGAACTCAGGCTTTAATAATCACACCTACACGTGAATTAGCATTACAAATTGAAACCGTTTTTCGGATAATGAAAACCAATTTCACTGTAGTTTGTTGCTACGGAGGAAACTCTTTTCAATCAGAAAAAAATAAATTGAAAGGAAATCCTGCATTAATCATAGGTACACCTGGCAGAATTTCTGACCATATTTTTAGGAAAACAATTAATACGGATATAATAAATAATGTTGTTTTAGACGAATTTGACAAATCATTAGAAATTGGATTTGAAGAAGAAATGAAATTTATTATTGAGAGCTTAACTCTAAATATTTCAATTTTTTTAACTTCTGCAACTGCATTAAATACCTATCCCGATTTTTTAAAACTGAAAAATATCCAAGTTTTCAACTTCCTAAAAGATAGTGTTAACCTAAAAATTGAATATTTCTTATTACAGTCAACTCCAA
The DNA here is from genome assembly GCA_947084835.1 of uncultured Bacteroidota bacterium. Taxonomy (GTDB): domain Bacteria; phylum Bacteroidota; class Bacteroidia; order UBA7662; family CAMTUB01; genus CAMTUB01. The sequence continues at coordinate 2,710 of CAMTUB010000012.1, read as the reverse complement.
CAGAAAAGTTAGAAAATCTTTTAGCTTTAATTCAATCCATTGGCAATTCCCCAACCTTGATTTTTTGCAATCAGAAAGAAATAACTGAAACGGTTGCAGACTATTTATTGAAAAACAATATCAATAATACGGTTCTTCATGGAGGTTTTGAACAAGATGACAGAGAAAAGGCATTGATGCAATTCCAAAATGGTTCTGTAAATTATTTAGTTGCAACCGATTTAGCATCGAGAGGCATCGACAAATCAGACATTGAGACCGTAATACATTACCAATTACCAATTTCTGAAGATAGTTACATACATAGAAATGGCAGAACCGGTAGAGCTGAAAAAACAGGTAAAGTATTTTTGATGGTTGAAAACACCAAAAATATTCCTTCATATATAAATGCTGAGCCTTTTCAAATTAAATCTTCAGGCAAAAAGGTTGATTTCAAACCGACTAGTTGCACACTTTATATTTCTGGAGGCAAAAGGGATAAAATAAATAAGGGTGATATTGTAGGTTTTTTGATTAAAATTTGTGATTTAAAATCCGAAGATATCGGGCAAATAACAGTAAAGGATAAAGCAAGTTATGTTGCTGTTCCCATTCATAGTGCAAAAACAATTATTGACAAGTCAAATACTGAACGTATTAAAAACAAAAAAGTTAAAATAGAGGCAATTAAATAGACGAATACAAAATTGGAAAACAAATTAATATACTGGTTAAAGAGAATTGGCTTGATTGGCTTTTTATTTTTTTTAATAAAAGGTATTATTTGGCTAATTATTGGGTATTTTATTGTTAAATAATCAACATTTATTACTATGTAAGCATAGTAAGTATTTTTACTTACCATTTTACTAACAATTACTTAAAATATTATTAAAAAAAAGGCAGTAATTGTACATTTGATTCGAATAACTAATTCATTTTATGAATAATACTATCCGAATCATTTCAAGGTTCATTTTTTCTACCCTTTTTGCTTTTATCGCAATTCATTCAATGGCACAAACCATTACAGTCATTTCTCCAAATGGCGGTGAAGTTTGGGCTGGATGTACTACAAAATCTATTACTTGGTCTCATTCTGGAACAAGTAACTATTTCAATGTGGATTATTCGTTAAATTCTGGGACAACATGGACCAGTTTAGCAAATAACTACTTTAACAGTACGGGTTCTGCAAGTTTTACCTGGTCTGTTCCAAACGTTAACTCCTCGAATGTTATTGTTAGGGTTCAGGATTATAACAACACAGGAACTTCAGATATTAGTAACTCAACTTTTTCAATTACCTCAGCATTACAGGTTACCTCACCCAATGGTGGAGAATCGTGGCAAGTGGGTGGGCCGCAAAAGACCATTACTTGGACATCGAGTGGAACTAGTAACTTTTTCAACATAGATTATTCCATTAATGGAGGAAGTTCATGGATTAATATTGTTACCAATGCGAATTTGCCTTCAAATTCTTATTCATGGACAATTCCTAATAACCCTTCTGCATTTTGTTTGATACGTGTTACTGACTACGCAAGTACATGTAAAACCGATAATAGCGATGCCTTATTCACAATTGCTCCTCCAACTCCAGTTTTAAATCTTACCAATCCTTTAGGTGGAAACACATATTACACAGGCCAATCTTATTCCATAACTTGGAATTCACAATATTTAACCTCCTCTTTTGTTTCGCTAGCTTATTCAATAGACAACGGGTCAACTTGGCTTTCTATAATAAATTCGACCTCAAATAACGGTTCTTACTCTTGGACTGTTCCAAACAACCCATCAAGTTTATGTAAGGTAAGAGTTAGCGAATTTGGTAATCCAACAGTAAAAAGCGAAAGCCCGAGTGTTTTTCAAATAGTTTCAGGTACAATCCAGGTAACTAGTCCAAATGGAGGTGAAAACTGGATTTCTTGTACTAATAAAACGGTTACTTGGAATGGAATTGGCACTTCGAAATACTACAATGTGTTTTATTCGATAAATGGTGGAAACACATGGCAATCATTAGCTACTAATTATTTCCAAAGTAGTACAAGTTGCTCATTTTCATGGACATTAAATAATACTTTAACTAATCAAGCTCGTGTTTTAGTAACTGATTATAACAACTCAACTATTCGTGACTCAAGTGATGCATTGTTTACAATTTCACCTGCAATTACTGTCACAGCACCTAATAACGGAGAAATATTACAGGGAGGCGGCACTAGTCAAATAACATGGACACAAGCTGCAGGTGCATCAAACTATTGGGTTCTACAATATTCAACAAATGGAGGAAGCGCTTGGAATACAATAGTATCTAATGTGTATATCACAAATGGAACTTACAATTGGACTGTCCCAAATACTCCATCTACAACATGTTTGGTTCGAGTTTACGATTTTCAGAACAGTTGTAAGCTGGATGCCAGCGATAACTTGTTTGTTATATCTGCAGCAACTCCAACAGTCGTAGTTACCAGCCCGAATGGTGGTAACACGTATTATGTAGCATCTGCGTATAATATTTCTTGGAACTACGCTTATACAACTAGCAGTTTTGCGCGTATCGAATATTCTATCGATAACGGTGCTACTTGGTTGGTAGTTACCAACTCAACTTCTATTGGATCAAGCGGGTCGGGTTCGTATTTATGGACTACACCTAATAATCCGTCTTCGCAGTGTTTGGTGAGGGTTTCTGAATTCTCTGCTCCTACTG
>CAMTUB010000011.1:0-171572 GCA_947084835.1 uncultured Bacteroidota bacterium | reverse complement strand
GTTGCATAATTATTTTTATTTGTTAGTAAAACAAAAATAATCAACTTTTTTCCACCCCCCTTTTGATTTCGTTTCGGCTACGCCTTCACTCCATCAAAAGGGGATAGGTGCCATCAATAATGTTATGAAACTAAACATGTAGGAACTCATATCTAAAGTTCCAATGGTAGAATTTGGGTTGTTTGCTGACGCGTTTAATGTTCCATTTACGGTAATGTGGTTGGATGCAACAACTCCTTGCGTGTTCGAAATTTTAAGATGTAAATATTCGCCCTGAACAATAGTTTGAGGTCCTGTTGTTCCGTTAAATTCTATTGTTCCATTCCAAGTAGTGTTTACTTTTATGGGGGTAGCACTAACACTAGTAGCAACTCCAGTACGAATTGTTCCATTATTATCAATGGTGCTAAGTGTGCCTGAAAGCGTGTTTGTAGCTCCTAAGTTTAAAATGCCCCCACTTGTGGTGGTAAGCGTATTATTCACAACAAGACTTCCTTGTGTACTGTTAATACCTAGAGTATTTAATAAGCGTAAAGTTGAATAAGTGCCACCTATTATGGCTTGTGCACCAGATGGAGCATAAAACTCGATTATTCCTCCCCAAGTTTTGTTTGCAGGAATAGGAGTATTGCTTGTAGATGTTAATACGGATGTTTTTATAGTTCCGTTGTTGCTTATACTTGTTAGACTACCATTAATAATAAATGAAGAGCCAAGGTCTAACGTGCCCCCTGCTGAGGTTGTTAGGTTGTTATTTATTGTTAAATTTCCAGAGGCAAAGTTAGTGCCAGATGCGTTTGAAATTGTTAGATTTTCGAATGTACCTCCAACAACAGTTTGGTTTCCAGCACTTGCAGTATATTCAATAGTTCCACCCCAAGTTCTATTTGCTTTAATTGGTTCAGAGCTTGTACTTGTTAAGGCAGAAGATTTAATAATTCCATTTGAATTTATTGAGGTAAGATTACCACTTAAGGTATATAAACTCCCGAGATTTAATGTTCCACCGCTTGAAGTTGTAAAATCTGATTCAACAATTAAGTTTCCAGTAACACTATTAGTACCGCTTGTATTGCTCAATTTAAGATTGTTAAATGTTCCTCCAACAATGCTTTGAGAGCCTGCAGTTGCAGTGTATTCTATTGTTCCGCTCCATGTTTGGTTTGCTTTTATTGGTGTTGAACTTGTAGAAGTAGGTACAGCAGTTTTGATAATGCCATTGTGGTTTATAGTTTTTAATAAACCACTTAAAACTGAACTCGAGCCCAAATTTAAGGTCCCTCCAGCAGTAGTATTCAGCTCTTCATGTATAGTCATATTACCTGAAGCGTTATTCGTTCCTGAAGCGTTACTTACAAATAAATTGTTGTACGTTCCTAGCATCACGGTTTGTCCACCAGAAGTAGCGTCATAAATAACTGTTCCAGACCAAGTTTTATTGCTTGGAATTGGAGCTGCTGTAGTGTTTTGCGTTCTTAAAGCCCCTTGGTTACTTATGGTTGTTCCCGTTAAAATAAAACCAGCCATGTTTAGCGTTCCTCCTGTAAGGGTTGAAAAGGAAGTTGTTGAAACATTGCCAGATGCCGTATTTGTATTTAAGGTGTTCCCGTTTATAAATGTTGCGTAGGTCCCAGCAACTACAGTCTGTCCACCGTTTTCATTGTTGTAATTTAGGGTTCCGCCCCAAGTTCTGCCTGATGGGAGGGGAGAAGCACCAGTGCTTTGTGTAAAAATCGTACCCGAATTGGCAATAGTGCCTACTGAAGATAAATTGTTCGACACTAAGTCTAATTTAGCAGAACTACTAACAGTAAGGGTTCCAGTTACAGTAAGATTGCTACTAGTTCCTAATAAAACAGATCCAACCGTATTAGAAATGGTTAAATTATTAGCAGCAAAACCACCACTTGATGTAATGGTTTGATCCGATGTGCCATTAAAATTCAAAGTGCTACCAGTGGCTGTTAAAGTGCCATTATTGGTTAAATTTCCTCCAATTAAATGCGTGTAACTTCCTGTATTAAAAGAACATCCGTTGCTAACAGCCAAATGCCGACTTATTGCAATAGCGTTTAATGCTGTTGCAGAAGCAGAGCCATTGACTGAAAAATCTCGTCCAACTACTAAACTTGCAGAGGGCATTGTTTTGGTTCCAGAACCAGATAAAATCAATGTTTCATAGCCGCCAGAACCACCGTTAGGATTTAAAACAGTTTGATTGCTACCATTATATTCAATCACATTCGGTATTCCTCTTGCGTGTAAAGTGCCGTTGTTTGTAAGCGTTCCAGAAATTCGGGTTACTGCATTTGTGGTAATGTTTAAAATTGCCCCTGAGTTTAGGGTCATGTTATTAAAGTTAGTTTCTCCGGAGAGGGTAGCATCTGCAGCAGTAAAAATAACGGTACTTGTTCCAGAGTTAAACGTTCCTAGGTTATACCAAGCTCCATTTCCTCCGGCTACCGTAAAACTTGTAGATGTGCCCCCATTTACTGTTGCATTGCTATCAATAAATAATCCAGCTACGGTTGTAGAGGATGGGAATGTTGGAGAGTAATATCCAAGAGTACTAGGAATCGTAACCATATCGGTAGATCCCGGTATGCCTCCTGTCCAGTTTAAAGAGTTAGTCCAATCAGTGCTTGCAGAACCGTTCCACACTTTGCTAGTAGCCGAACTATTTGCTAAAGACCATTCAACAATACCAAAAGGCATGGTGGTTAAAATGCCTGAAACGTTGGCTAATTCAACCCAATTTTCGGTAGAGTTAAAATTTGTTTTTCCGCTTTCCACTTGCAAAAAATCATAATATCGGTATCTAAAAATAGCTAACTGATTTTCTGTATTTCCATTCAATTCGCTGTCTTGGTAATGGAATTTCATCAATGCCTTAAAACCAGCTCCGTTCACATACGAAACATCATAAATTCTTTTTACAGTTCCAGTATTCCATGCTGGTGCATTTCCTAAAGTAACTTTTACACTCAACTCTGACGGAATTGTTCCCACATTTTGGAAAATCCCTACAGTATATGGGCTGCCATAAGTATATTCTACGTTTGGCAAAATGGTTGTTCTTTTTATAATTCCAGACACATCGCCATTTCCCGAAACGGATGAAATAGATCCTAAAGTTAAAGTGTTGGCACCCATTGCCAAGCTGCCAGCAGTTGCACTTGGATTGGTTGACAAACTTAGTGCTCCATTTATCGTTACATTTCCAGTGCAAGCAATTCCATTTGTATTTGTGATGGATACATTTTGGAAAGTACCTACAACTAAAGTTTGTGGCGATGTACCGTTTAATAGTATAGTTCCGCCCCAAGTTTTGTTTATACTTATTGGCGTTGATGATGTGTTCTGAGTTCGGATGGTTCCAGCATGTGCAACAGAATTTACTGCTAGGGTATTCGTATTTAAGACTAATATAGATCCATTATTGGTTGTAAAAATTGAATTTACAGTAATTGATCCACTAGCAGTACAAAGGGAAGTAGTATTTGATAATGTAAAGTTATCATAAGTAATTCCTGGAATTGCTTGAGTTGTAGTGCCGTTAAAATCAATTGTACTTCCAGTAACAGTATATGAATTTGAACTGGTCGTAAATGTGTTTAAAATGCCAATGGTTCCAGAGTTAGCTAAAACCCTAGCTCCAGAAGAGGATGAAGTTAAATTATTGTAGTTAAATGCAACGATGTTTTGAGATGCTGTTCCTTTGTAGTTTATCGTACTTCCAGTTATGGTAAATGCATTTGTTCCTTTGGTAAATACACCCAAAATTCCAATTTCGCCACTAGAAGCCAATGTCCTGTTTCCGGTACTTGACGATGTTAAATTATTGAAATCAAAAGCAGGAATTGATTGAGTACCTGTTCCATTAAAGTTAACCGTGCTTCCAGATATTGTGTATGCATTTGAGCCAATGGTAAATACTTCTGCTATTCCAACCGTTCCCGTTGATGCCAATATTCGACCTCCAGACGATGACGAAGTCAAATGATTATAGTTAAATGCAGGAATGGTTTGAGAAATCGTTCCATTAAAATTTACCGTGCTTCCCGTTACCGTATATGCATTTGTACCAATGGTAAATGTCCCAGCAATACCCACAGTTCCTGAGCTTGCTAGCGTTCTTGCACCCGTTGATGAAGAGGTTAAATGATTATAGTTAAATGCAGGAATGGTTTGTGCAAATGCCCCGTTAAAATTCAAGGTACTTCCCGTATTCGTGTACGAGTTTGTACCTGGAGTGAATACACCAGCTGCGCCAATGGTTCCTGTAGATGCCAATATTCTTGCACCTGAAGAAGAAGAGGTTAAATTATTGAAGTTAAATGCTGGGATAGATTGAGATCCAGACCCATTAAAATTTACGGTTGACCCTGTAACTGTATTAGCACCAGTACTTGGCGAAAATGTTCCAGCAACTCCTATCGTGCCAGTAGATTGTAATGTTCTAGCACCATTGCCTGAGTTTGTAAGATTCCCGTAATTAAGAGCAACAATATTCTGACTTCCCGTAGAGTTGTAATTCACAGTAGTGTTAGATCCAATTGTATTTGTAGTAAATCCTGGAAAAGAAGTATTTAAAGCACCACTACCAATATTAAAATTTCCAGCTACCAACTGTATTGCGCCACCGCTAGTCAAAGTTTTACCTGCATCGTTAAAAATGGCAGAAGATTCATCGCCAATAATTAATGTATCTGCACTAGTTGCTGCTTCTAACGATGCACCAGAAGCATGAGTGTTGTTAATTTTTAGTGTTTTGTAAGTATCGCCTTTTACAAGTTGGGCCGATGTTCCTTTGTAATTTACTACAGAACTAGTCCCAGTAAAATAAAAGATGTTTGAGGCAACCGATGAAAGATTAAACGGAGTAGCACCGCTTAAATTTAGTACACCTGTTTGGCTCCCTGTGTATGTAACAAACCAAAAAGCATTATAGGTAGCATTTTCATGATACGAAGTTATAGAACCGGCAACATTTAGACTTCCTGATTCAAAAAACAAAGCTGGATTATTTACTTTATTACCCGAGGTTTTGTAGGTAGAGTAAAATGCAAGATTTCCAGTAATAGTGGTAATTACATTATTTAAAACCAACGATATTTGCGTACTTCCACTTCCTCCGGGTTCTTGTAGGTTTCCAATATTTACATTTGCACAATTTAAAGTGCCTCCCCCAGAAACATAATATGTTCCCGTAGTTTTTACTGGAACACTAAAGCTTGGAGCTCCTAAATTTGTAGTTAGGGTCAGTGTAATACCCGTATTTATAATTAATTGTCCGCTTCCAGTACCGCTATTGGGTGCTGTATATGAAACAGATTTTACTGTCCGGTTGCTGTTAACTGTTAAAGAAAATCCGTCACCAATAATAATATCATCCCCAACGGCAGGTATTGTCCCCCCTGGCCACGGAGCGTTTGGCGTAGTAGAGCTCCAGTTTCCAGAGCCAGCTGTCGTAATTGTTGCTGCATTAATCACATTACTCCAAATAATAATGGTCATTAGTAGCAAAACCCAAGCAGCAAATCGTAAGTAGTTTTCAGTTTTCATACTAGTTTTTTTGTAGTTCATACTTAATTCGAAATTTTAAGTGGCAATTCGAGAAGAATCATTCCTCTAGTTTTATTGGAATTAAGTGATTTAAAAGTATGGTTTACAGTGAAACTTAATGGGCCATAATTATGCGATTTGCTGTATAAATGGTATTTGGTAGATTATTGTTAATTAACAATGCCTAATTAAGAAACATATTAATTGTTACATTAAAACATTTTTAATTTATGGTCTTTTTAATGCTTTAATCGGCTATTTAATTATCCATGTTTTAAATTTCATATAAATGAAAATCTAAATTGCAAGAATTATTACACAGCAATAAGAAAGAGAGAAAAGGAGGGATGCGTAGATTTACTTTAAAAAGAAATATTCTATACCAAAAAAAAAGCGGGTGTTAATATTTTAATTAACAATGTTGATGGGTTTTTATATTAGAAAAACGTAGAATGTTGAAAACTTTTGCTTGAATTTAAGGGCTGAATTTCCCCCCTTTTTTAAATGATTTTTTATAATAGTCGCTACCTAAAGAGTCAATTCTAACTCCTTTTGATGTAGATGCATGGACAAATTTTCCGTTCTTTAAATATATGCCCACATGAGAAACCTTATTCTTCTCTTCAATATTGAAGAAAACCAAATTCCCCTCTTTTAATTTCCTTTTAGGAATTTTTGAAGAAGCAGCAAATTGATCCATTGATTTACGAGGTATTTCTTTCCCATAAACCTCTTTATAGGTGATAAATGTAAAGCCCGAACAATCCACACCTTTTTTAGAGAGGTTTCCAAGTTTATACGGTGTGCCCCACCATTCATCAATATGTCGGTATAGGGCAATGCTTTTTGCTGGCTTTGATATGGTTGTACCCAATTTCTGCTCGTATTTTTTAATTAAATCCGAGTCAGCATTTGAAAGCCTTGGCGAGCAACCAAAAGTCAACAATAGAATAGCATGAAACCATAAAATAGGGTGTATTACATTGCTTCTGGACATTTTATTCCTAATAAATGTAGTGCTGTTGAAATAATTTCTGCTGTTTTGTTGGCAATCACCAATCTAAAATCTCTTTCGTTTGGTGCATTAAATATGCTTAGCTCGTGGTAAAATTTATTGAAAAGCTGAGCCAACTCAAAAGTATAGTTCGCGAGAAGCGCGGGACTATAGGCATTCCCAGCTTCTTCCAAAACATCCGTAAACCTCGATATGTTAAATAGCAATTCATGCTCTAACGGATGTAAAGATGGTTTGTTGTCAATAGCATTTTTCCACTCAATATTTTCTGCATCTGCTCTCCGTATCAATGCTTTGATACGCGCATAGGTGTATTGTATAAAAGGGCCAGTATTGCCGTGTAAGTCTATTGATTCTTCCGGGTTGAAAATCATTCTTTTCTTAGGGTCAACCTTCAAAATATAATATTTTAAAGCGCCTAAGCCAATTTTATTAAACAATTCAACAGCATCTGTGCTTTCTGGATTTTCCATTTCGCGCAGTTCCAGTGTTTTTGCTTTTGCCGATTCAATAACTTCAGCCATTAAATCGTCTGCATCTACTACCGTTCCTTCACGCGATTTCATTTTCCCAGATGGTAAATCAACCATGCCATACGAAAGATGGTAACAAGCATCAGCCCAAGCGTACCCCAGTTTTTTAAGTATTAAAAATAAAACTCTAAAATGGTAATCCTGTTCGTTGCCCACAGTGTATATCATGCCATCCATTGCAAAATCATGGAAACGTTCAATGGCAGTTCCAATATCTTGGGTAATGTATACCGAAGTGCCATCAGAACGCAATAATATTTTATGATCAAGGCCATCCTCCGTTAAATCAATCCAAACAGAACCGTCTTCTTTTTTGTAAAAAATATCTTTAGATAAACCTTCTTCAACAATCTTTTTGCCTAATAAATAGGTATTTGATTCGTAATAATTTTTGTCGAATGAAACACTTAAACTTTTATACGTGGTTTCAAAACCGGCATAAACCCAAGCGTTCATTTTTTGCCAAAGTGCGATGGTTTCAGGCTTTTTATCTTCCCAATCGCGAAGCATTTGCTGTGCTTCGTTAAAAATTGGCGCTGTTTTTTCGGCAACTTCTTTTTCAACGCCACTTTCAACTAGTTTTTCAACTTCAGCTTTATAGGCTTTATCGTAGGCTACGTAGTATTTGCCAACCAATTTGTCGCCTTTCAAGCCACTTGAATCAGGGTTTTCATTGTTGCCAAATTTCAACCAAGCTATCATTGATTTGCAGATATGGATTCCGCGGTCGTTTACTACCTGAACCCGATGAACGTTATGTCCGTTTGCTTTTAAGATTTCAGAAACCGACCATCCCAATAAAATATTACGGATATGACCTAAATGCAAAGGCTTATTGGTGTTGGGCGATGAAAACTCAACTACAATAGTTTTTGGATTTTCTAGTTTAAGCTGCGTTTGGGTTGATAATCCCTGACTTATAAGTGCGCCCTCGTTAAAGGTTAGATTTAGAAAACCCTTAATAACATTAAATGCAGTTACCAAAGAAGTATGTTCTGATATTAAAAAATTGCCAATTTCGTTTGCAATATTTTCTGGCGATGTTTTTAATTTGCCTGCGACTGGGAAAACCACCAAGGTTACATCACCTTCAAATTCTTTGCGAGTTGGAGCAAGACTTAAACCGAAATCGGTTTCAACGCCCGATTTATCGTTCAGAAATTTCGCGATTACTTGTAAAATAGAATTTGAAAGTTGCATGGTAATTTTTTTGCAAATTTCATGAAAATGCAGTCAACATGGATAAAAATTGTGTGAATTGCTGTTTTTTTAAAGGGTCTGAGGAATTTCGAGCAAATTCATACACTTGAAATGTTGTTTTGGGCATTTATCAAAACCAATTTTACTGCATGGCCTGCACGATAAGTTTCGGTTTTCAACGATGATATAGTTGTCCTTATTCATAAAAGGAGTCATTCCAAATTCAGGAATGGTGTTTCCCCAAACGCTAATTGTTGGTATGTTAAAAGCTGCTGCAATATGCATTAAACCCGTATCTGGAGTTAATACCAATGCCGATTTTTGAAGAATGGATGCCGATTGTAATAAATTAAATTGGCCACAAGCATTAAACGCTGAGGTTTCTTTTGCGATTTCTTTTGAGCACACCATATCATCGGGTCCACCAAGCAAAACAACTTGCATTTTCGATTGGTTAATCCAATCAATTATTTTTTGTGTTGGAATTTGTTTGGTTTTATGGGCAGCTCCGATAACCACACATGCATATTTTTCTGACAAACCTGGGAAAGCTTGTTGACTATTGATTTCGTTTTCAGGGTTTATAAAAAAGTCTAATCCTTTTCCATCGTATACGATTTCTAAATCAATCATTGCATCAAAATATCTATCTACAATATGTTTTTGAGGCAAATAGTCAATTTTAAAATTAACGATAAGCCATTTTGCAATGTTAATTTTATTAAAGGCAATTGATTTGCATTTTAAGCTTCTCCTAAGTTTTTGAGAGCGTAGGTTTTTATGAAGGTCGATAACCAAATCATATTTTTCGTCTTCTAAATTGCCTTGAATTTCACTTAGGTCTTTATCAAACAAAAACAATTTATCGATATACGGATTATACTCAACAACTGATTTAAACGATTTTTTAGTTAAATAATGAATCTTAACCCCTTTCAATTGTTTTTTTAGGCATCGAATAACAGGAGTTGTTAAAACAATGTCGCCTATCGAGCTAAATCGTAATATTAAAATCTTCATGATTTAATCATGCTTTTACGATGGTTAAAATACGAATCGATTTCATTTAAATTTAATGCGTTCAGTGTCATTGCCGAAGTTAAACCCCCTTTGCGAGCATTCATTATTCCATATTTCATATCGAAAAAAGATTGCTTTTTATGTGCATCTGGGTTTATAGCGAGCATTACATTTTGAGAAAGGGTATAATCAATCCACCGCCAATCTAAATCTAATCGGTGCGGGTTTGCGTTAATTTCTATCACCACATTTGCAGCAGCACACGCATCAATAACCGCTTTATGGTCTATAGGATATCCTTCACGAGACAATATCAACCTGCCCGTAGGATGGCCAAGAATGGTTGTATATGGATTTTCTATTGCGGTAATTAATCGTTGTGTTGCTTTTGCGATATCCATATTTAAAATAGAATGAATAGATGCAACAATAAAATCAAAACCAGCTAAAATTTCAGTTGGATAATCTAAGTTGCCATCGAATAATATATCAGACTCAATTCCTTTAAATATTTTGAAGTCGGATGAAAGGCTATTTAGTTCATCAATTTCTTTCCATTGTTCTTTAAGCCTGTCTGTTGATAATCCGTTTGCATAAAACGCAGCTTTAGAATGATCTGAAATTCCTAGATAATCCCAATTGTTTTTTTGAGCAAATTCTGCCATTTCTTTAATGGAATGAATTCCATCGCTCCATGTAGAGTGGTTATGCAAAACTCCTTTTAGGTCTTCAAACTCGATTAATTTAGGCAATTTATTTTGGGCAGCTTTCTCAAGAATGTTTTCTAAATCTCTTAATTCAGGCTCAATGAAGTTTATGTTTAAGTGATTAAAAACATCAAGTTCGGTTGGGTAATCTTCATCAGGAGATTTAAGCTCATTAAATTGAATTCCGCGAGTTGTATCGAACAGTCTATTTCCCAAATTTTCTGGGGCAGCTACATGGACATTTATGGTAGCAGTTTCATTTAGCTTTAATATAAAGGAATCATCGTTTAGAAAAGTGATTTGCTCAAAATCTTTATAAAGCGAAATGTCTGATGGGATAAGTACAATTTCTAAAACATCCACAATTTCGCAATTTCTGCGAACCATGCCTGTGGTATGTGTTTGTGCTTTTTTATCCAGTTTTTTTATCCAGTTTTTAGCTTCTTCTATAAGTTCTAGCGCAGAATCAAGCCTTAGTTTTCCTTCATTTAATGAGAAGAACGAGATAGCTTTTGCAATTTTTTCTTGTGTTTTTTCGCCAAACCCAGAAAGGTTTACCAGCTTGTTTTCGTTGCAAGCATACAGCAATTCGCCAACTGTTTCAACCCCTAATTCTTTCCAAATTATTTTGATTTTTTTAGGGCCCAAGCCATGAATGCCCATCATTTCGATAATGCCTTTGGGTGTTTTGCTTGCTAATTCTTCGGTTTCTTCCAGTTTGCCTGTAGTTTTTAGCTCGCTAAGTTTACTTAATAGTCCTCTTCCAACTCCAGATAATAGAGGCCATTTTTTTTCATCCATCAAAAAAAGAGGTTCGTCCATTTTTTTAATTTGGTAAGCAGCAGTTGCATACGATTTTGCTTTGAATGGGTTAATGTCGTAAAGCTCAATAAGCGAAGCAGTTAAATCGAATATTTTGCTAATGTCCTTGTTTGATAGCATAGGCATAAAGTAAAGCAAAGATAATCTCTTGTCAATGTTATGCGAATGTTATGTGGCTGTTAAATTATCATTAGACTTATGGAAGTGTAAAATTTCAAGGAGCCTTGGTTGTTACTTTGCAATCCAATAAATATTCTATGTTTGGTCTCGAGACCGATTTACTCATATTACTTATATTCTGTTTAGCATTAGCAGTAGCTTTTGAATTTGTAAACGGTTTCCATGATACAGCAAATGCTGTTGCAACGGTTATTTATACAAACTCATTAAAGCCTTTACCAGCCGTTATTTGGTCGGGTATTTGGAATGCAATTGGAGTATTTGTAGGCGGAATCAGTGTTGCAATGGGTATCGTAAATCTTTTACCCGTTGAAACGTTAATAGATCAAAACATTTGGCACAGTGTAAGCATGGTGCTAGCATTGCTACTCACAGCCATAATTTGGAATTTAGGAACGTGGTATTTTGGGATTCCATGTTCAAGTTCTCATACACTTATAGGCTCTATTTTAGGAGTTGGATTAGCTTTTTCTTTGTTGCCAGACGCTAATGGAGTAAGTGTAAATTGGACAAAAGCATATGAAATTGGGGTTTCATTATTCGTTTCTCCACTTGTAGGTTTTGGCTTAACCATATTTTTAATGTTTTTAGCCAAAACATTTATTAAAGATAAATCGCTTTTTGTTGAGCCTCCAAAAGACAAAACACCTCCGTTTTTTGTTCGTTTGTTGTTATTGTTGACTTGTACTGGCGTAAGTTTTTCGCACGGTTCAAATGACGGGCAAAAGGGGGTAGGACTAGTAATGCTTATTCTTATAGGCATTGTTCCTACATATTTTGCATTAGATCATTCAGTAGATCCGCGTAGAATGGCTGTTTATTTAAAAGAAGTAAATGCACATGTTATTCATATTGATGAAGAACAAATGTCAACTGCTGATAAAAATAGTTTAAATTCAATTAGAGGAACTATTGGCCATTTAGATTCAACTTTTGTTGGCATTACAAGTATAAAAGACATTCCTAAAGAAAAGCATTTCGAAATCCGTAAAGACATTTTATTGATTACCAGAGGTATTGATAAATTAAAAACTGCGGGTTCCATTTCATTAGATAAAATAGAAATGGAAGAATTGGCTTCTGGCATGTCGGGCCTACGAAAATTTACAGATTACTCTCCTTTTTGGGTTATTTTAATGATTGCAATATCCTTAGGATTAGGAACTATGATTGGCTGGAAACGAGTTGTAATTACCATTGGAGAAAAAATTGGCAAACAACATTTAACCTATGCACAAGGTGCTAGTGCAGAAATGGTTGCAGCAAGTACAATCGGGATTTCAACTTTTTTAGGCTTACCAGTTAGCACAACGCATATCCTTTCTTCTGGTATCGCAGGTTCAATGGTTGCGTCAAAAGGTCTAGGTAATTTACAAATGAACACTACACGCAATATATTAATTGCCTGGTTACTAACCCTTCCTGTTTGTATATTATTGTCTGGCGGCCTGTTTTTACTGTTCCGATTCTTTCTTTAAAACAGAATTATTACTTAGTTCTTATTTTTGAGTGTATTTTCGAGAAGACAAATTTTTGTTTTTAGAATGTTATGCTTGAGCTTTTAGGTAGCTTTTGGAATTCGTTACCTGTAAAATTACTATTGATTCAAATTAGACGGCATTACCTTTTGCTGTTCTTGTGGTATGTGCTTTTTAAAGCAGTTGCTGGCGATTTCTGGGGTAAATTAGGAATGCCATATTTATTTTTAGATGCAGAATATCTATCTAAAGTTAACTTTTTAAGCTTTTTAATTGTAGGAATCTTTTTAGGCGTATTTATAATCGCCTATATGGCTGTTTTATACGTAAGTCATAGTACTTCATTGCCATTTTTAGCCACATTAAAACGACCTTTTCTTCGGTTTTTTTTAAATGCATTTCCATTGCCATTTTCGTTTTTGGTTTTTTATTCAATTAAACTATATCAATTTCAAATTTTACACGAAAACTTGCACCCTCTAATTAATGTATGTGCATTGTTGTTAGGGTGTTTTTTTGCAATCACAATTTGTTTTATTTACTTCTTCTCAACTCAATTTGATTTTCAGAAAATTATATCAAAAGGGTTTGATTACGGTTTCAAGAATAGGTTTTTTCTAAGAAGATTTCTAATTAGAGAAAGAAAAATAATTTCAGAGAAAACGGTAAAAATAGATTATTGGAAAGTTAGTTGGCTTTTTACTAATTTTTATAAAATCAAACATGCTTCAGGTATTCTAAATACAGACTTAAGAACAACGAGACTGATGTTTCGTCAAAATCAGATTAGCATAATCTCATTTCAATTAATTGTGATTGCTTTTTTGGTAATCTTAAGTGTTTTTTCTGAAACCGTTTTTTTGAAAATACCAGCTGCGGCAACCTTAATGGTAATTTTTACCCTTATTTGTTTAATATTAAGTGCTTTTAATTTTTGGTTTGGTGTTTGGCAAACTACCGCAATCGTAATTCTCGCTTTTTTTGTTAATTCAATATCACAATTTATCCCATTTTATGGATCTAGTTACGCCTATGGCCTTAATTACTCCTCTAAAATGGAAGAATATTCCGTTAAAAGGCTACAAGAGTTAAATAACAACGAGAGTGTTCAAGCATCAATTGACTCAACCTTGGTAATTTTAAACAATTGGAAATCACGAAGTTTGCAAAATCACGAAAAGCCAGTTTTGAATTTATTGTGTGTTAGTGGAGGTGGGTTACGTTCTTCTTTGTTTACATTTTTAACGCTTCAGCAACTTCAAGATTCAACTCAAAATACTTTTTTCAATTCTGTTGGATTGATTTCGGGCGCTTCGGGCGGCATTTTAGGTGCGGCATATTTTCGGGAGTTGCAACTTAGAAAACTGGTAAATGGAACAACCATTAAAAGCAGCGAGGCTAGCAGAAACATAAGTTCTGATATGCTTAACCCCATCGGATTTTATATGGTTGTTAATGATATACTTCCTTTTAATATAAAAATCCAACGAAGCGGATATACCTACCCTGTAGACAGGGGATTGGCGTTTGAAAATGCCTTATCTGCTAACACAGATGATGTTTTAAATAAGAAAGTAACAGCCTATAAAGAGGATGAAAAGCAAGCCAAAATCCCAATGTTGCTAATTACACCCACCATTTCAAACGATATACGATCAATGATTATATCACCACAGCCTGTAGGTTGGCTTATTGGAAATGAATTTAATTATCCGGACGGTTTTGAATATTATAAATTGTTTGAAAAACTTGATGCAGACCGACTCAATATGCTTACTGCATTGCGAATGAATGCTACATTTCCATACATAACGCCTTATGTTGCCTTGCCAACAAATCCAATTATCAAGGTTATGGATGCAGGTTTAAGAGATAATTTTGGAACTATGCATACCATTAAATTTTTAAATACTTTTAATGATTGGATTAACGAAAACACAAGTGCTGTAAATATAGTTATGATTCGTGATACACATATCCCACTTCCAATTTCAAATGAAAAGGGGGGCACTATTTCTAATTTTGTAATTAGTCCTGTAAACACACTTTATTCAAATTGGCAAACAACGCAGGATTATAGGTTCCAACGTGAATTTGGGTATTTAAAAAGTAAATTTAAAATTCCATTTGAAGTAATTACTTTTCAATACCAAGCCGAAAAAAGCTCCGAAACTGTTTCATTAAGTTGGCATCTAACTAAACATGAAAAAGACCTTATTCGTAAAATGACAAGCCGTGGATTTAATCAAACAAGCCTTAAAAAAATACAAAAACAATTAAGGCCATATTAATTGGTTATAGGGTAATCTTTAAGTTTCTTTGGATAACGTATTTAATTCCGTATTAAATAAAAAGTGACTAATTTTATAAGTACATGCATCGGTTAATTTGTCTTTTTGTTTTCTACTTGGGAGTTTCAGTTCCATGTTTTTCTCAACAAACCGATCCTGAGCTTAAAATTGATCCAAGAATCAATAAAATCCAATCCGATTTTCTGAACGAATCCGTAAATGAAAGCGCAAAAAGCGCATCCTTAAACTTGATAAATGAGCATAATGAGTTAATTTTCCCAGTTATTATTACTGGAAATAACATTAAAGAAGCAATTTCTATAAATCAATTTCCTTTAATTTTTATCGAAAACATGGGATACGGTAGGCTTACATTTAGTCAAATAAATGAAATTTCTCTGCTCAAAAACGTTTCTGAAATTAAATTATCATCGAAATCTATTCCATTAGATGATTTAGTGCGCACATTGTCTGGAGTAAGTTTATTACACGATACATATTTAAATAACACAACCTATAAAGGTGCGGGTGTATTGATAGGGATTATTGATACTGGGTTAGATTTTACGCATAAGGATTTTAGAAAAGTAGCTGATACAACAAAATCTAGAGTCATTTCCATTTGGGATCAAACTCTAATAAAAGGAATAGGAGAATCTAATCCTAAAGACAATATTCCAGCATGTATAAACTGCAATTTTGGAGTGGAGTATCAACAAGCACATATAAATGACGAAATTGACGGAACACCAACTGGATACGTTAGGCAAAGAGATGTAATTGGACACGGAACCCATGTAACTGGGACTGCTGCTGGAAATGGCAACTCATTGGCTCCTGCAAAAAATATTGGAATGGCTCCAGAAGCGGACATTCTCGTAGTAAAAACAACTTTTTTGGATGTTGATATAGCAACAGCAATTGAATATTTGAGGTTAAAAGCACTGGCTTTAAATAAACCATTAGTTATAAATTTAAGTTTAGGAACTCAGTTTCATGCTCACGATGGAATTGCCTTTATGGATAAGGTGATTAATGCATTTTCAGGTCCGGGAAAAGTAGTTGTTTGTGCTGCCGGAAACGATGGACTAAAACCTATTCACGTTTCGCAAACCATTTTGGACAACGATACCGCTTTTCATACACTAAATGTTCCTGTTTACACAGCTAACCCTGGATTACAAAACGATATTTTGGGTGTTGGCTTTTGGCAACCCAATGCAGATTCTTCGAGTTGTTATATATTATCTCCAAGCGGGTATCTATATGCTATTTTACCTGGATTTAAAGGGTATTTAACCACCCTTGATGGAGATATTTATGCAGAAAACAGCATTGATACCACAAATGGCAAAAGATATATAGACATTGAAATTGGCGATTTTTTTCTGCCCACTGTTACTCCCGGAAATTGGAAAATAAAACTTTTTAATTATCCTTTAGGAGGAGCTTATACCTACCATGGATGGTTGTATAGCGCAATAATTGGCGCAAGCACAGCTACAATTACTGGAGGAAACAGTCAATATACAATCATGTCTCCTTCATCAGCTGATAGCGCTATTTGCGTTGGGGCGTACACGCATAGGTGGAATTGGTCGGATTATACCGGAACAACAACGGGGTATGGAGCTGGAAACGGAACAGAGTCTATTGCCACATTCAGCAGCATAGGTCCTTTAGTAAACAACAAACAAAAACCAGATATTACTGCTTTTGGCATGGGAACCATTGGGTCGTTGTCTGCAGGGTATAATCCCGGCACAACACGAATAGTTTCAGGGCAAAAACATTATATTACACAGGGCACAAGTATGGCATCGCCTGTTGTTTCTGGGGTATGTGCATTGTTGCTTCAACGAAAACCAACACTCAGGCCTACCCAAATAAAATCAATATTTGCAGAAACTGCTTTGGTTGATGCATATACAACGGGCTTAATCCCAAACGCGATATGGGGATACGGTAAATTAGACGCTTTTAGAGCAATGGCTAAGGTAATTATGCCGTCATTGACCTCGGCTCGAAAATATGTTTTTCAAGATAATATTACCCAAAGAACGTCTGTAACAGTAAACGGTGTAAGTCAGCATGCCTCCAAAATCACGATTCCGAATTCGGGGTATTTAACCAGTTTCTTATTTCATACTTCAGCTACCAACCCAACATTTGCCAACCCAATTACTTTTAACATTCACCAAGATAGTGCTGGTTTTCCGGGGCCTATATTAAAAACTTATAGCTATGCCAGTGCCCTCTATCAAAAAAATAATTGGAATATAATTCCAATTCCAAACTTTGATTTCCCCGTAACTGCTGCACAAATATTGCATTTTAGTTTAACAGCATCAGGAAACAGTTACGGAATAAACCGCGATGCAACCAATTTGAGTAAATACTATTTAAAAACTACTGGAAATTGGATTACTCAAACTTCAGGATCTTTAATTTACAGGTTGATAACTACCATAAATCCAATTCCATTTTTACCTGTTGATTTAGTGTATTTCAACGCTGAAAACATCGAAAAAAATGCAAGTCTAACGTGGTTAACATCACAAGAAATTAATAACTACGGCTTTGAAATACAAAAACTTGTAAATGGAGAGTTTAAAAAAATTGGTTTTGTTAAAGGAAATGGCAATTCGAATCAATTAAATAATTATTCGTTTTTAGATTATAGACCCGGGTTTGGGACGTTCTTTTACCGATTAAAACAAATTGATTTTGATGGAAAAGTTACATTCAGCGAAATTGAAAAAGTAGTGATCTCAGAAAAAATAAAAAACCAAAGCTTAACAGCTTTGTATGATGCAAATGGCAATGTTGTTTTACAAGTAATAAACCAAAAACCTCAGAATGTGTTTTTGTTTGATTGCAATGGTAAAAAGGTTTTTGAATGGCTAAATGTTGTAAACCACGATGCAATTTCGATCCCAAATTATTTACCTAAAGGAGTATATTTTGCAATTACTAGCAACGATGAAGAAAAAACTGCAATTAAAGTTTTACTATTCTAACAAATTAAGCAACCTTTAAGGAAATATCCCGTTATAAAAAAATGCGGTTTTTAAAGGTTCTCGCTACATTTTTCTGTATTATACATTCGTTGGATTCATTGGCTCAAAACCAAAGTGCCCAAACTTTTTTTGGAAAAAACAGAGTCCAATACCGCGATATTGATTGGCAGTATTACCGAACTAGGAATTTTGACGTATATTTTTATACTGGAGGACGAGAAATTGCTCAGTATGTATCTCGCGAAGCGGATAAGATTATCCGTGAAACGGAAGACTTTTTAAATTATCACGTAGACGGCCGTTTCCAATTTATTGTATATAACAACCCTTCTGATTTACAACAAACCAATCTAGGTTTAGATTTAGATCAATACAACACCGGAGGGCTTACACGGATCTATGGAAATAAAGTATTACTCTATTTTTCAGGCTCTAGAAACGAATTACAAGGAAAAATTAAAAGCGGAATTGCCAGAGTTGTTATCAACGATATGCTTTATGGTGGCAATATTCAAGAAAAACTTCAGAACTCAACCATGATTTCTTTGCCAGATTGGTATACCAATGGGTTATTTACCTATCTAGAAAAGGATTGGTCTACCCGGCATGATGAAAAGTTAAGAGCATATTTCTTAAGTAAAAAGGTTAAGAAGTTTAATCAGCTTATATACATTGATCCGAATTTTGCGGGAAACAGCATGTGGTTTTTCTTAGCTGAAAACTATGGCGAAGCATCGCTATCAAACGTTATTTATTTAACCCGTGTAAATCGAAGTTTGGACGAAGCAATTCGATATGTATATAGCAAATCGTTGAAAGAACTATCAAAAGAGTGGTTTTTGTTTTATAGAAATCGGTATTTGAATGAAAAATTTGGCACCGAAAACATCGAGTATAAAGATGTTGAAATCCCGTATAAAAAAAGCCAACTGTTGTCTTCAATAAAAATTTCACCTGATACACGTTATTACTTATATACAACTCATAAAAACAGCCTTAATAGACTTTGGTTATATGATACTGAAACAAAAAAGCGAACGCTGATTAAAAAAACAGGAGTTAAGTATAACAACCAGCTGGGAGATGTAAAGTATCCTATTTTTACTTGGCATCCTTCTTCAAAAAGCTTCGTTTATTTTTACGATAAAAATGGCAGAATGCAAATGGCTACAGCCAGGTTGCAAACCGAAGGAAAAATTGACCAGATAGAAGGAGAGTTTAACCGATTTGATCAAGTTTTTAGTTTAGAATATAGCCCTGATGGACAAAACATTGCTGTTGCTGCAGCTAGGCAAGGTCAATCGGATATTTTTATATTACATGCACCCTCGAAAAGGGTTACTTCTGTTACCCAAGATCATTTTGACGATTTTTCTCCGTCTTTTGTAAAAAAAGGACAAGGTATTGCATTTTCATCTACAAGGCCTACAGATACGTTAATAATAAACATATCAGATTCTATAAAACAACAATCTTATCAAGATTTATACGTCTGGTTTTCGAAAAATCGCGAAAAAGTATATCGTGTAACCCAAACTCCTATTGCCAACGAAAGTGAAATTTCGAACCTGAATAGCCAATATTTTGCTTTTTTATCGGATGAAAATGGCGTTTGGAATAGAAAAGTAGCAAGATTTGACAGTATTCCATATTATTTAGATACAGTTTTATTGCATCGCGACACTGTGGTGGCTAGTCCAACAAGCGATGTGAGAAATGGAATTTTTACCCAATCTTATAATGCCCGCAAGTCAGAAATGCAATCCGTATTTCACTCTGTTTCCAAAACTAAAATCGTAAACCAGTTTTTTCAACCCGATAGGTTCGAAAAGTTAGTCATTAAACCCCTATCAAATTCAATTTATGCATTAGGGCTTAAGCGAAAAGAAGGGGAGTTTAATCAACAAAATTTAGACGCAATTTCATTTTTTGAGAATCAAAAAATGAAATTGAACGACTCAATTTTTAATCTTTTAGGCGATACAATTAACCTAATCAAAGACACAACTACCTTAGATTTTAAACATTATACGTTTGAAGTTGAAACTGATGTAGTAATCCCGATTGATAAAGATGGTAATACACAGAATGTTGAAAAAAATCTCGTTCCTATTGATTTAGAAGCAAATAAAGACCCTTTTAGATATGCTAAAGCCAAGTTTTATACCGAAAGATTTGGTATTGATTATATTGTTAGCCAGGTTGGAAGTTCGTTAATTCAACAAAATATCCCCACTTTTATTATTAGTACTGCAAACAATTTAAATCAAAGGCCAGGTTTAGTGTTTATGGCTGGAGCTTCTGATTTATTCGAAAACTATAAATTCACCGGGGGAATGCTTTTATCTACCACATTTACAAATAATCAATATTTTTTCATATTCGAGAATCTTAAAAAGAGGATTGATAAAAGGTTTGTTTTCAATCAGCAACGTCAAGTTGTAACCGATATTAATACGGTTCGTAAAATCAATAACATTGAATTGATGTCATCGTTTGTTTGGCCATTTAATCCTTTTTCTTCTATAAAATTAAACACGATTTATCGTAAAGATATTGTCACTATTCAATCAACAGACTTGGTACGTTTAAATGCTCCATCTCAACAACGCGATTGGGCTGGTTTACGGCTCGAATACATTTTTGACAATTCAAAAACCGTTCAATTAAACATAATGAAAGGGACACGCTATAAAGTTTTTGCAGAAACGTATAAAAACTTTAGTGTTTCAAAAGATGGAATGTTAATTGTTGGTGCCGATTTTAGACATTATCAACCTATTCATAAACAATTTATTTGGGCAAATAGAGGTGTATTTAATGCTTCAATGGGGCCAAGCAATATATTGTATTACTTGGGTGGAGTAGACAATTGGGTGCTTTCACAATTCGATAATACGTTGGCTCAGCCAGCAAACTACAATTTTGCTTTTGAAGCATTAGCAACAAATGTTCGTGGTTTTAAGCAAAATGCCCGTAATGGAAGCAATTATTTATTGTGGAATTCTGAGTTGCGTTTGCCGATTATTAGTTACCTAAGTAAATCACCCATTTCTAGCGATTTTCTACGCAATTTTCAAATTATAAGTTTTTGGGATGCAGGTACTGCCTGGACTGGTTTTAACCCTTTTGGTAATGCAAATCCATTTAATATTCAAGAATATATAAACGGACCTGTAAAGGTTACAGTGCAATCAAACAAACAACCTATGATTTTTGGGTACGGCCTTGGAGTTCGTTCTCGGTTATTTGGATATTTTGTTCGTGCCGACTATGCTTGGGGAGTTGATAACGGCTATGTTCAATCTCCCATGTTTTATTTGTCACTTAGTACTGATTTTTAAGAATTTTAAAATGTTTTTCCACTTTGTGAGAAAATCATTTTATACCCTACACCTTTTATTTACTTTTATTCTCAAACTTAGATGAGAAAAAATGAAGATTTCAAATTTAGCCGAAAACCTAGTTAGCTCCGAAATTATTAAGCTTGCTTGGGAACTGAATAAACTTAAAGACACCGGAAAACGTATTTTTAATTTTACCATTGGCGATTTTGATAGTGCAATTTTCCCAATTCCAATTCAACTAAAAGAAGAAATTAAAAAAGCCTACGATGAGGGTTTTACTACGTACCCTCCTGCAAATGGCATTTTACCATTACGACAATCCTTAAGTAAATTTCTCAAACGCAAATTGGATTTATCGTATTCTCCAGATGAAATTTTAGTTGCAGGTGGAGCTAGGCCATTGGTGTATTCGGCCTTTAGAGCGTTAATTGATCCGGGAGATAAGGTAGTTTTTCCGGCCCCCTCTTGGAATAACATCCATTATTGTTATTTATCAAAAGCGGTTCCGGTAATATTAGAAACTACAGCAGAAAATGGATTTATGCCCACAGCTGCTCAATTTGTACCGCACATTAAAGAAGCAACAATGCTCGCCCTTTGTTCTCCTTTAAATCCATCAGGAACAATTTTTACAAAAGAGAACTTGATTGAAATTTGCGAATTGGTTATCGCTGAAAATAAAAGAAGATCTACGACTGAAAAGCCACTCTACATTCTTTTTGATCAAATTTATTGGACCCTGATTTTTAAAAACAATAAACATTTTAACCCTGTTTCTCTGTACCCTGAACTCAGAAATTATACCGTTTTTATTGATGGTTTATCAAAATCTTTTTCAGCAACAGGTTTAAGAGTTGGCTGGGCTTATGGACCATCATTCATAATTGATTCTATGAAATCTGTTTTATCTCATGTTGGCGCATGGGCACCTACTGCAGAACAAATGGCTACAGCTCGTTTTTTAAATAATCCAGTTATTGTTGATGATGGAATAGTTTTAATTAATCAAAAAGCAATTGAAAGATTAGATGCCCTATATGTCGGTTTTTTAAAATTAAAGAATGATGGTTTTTCTATTGATGTAATTGAGCCAAAAGCAACGATTTACTTATCGGTAAAATTTGATTTAATAGGAAAAATGTATAACGGGTCTGTAATTGAAAATATAAATGGAATTCAAGAATTTCTACTAAATGAAATTGGATTGGGGGTAGTGCCGTTTTATATTTTTGGTAATTCAAGAGATTTGCCTTGGTTTAGGCTCTCTGTTGGAACCACAAATCTGAATGAAATTGAGGAATTATTTAGTATCTTGAAGAGTAGTTTAAAAAAGCTAAAATAATATTATGAAAAATAATATTCTGTGTATAATTTTATTAACACCATCGTTACTCTTTGCACAAGCCTACAAGTCTACTTTAGAATTAAGAAATTTTAAAGCAGATTGCATGGCTTATGAGTTGCCTTTTGATGAAAAAGAAACTACAGAAGCTTATGAAATTAAATTGAAAAGAGATGGTTATAAAGTTAGATCTAAACGAGGAAATATAACTTTAAAATCAACTACAATCAATGATATTTATTCAAAACCGCTCGATTATGTTTTCAATATCGCTAGGAACCCTAGCGATAAAACCATGTCTATTGTTAAAATTCACATTTCAGAGATTGATAGAAAATTACCTTTGAGCTATTTGGGTAACGAAGAAATGTATAAAAATGCTGGGACTTTTATTGCTACTTTTAAAGAAGAAGTTATCAAACTAAACCTAGAAAATAGCATATCTAAAATCAAAGATGAGTTAAAATATGCTGATAAAGAGTATCAACGTTCTTTAGATTATAAAGAGAGATATACAAAAGACAGAGATAGATTGAATTCTAAAATCGAAGACACTCAAAAAGATATTGAAAGAGAGTTTAAAGAAGTAGAAATTTTAAAAGCAAAATTAAAAAGCCTTGAAAATTTACGCAAAAATTGATTTCAATATCGGAACTATTCCGTTAGTAATAAATTGAATTCCAATTGCTAGTACTATAAAACCCATCATTCTTGAAAGGGCAGATGAGCCAGTTTCGCCTAGAACAGACATTACTTTTGGCGAAACCCGAAGTATTAAGTAACAAACAATAGCAACCGCTAACACTGAAAGTATAATTACAAAGTTGTTCATGTAGCCTTGGTGTTCAAGTGCCATGCTAATCAACAGTGAAATTGACCCCGGACCAGAAAGCATGGGCATGGCTAAGGGCGAAAATGAAATATCCGTTTTTTGTTTCGCTTCTTGTTTTGCCTTTTTATCCATAGCTCTATTTTTTGCGTATTTGGCATTGGATTGCAATAAGTCTAAACCGGAGTGAGTAATTATGATTCCTCCCGCAATTCTCATTCCTTCTATTGTTATACCAAAGAAATTTAGGATATAAGATCCTAAAAGAAAGAAAACAATTAAAATTCCTGAAAGAAACAAGCAAGCTTTTTTAAGTTGTTTGTTTCTCCATTCGGGAGTATCGTTGCCGGTTAAAGCCAAGAAAACAGGCATGGCACCTAGTGGATTAACCACTGAAAAAAGTGCAGAAAATGTTGCGATAAATAAAGTAATAAACACTGCGTCAAAATTACGAACTTCATTCCCTTTCTAATATTAACAATGCGTAAAGAAATTGTTTGGATTTTAAACGGGCCAAATTTGAACTTGATAGGAGTAAGGCAACCAGAAATTTATGGAACTGAAGGTTTTGATGATTTTTTGAAAGAGTTGAGGTTTAGATTTGATTCATTCGAAATCAGTTATTTCCAATCTAACCACGAAGGTCAGCTTTGCAATAAACTGCATGAAATTGGATTCGCTTCGAAATTAATTATATTAAATGCAGGTGGACTTACACATACATCACTAGTGTTGCATGATGCTATTAGAAGCATCCAAACACCTGTTGTCGAGGTTCATTTATCCAATATATGGGGTAGGGAAAGCTGGCGTGCAAAATCAATTATTGCATCTGCATGCAAAGGGTCAATATCTGGTTTTGGATTAAAAAGCTACGAGTTAGCTTTGAATTCAATTTACCCTTAGTTTAACTGAATAGATCTTTAAACATTTTTTTGTTTCTAAAAAAGTATTGCCAAACCAAACTTTTATGGAAAACGCCATCCAATTCTGTAAGTTTTTTAGGCGGAATTGTTACTTTAGGGGATTCTCTATTTAATTTATGTGCATCTGATATGCCATCTAAAACAGCTTTTGCAAATTTGAATTCCCCTTTAACAATAAATTGCATGATGGCTATTAAATCTTTAACGATACGAGTAGAAAATACTCTCCCCTTATCGTCTGGATGTAAGTTTTTTAAAAGAGTAAGGGTGTTGTTTCGGAAATTCAAATAGGTCTTCCTTGGGTTTGTGTAATCTAATGTACCACCTCCAACATGGTAAACAACAGAATTAGGGACTACGTAATGAGTATAGCCCAAGTTTTGAAGACGCCAGCATAAATCAATTTCTTCCATATGCGCAAAAAAGCGCTCATCGAAACCGCCAGCTTCCCAAAATAATGCGGGTTTTATCATCATACAAGCACCTGAAGACCAAAATAAGGGAATGGATTGGTTATACTCTGGGTTTATTTTTTCGACAGTATCAAAAATTCTTCCTCTACAAAATGGATATCCATAGGCATCCATAAATCCGCCTGCTGCCCCAGCATATTCATATCTAGTTTTATCTTTATAATCTAATATTAGGGGTTGAGTTGTAGCAAGGCTCTGATTTTGTGTAAATTCATTAATCAAAGGCTCAAGCCATGTGGGCGAAACTTCTATATCTGAATTAACGATTGCCCATAATCCATCAACAGGTAATTGTTTTAATCCACGATTATATCCACCCGTAAAACCATAGTTTTTATCGAGTTGGATCCATTTTATTTGGCTTGAAATAGTTGTTACAATTTCTAAAGAGTTATCAGTTGAGGCATTATCAATAATTACAATTGTGAAATTTTCCCATGTTGTTTTGAGAAAAAATGGAAGGAATTTTTCAAGAAATGCTGCTCCATTCCAATTTAAAATGGCAATGGTTACATGTGGTTTAGAATTCAGCAATGGCGATATTATTGATTTCTAAAGATATCATCCATATTGTTTCCCCAACCCTTAAAGCGCATTAGGTCTTGATGATCAAGGCTTCCTCCTGTAGGAGTAGATCTTTTCATGATTTCAAAACGCCATTGAGGATTCGAGGGTTCTCCAAAAGCCTCAGAATGTAAAAGCACAAAATTGTCGGTTACTAAATCTGGATTATAGAATACAAATCGAACATTGCGCTGGTTTTTAAGGTTATAATACCACCAAATTTCATACGGATATGCATTGGCCTCGTGCGTGCTTTGGTTTCTGCTGTTTGGCGCGCCATATTTTAAATACACTCTGCCGCGTTCAGTTTCATAACCTCTATACTGTTTGGTAGAAAAATTTTGGTTAACTTTTACAACTTCTAGGTTATATTTTTCCCATTCATCTCGCGGGTTGGTTTTATTTCTGTCTTCCCAAAAGGTAAGTAAAAATCTCCGTTGTAAGGTGGTATCTGTTTTGCTATACTTGGCAATTCTATCTAAGTGTGACCTTTCAAAATCAGTTGCAATAGGCCTTACAGATTTTACTTGATCCAAAATTTGATCTCCTTTGAAATACATAACAAAGCTGTTTTCAAATTCAGCTGTTTTTAGTTTCTCCTCGTAATTAGTGATAGGTTTAGCAAGGAGTGTTCTTTGAAAAGGAACGGTTTTTTGATGCAATATTTTGTTGTTTCTATCCTTTATTTCGAAATTAATTTGATAGTTTCCTGCTGTTAAAGTGTTTATTAAAAAAGCGTCAAAAATTGGCCAAGTGCCATTTTTTGAATTCATTTTTTTGTATTTAGTGAATCCTCCTATCGGCAAAGTGTTGTTTTCTAAACTAACAAACGTGTTTAACAAATAGGTAGAATCTAATCCCATTTTTTGGGTATTATAAAATTCTAAGTAATACCTTAATGTGTCGTTACCTTCTAAATACATGCTTGATACATAGGGTTTTAGGTCGAAACCACTTCGAGTTAATTTGCTATTTGTAGAAGAAGCGATGTTTTCAACAAAAAACGCATCTGAAAACCAGGGCACTTTTGCATGTGTTTTGATAGCAAAAGAAGTGTTTGCATTAGCCGTATTTGTTGAGTCATACGCATCTAACAATTTTATTTTTAGGGTATAACTGCCAGTATCTAGGGGGTATCGTTGCAAGTCTGTAAAATAGAAATCAACCTTATTTAAACTATCCACAAACGGACTACTTAAAAGATATTTATCTGCTTTTATAATTGCATTATTCCTTTCAAAAACTAATAATACGCCTACCTTACCATGATATTTGCCTGAAATTTTATCTTTAATAAAAGTAATACTTCGGCTATTTATGGTAAGATGGGTTTCAATATATGTCCCTGTTGTTGGGTCGCTAAATAACGCATGATTTAAACGCGCATCAATAGCAAAAATCTTATTAGAAATTAGAGTTGACATCAAAATTCCAATAATGAATGGCAGATAATGTTTAAAATTTCTCACAATTCATAGTTTAGTTTATAAATAGCAATGCCACATTGAAAAAAGTTCAATATGGCATTACTGTAAAATTAGATTTTATTAAGAGTTCTGATCCTTTTTAAGCTTAGATTTTTTAATTACAGTGACTTCAATTTCTTTTTTATCCGTATTAAAGTCGACTTTAACTAAATCGCCATCATTTAACGTAGAAGAGATTATTTTTTCAGCAATATTGTCTTCAACGTACTTCTGAATGGCTCTTTTTAATGGTCTTGCACCGTATTGTGGATCCCAACCTTTCTCTACTAAAAATTCTTTGGCACTCTCTGTAAGTTCAATCTTATACCCGAGGTTATGGATTCTTTCATAAACCTCTTTTAATACAATGTCAATAATTTTTAAGATGTCCTCTTTATGCAATGAATTAAATATGATTACATCATCAATTCTATTTAAAAATTCAGGGCTAAATGCTTTTTTTAATGCATTTTGGATTACCACTTGAGACTCTTCGTCTACCTTATCAGATTTTGTTTTAGTCTGAAAACCAATTCCAGTACCAAAATCTTTTAATTGCTTCGATCCAATGTTCGAAGTCATAATGATTATGGTGTTTTTAAAATCAATTTTTCTACCCAGTCCATCAGTTAAAATCCCATCATCTAAAACTTGCAAAAGAATATTAAATATATCTGGATGTGCTTTTTCAATTTCATCTAATAACAAAACTGAATAGGGCTTTCTCCGAACTTTTTCTGTTAATTGGCCACCTTCCTCATACCCAACATATCCTGGAGGAGCACCAACTAGTCTTGAAACAGAAAACTTCTCCATGTACTCACTCATATCAATTCTAATAAGTGAATCGGGAGAGTCGAATAAAAATTTGGCTAATTCTTTAGCTAACTCTGTTTTTCCTACTCCGGTTGGGCCTAGAAAAATAAAAGAGCCTATGGGCTTTTTCGGATCTTTAAGTCCAGCTCTTGTACGTTGAATTGCTCTTGAAATCGAATCTATTGCTTTTTCTTGCCCTATTACATGCTTCTTAAGTGTTTCAGCCATTTTTACTAGCTTCTCGCTTTCTTTTTCTGACAGATTTGAAAGAGGCACGCCACTCATCATAGAAACAACCTCTGCCACATCGTTATCAGTTACTGGATAACGCTTGGTCTTGGCTTCTTCTTCCCAGGCAAATTTTGCATGCTCTAGTTGGTCTATAAGTTTTTTTTCTGTATCGCGTAGTCTAGCGGCTTCTTCGTATTTCTGGCTTTTAACTACTTTGTTTTTCTCTTCTTTAATTGCTTCAATTTGCAATTCAAGGTTTATTATATTCTCTGGTACATTGATGTTTATCATGTGCACACGAGCTCCTGCTTCGTCCATTGCATCGATGGCCTTATCTGGCAAAAATTTGTCAGAAATATATCTATCTGTAAGTTTTACGCAGGCTTTTATGGCGTCATCTGAATAGGTTACGTTATGATGTTCTTCGTATTTTGAACGGATGTTTGATAGGATTTGAATAGCTTCATCTACCGATGGCGGGCCAATGGTTACTTTTTGAAATCTTCGATCTAAAGCTCCGTCTTTCTCAATAAACTGTCGGTATTCGTTAAGTGTTGTTGCGCCAATGCATTGCAATTCTCCACGCGCTAACGCAGGTTTAAACATGTTTGATGCATCTAATGAGCCAGAAGCTCCACCTGCACCAACAAGAGTATGTAATTCATCAATAAATAATATTACTTCAGGAGATTTTTCAAGCTCATTCATTACCGCTTTCATTCTTTCTTCGAATTGGCCACGATATTTTGTGCCTGCAACTAAGGATGAAAGGTCGAGTGTAACGATTCTCTTGTTAAAAAGAATTCTTGATACTTTCTTTTGAATAATACGTAAAGCTAAACCTTCGGCAATGGCTGTTTTGCCAACACCTGGTTCGCCAATCAAAACGGGATTGTTTTTTTTGCGCCTGCTTAAGATTTGCGATACCCTTTCAATTTCTTTATCTCTTCCAATTATCGGGTCAATTTTACCTTCTTCAGCTAAGGCAGTTAAATCTCTACCGAAATTATCTAAAACAGGAGTTCTTGATTTAGTTGCTCCAGGTTTACGAGGGGCTTCAAAACCACCTTTATCTTCTTCTGGAAAATTGCTTTCTCCGAAATTGCTTGCTTTAGGAGTGTCTTCTAATGAATCTATATCTTCTGCAATGTTTTCAATTTCGTCTTTAATAACTTGATAATTGATGTGAAGCTTAGCTAGAACGCGAGATGGAATACAATCTTCATCTCTTAAAATGGATAAAAGCAAATGGATTGTTCCAATCATTTCGCTTTTAAAAATCTTAGCTTCTAAATAAGTGATTTTCAGAATTTTAGATGCACTTGTAGTTAAAGAAAGAGTTTCTGAAGGTTTTGAGATAATTTCAGATGCTGTTTTAATCAGCTCATTCTCTATGAGTTTACGAATTTTAGTTAATTCTAATCCGAGGTTTGAAAGTGCATTTGTTGCTTTTGAGCTTCCATCGCGTAGAATGCCTAGTAACAGATGTTCTGGTCCAATAAAATCATGACCTAAACGTATTGCCTCTTCACGAGCATACGAGATAACCTCTTTTAATTTGGGAGAAAACTTTGCATCCATAACAATAAAACTTTTAAAAATCACCAATCGTTCAATAACTGATATCTAATTGTAATCAATAAGTATACCAATTTTTGTAAACCGTCAATTTGTCTATTATGGTACTAATTTGAGATGAAATTTTAATATATTTTAATAAGTGAGGATATTTTTTTTAAAAAAGTATCCTCACTTAAATTTTGCTTCCTCAATTGGATGTAATTAAAATGTGCAAAAGTTAAAATAAACCAAATGTAACCCCAAAAGCGATGTAATAATTAATCGAACTATCGATGTTTTTTATTTGTGTTCCACCATCAGATATGTTTAACATAGGAGTTGTTAAGCTAGTTTGCTGTTTATATTCTATGGTAGGTTTAATGTAAATTCCTATGCCTTTTCCGTTATTTATATTAAAAGTTAAGCCTGCATTTACGAAGAAGTTGTCTTGTAAACTTTCTTTAAAATTGAATCGTTTAAATCCTCCTGCTTGTAGATTGATAGCAGCTGTAAATCCCCCTAATCGAATCATATCTGATTCTAACTGTCCATAGAATTTAGATAACGCAGGCTTCCCTCTAAAAAGAGCAGCACCATCTCCACCTGATTTTAACGAATCGATGAGATTGAAATCTGTTCCTACACCGGCACCTATTTTAAAAAGTCCCAATCTCAATAAAACATCAGCATTTAAAGGGATATAAACTCCCTTTGAAGAGTAATCTTTTTGAATGGAAACATTAGAACCTGATGAAGTTGAAATTTGATTTAAATTCCACTGCGACTGTCCAATTCCAGTTCCGCCACGGAATTGGAGAATGGCAGGTTTTACCACATTGGTTTGTGCTTTTAGTTGGTTAGACAAGCTAAAAGCAAACAAAATTAGAATTCGAAAAAGGGTTTTCATGGTTGGCTTTTTAAAGCCAAACGAATTATCCGTTCAGCTTTTTATGGTCAGCCAAAAATTGTGCCAAGCCAGAATCTGTTAATGGATGATTCAATAATCCCAATATATGAGCAAGTGGAGAGGTGATTACATCTGCACCTGCTTCGGCACATTTAATAATATGCATGCTGCTGCGAATACTAGCTGCAAGTACTTCTGTTTCAAGGCTATGGATGTTGTATATGTTAACAATCTGACGGATAAGCTCAAGGCCATCGTAATTAATATCATCGAGCCTTCCTATGAATGGAGATACATAAGTTGCTCCCGCTTTTGCAGCTAATAGAGCTTGGCCAGATGAAAATATTAAAGTACAGTTTGTACGAATTCCTAACCCTGAAAGATGTTTAATAGCTTTAATTCCGTCTTTAATCATCGGAATTTTAACTACAATTTGTTCGTCTAGTTCAGCTAATGCTAAGCCTTCTTTTATCATTCCAGCAAAATCGGTACTAATAACTTCAGCACTAACATCGCCAGAAACAATTTTGCAAATTTCTTTATAATGGTTGATAATGGCGCCTTCGCCTTTGATACCTTCTTTCGCCATTAAAGATGGATTTGTTGTTACGCCATCTAAAACACCAAGGTCTTGCGCCTCTTTAATTTGCTGCAGATTTGCAGTGTCAATAAAAAATTTCATTCGTATTTTTTATACAAATGTAAGGTAAATTCGAAGTTTAGATTCTGATTATTGATTGAAAACCGAGGAAAATTAGTCTTTATTCCGTAGGCGCTTCAGAATTTCAGTTTGGAATGAACGCTCTGCATTAAACAATTTGGCAACTTTTGTTAAAGGAAGCACTTGTTTAAACTCTTTCATATACTTTTTTTCTAAGTCTATATCGTCTTGTCTGTATTTCAAGTGCGTGTTTATTAATTCTTCAGCTTGCGAGTCTGTTAGCTTCTCAAAATTAATGTCTTTATTTTTTAGTAATTTATGATGGCTTTGTCTTAGCTCCCAGCGTTCAATGTCGAATTTATTATAAACTGGCCAAAATTTTTCAGCTTCAGTGGGTGTTAATGCAAGTTTTTGGGTAATATGTGCAACTTTTGCTGCCCTTATTTTCTGTGACGATTCGTTTTTTTCTTGTATGGTTTGAGAAAATACGTTGAATCCAAAGACTAACCCCACAAATAGAAGTAAGATTTTTTTATAAACCATAGTTAGAGTTGTTTTCTTCTAAATACTTTTCAATCTCAGATTTTGACAATTTATGAGTTGATGGATTTAAATTAATTTTTTTATTCGCATCTATTGTAATTATTTCAGCAACAGGTGTTTTGTTAATGATTAAATACTCTTCCAAATCATCTTTATTTATTTCATTTAAATCTGCCATTGGCAAATCTATTTCCTGTTTTGGTTGCGTAATATATATCACACAAAAGACAATACTTGCAGCCACACTTACCCAAGATGTAAGTTGAATAACCCTTGTTTTCGTTTTTGATTTTGAAGATTTTAAAGCAATTTTCGACATTACTTCTATTTCCATTTCTTCGAAATAACCCTCAGGTGTTTCAAAAACGTTGTTATAGTCGATATTTTTATCTTTTTTGTTCATTACTATTTCTTTGACTACCATTTTGTAAAAAGGTTTAGAGTTCGTTTACAATATTTTTAACTTTTTTAACCGCATGATGGTACGATGCTTTTAAAGCGCCTACTGAAGTTCCTAAAATCTCACTCATTTGTTCGTAGGGCAAATCTTCGTAATATTTCATGTTAAAAACCAAGCGTTGTTTATCTGGAAGGGTTAAAACTGCTTTTTGAAGTTCCAATTCAATTTGATTACCATCAAAAAAGCTGTTGGATGAAAGTTTAGAAAACAGTTCTTCTGGCAGATCTTGAATTGAAAAAAAGGAGTACTTTTTCTTTTTGTTTAAAAAAGTTAGCGCTTCATTTGAAGCAATTCTGTAAATCCAAGTGTACAGCGATGCTTCTTCCCTGAATTTTTCTAAGCCTTTCCAAACCTTTATCATTGTTGTTTGTAAAACATCATCCGTATCGTCATGGTCAACTACCATAAAGCGTATATGATTATACATACGTTTGCGATATTTCCGCAATACTATCTTGAAGGCTTTTTCTTTATCCTCTAAATGGTAAATGCGTAAAATTTCTAGGTCTGATATTTCGTTTTCTTCTTTGATACTTCGAGGTTTCGAGGGTTTGACTTTCGTTATTGTTAATAGTTTAACGAACTAAAAATCTGGATTTAGTTGAAGGCTTAATAAATCTTCGAAAGTTTCTCTACGCGAAATAAGATAATCTTTTCCGTTATGAATCAAAACTTCAGCTGGTTTCAAACGCGCGTTATAATTTGAAGCCATGGTATAGCCATATGCTCCTGCATTATAAAACCCTAAAATGTCTCCTTCATTTATTTCATTAATTTGTCGGTCTTGTGCAAAAGTGTCTGTTTCGCAGATGTTCCCAACTACGGTGTAAATTCTCGGACGCCCTTGTGGGTAACTTACGTTTACAATATGATGATATGCATCGTAAAACATGGGGCGAACTAAGTGATTAAATCCTGAATCTACTCCAGCAAAAACAGAAGCTGTTGTTTGTTTTACAGATGTAACCTGTGTGAAAAAGCATCCAGCTTTACTTACTAAATATTTTCCTGGCTCAAAAATTAAGAGCAATTCTTTATCATATTCTATGGTAAACCGATTCATTCTTTCTGAAATCGCTAGTCCAAATTCTTCAATGTTTGTTTCATAATCATCGGGCTTATAGGCTACTTTAAATCCACTTCCTAAATCGATGAAATCTAAATTTGGGAAATGATCTAAAGCAAGTTCGAAAAGCAATTCAGCTCCTCTTAAAAACACATCCGTATCTAAAATATCAGAACCGGTATGCATGTGTAAACCGTTGATTTGAATGTTAAAGTTTTTCACAAGGCGCTCTAAATGCCTAACTTGATGAATCGAAATGCCAAACTTTGAATCGATATGGCCTACTGATATTTTATTATGGCCGCCTGCAGCAATATGTGGATTTATACGCACACATACAGGTATTTTATTGCCATAAGCTATTCCAAATTGCTCTAAAAGAGTTAGACTATCAATATGGATTTGAACTCCCATATCAACAACTTCTTGAATTTCAGCAAATGAAACCGAATTTGGAGTGTACGAAATCATATCGGGTTTAAAACCTGCTACAATTCCCATTTTCACTTCATTTATGGATACCGTATCTAATCCCGATCCTTTTTCTTTTAATATTTTAAGAATAGACTGATTGTTTAGGGCTTTACATGCATAATGAATTTGCATTTTTGGATACGAAATGGCATTTCTAAATCGATCGAATTGAGAAATAATTATGGACGAATCGTAAACATATAGGGGGGTAGCGTATTTGCTAACTAATCCTAAAACATCCATCTGTTGAATATGAAAGCTGTTATTGTTGATTTCCATAAATTTTTTGATTTAAATAATTTAAAATAGGATCGATTTGGTTCGAAGTAAACCATTCGACTTCTGCCTGATGTTTAAACCAGGTTATTTGTCTTTTTGCGAACCTTCGTGTATTTCGTTTTATTAATTCAATAGCTTCTTCAAATGAAATTTCATTATCTAAAAAACTAAAAATCTCTTTGTAGCCTACCGTTTGTAATGATTTGAGCTCTTTAAGTGCGTACACAGATTTTACTTCATTAAGCAATCCATCCACTAGCATTTGATCGACTCGGTGGTTTATCCTTTGGTATAATACTTCTCTAGCTGGAGTTAGCCCAATAAATATTGATTTAAAAGGGGGTTCTGTTGTTTTTTGGTTGAATAAATCCTCCAATTTTTCACCCGTTAACTTAATTAATTCAATAGCTCTAACAACCCGTTGAGGATTATCCATAGCCACAAGTGAGAAAGCGTTTTCATCAAGACTTAATAGTAGCCTTTGGATACTTAGCAAGCCTTCAGATTTGAGCATTTCTTGAATCTCTGCCCGTATAAATTCATTCGATGGTAGGGCATCTGACAAGCCTTCGGTTAAAGCTTTAAGATATAAACCAGAGCCCCCACAAGCAACTTGAACGGGGCTTTCTGTAAATAATGAAGTTAAGATTGTAGTAGCCTCATTTGCAAATTCACCAGCATTTAAATGATGATGAATTGACCTGTCAGCGACAAAAAAATGAGGCACTTCCGCAATCTCCATTGCTGATGGAGCGGCAGTGCCTATAGGTATTTCTTTATAAAATTGCCTCGAATCTGCAGATATTATTGAACAATTGAAATGCTTTGCAATTTCAATAGACAATGCAGTTTTGCCAGATGCAGTTGGGCCACAAATTACAACCAGCGTATTGCTAGGTTGAAGCATTGTAGTTATTAATATTCTTCTTCTTCATCCGAAGGCTCATTCGAATCATCATCATCATCAAAGTCTTCTTCATCGTCATCCAATTTAGTATCATCGTCTAACGATAAATCATCATCTAAATCAATGGAGCTGCTCATTTCTGAATCTATAGATGGGATTAGATCTAAATCATCTTCCGAAATTCCATCTTCATCTTCAAAAAAACTTGCTGTTTCTTCCTTTTTATTAGAAACGGATAGCCTTTTTTTATACTGTTTTGGGGCTTCTCCTACCGATTTGAAAATTACAGGAAAGCCTGCTGAACTATTGTAATCCGATTCAATTGAAGATAATTCAATAAGAAAAACCCAATTTGCTTCAAAGTCGTATACAAAAATAAATCGTTGGTGTGGATCTTCGATATAATCGGCCAATTTAGCACCTAACATTGGTTCTGCATTGCTGTTAACATCAAAGTTGATGTTTTTAAATGCTACTTCCTCTAATTGATGCCACAAATCATCGCTAAAAAAGAATGAAGCTTCATGTTTAACATCAAAACTAAATGCTTTTAATATTGAAAAGTAAAGGTCTTCAAAGGTTTGGGTTGACTTTAAATCAATTTCACGATAAGCGTCATCGTGATCTTCAATTTCAACTCTAAATCTATAGATTGCCATAGGGGTAAATGTTCGTAAATGATTTCAATGTAAAGTAACAAAATACTAAATTTTAAGTCAACACTTCTTTTTAAGGGTAATTGCTTAAAACGTTGTAAATAGCTAAGTTAATAACTAAACTTTTTTATTTTATTTTTCTTTTAAGGGATAATCCAAGTTTTTCGCCTTCTTCAACCATGAATTCTAAGGCAGCAAGTCTTTCATTTTGGAGATTTCCGTCTAAAATGTGTTCTCTTATGGCATTTTTAATGATGCCAATTTCTCTTCCTTCTTTTAATCCAAAGTACTCCATAATGTCTTCACCGGTAACCGGAGGCTGCCAATTACGCAAATGATCTTTTGCTTCGACCTCCTTAATTTTTTCGGTAAGTAATTCGAAGTTCCGTAGATATTTTTTAACCTTGGCATCGTTGTTTGATGTTATATCGGCTTTACATAATGTCATTAAGGAATCGATGTCATCACCAGCTTCGAAAATTAATCGTCTCACAGCTGAATCTGTAACTGTTGTTTTTGTTAAGGCAATTGGCCTTAAGTGTAACCGTACCAATTTCTGAACAAATTTCATTTTTTCGTTTAATGGCAATTTCATTTTCCGAAAAATATTTGGAACCCATCGTGCTCCAAGTTCTTCGTGGCCATGGAAAGTCCAACCAGTACCTTCTTCAAAACGTTGGGTTGCTGGTTTTGCAATATCGTGTAAAATGGCAGCCCACCTTAACCACAAATCGGGTGTAGCGGTACAAATGTTATCGAGAACTTGTAAGGTATGATAGAAATTGTCTTTATGAGATAACCCATTTTTGGTTTTAACACCTTGCAATTTTACCATTTCAGGAAAAAACTGATGTAGTAATTTGGTGTTGTATAAAATTTTAAATCCGACTGAAGGGATGTTGCTTAATATAATCTTATTGAGTTCATCCATAATGCGCTCATTCGATATTATTTCTAAACGTGAAGCATTTGTTTCAAGTGCAATAACTATTTCTAGAGTTAACTCAAAACCAAGCTGGCTTTTAAACCGAATTGCCCTCATCATGCGTAAAGGATCATCAGAAAAAGTTATTGTAGGATCTAATGGAGTTCTGATAATGTTTTTTTCGATATCAGAGTATCCGTCAAATGGGTCTTGAAGTTCGCCAAAGTTTGGCCAAAGTTCTATAGCCATTGCATTTATGGTGAAATCTCTTCGTGAAAGGTCGTCTAGCAGCGTGCCTTCTTCAACAATAGGTTTTCTAGAATCCCTATTATAAGATTCTTTGCGGGCACCTACAAACTCTATATCCAAATCATCAAAAACAACTTGAGCTGTTCCAAAGTTTTTAAAAAAATTAACCCTATGGCTTCCAGGAATAACTTTTGAAAAGGCTTCAGCAAACTCAATTCCGCTACCCAAAACCAGTATGTCAATATCCTTACTTGGTCTTTGCATAAACAAGTCACGAACATAGCCACCTACCACATAAATTTTGGTGGATGTGTTTTGCGCTGCGAGTTTAAGGTAGTCAAAAACTGGAGAATCGAATGATTTTAGACAGGTACTAAGGTCTTGCATGGAGGTGCAAAGATAGTTTAGAAAGAAAAAATAATTAAGTATAATAAATAAGTGTAGATACCCTTTGGATATCAAACAAGAAAACTTACCTTTGCAACCTGATTGATAAAACCTAGATTTATGCCTAATATTGGTAAAATCGCTCAGATCATTGGTCCCGTTATTGACGTAACATTTGATGGACAAGGATCTGCGCTTCCAAGAATCTACGATGCGTTATATGTATCTAGGCCAAATGGCCAACGAGTAGTACTTGAATGTCAACAACATTTGGGTGAAAGTATGATTCGTACTGTTGCAATGGATGCCACCGAGGGGTTAACCCGCAGAATGGACGTTATTGACTTAGGTACACCTATTTCAATGCCTGCAACCGATGAAATTAAGGGAAGATTGTTTAATGTAGTTGGCGAAACCATTGATGGTTTACGCGATATTACTTTTGACAAATCTATGCCTATTCACCGAGAGGCACCCGCTTTTGACCAACTTTCAACTTCAACCGAAGTTTTATTTACAGGCATCAAAGTAATCGACCTTTTAGAGCCTTATGTAAAAGGCGGTAAAATTGGTTTGTTCGGTGGTGCTGGTGTAGGTAAAACCGTATTGATTATGGAGTTAATCAACAACATTGCTAAAGGATATAAAGGTATGTCTGTATTTGCTGGTGTTGGTGAGCGTACTCGTGAAGGAAATGATTTGTTACGTGAGATGATTGAGTCTGGCGTAATACGTTATGGCGATGAGTTTAAGCACGAAATGGAAGAAGGCAATTGGGCTTTAGATAAAGTTAACTACGAAGATTTAGCCGATTCTCAAGCAACTTTAGTTTTCGGACAAATGAATGAACCTCCTGGAGCACGTGCTCGTGTTGCACTATCAGGATTAACTGTTGCAGAATATTTCCGCGATGGTAAAGCTGAAGATCCAACAGGTAAGGATATCTTATTCTTTATTGATAACATTTTCCGTTTCACTCAAGCGGGTTCTGAAGTTTCGGCTCTTTTGGGTCGTATGCCTTCAGCTGTGGGTTATCAACCAACCCTTGCAACAGAAATGGGATTAATGCAAGAGCGTATTACATCAACTAAGCGTGGTTCAATTACATCTGTACAAGCGGTTTACGTTCCTGCAGATGACTTAACTGACCCTGCTCCAGCAACAACATTCTCTCACTTAGATGCTACTACAGTATTAAGCCGTAAGATTGCTGAGCTTGGAATTTACCCAGCAGTGGATCCATTAGATTCAACTAGCCGTATTTTAAGTTTAGATGTTTTGGGCGATGCGCATTATTCATGTGCTCAGAAAGTTAAATTCTTACTTCAGCGTTATAAAGAATTGCAAGACATTATTGCTATTCTTGGTATGGATGAATTAAGTGAGGAAGATAAATTGGTTGTACACCGTGCAAGAAGAGTACAGCGTTTCTTAAGTCAGCCTTTCCACGTTGCAGAGCAATTTACTGGATTAAAAGGAGTTTTAGTTCCTATCGAAGAAACTATTCGTGGATTCAACATGATTATGGATGGCGAAGTGGATGAGTATCCAGAAGCTGCATTTAACTTAGTTGGAAACATCGAAGAAGCAATCGAAAAAGGTAAAAAATTAATTGCAGGTAACTAATTTATCATGATAGTTGATATTTTAACTCCAGATAGTGTATTGTTTTCAGGTGAAGCAATTTCTGTTAAAGTTCCCGGAACAAAAGGGCAGTTTGAGATTTTAGATAACCATGCTGCATTAATTTCTTCATTAGAAACTGCAGGGACAATTCGTGTAATTACTTCAGAAAATAAGGTATTAAATTTTGAAGCAAAGGGTGGAGCAATAGAGGTATTAGCTAGTAAGGTTATTATATTAACTGAGTCTTAGGATTTTTCGCATTACAATTATATAAAGGGAGAATGTTGTATTCTCCCTTTTTTTATGCCATTTATTTAATATTCTACCCCTTTGTCACTTTATATTTTATTTTTAATATAATTAAACAGAAAACTGAGAATTGTCACTTGGAGCTTTATATTAGTATATAATAGGTTGATTATTAATGTGATTTTAAGTAAATGAGTTTTTAGATATTTGGGGATTAGTTGTCTAATTATTTGTTGCTATTTAGAATTGATATAAATTAGCTTTAAACCTCTGTTTTCTTATTTTTTAAAAAGGGTTTTAAGTCAGAAAGTATAAATTTGCGTTCGAATGTAAAAATGCATTCTAACTTAATAAACATAGTTTTTCTGATGATAAAGCGCGTTCAGCAACTATTTTTAAACACCACATTTTTAGCTTCTTTAGCAATTGGGTTTGTTTTAATGCCCAATCATGTTGTAGCTCAGCCAGATGGGAAAGCACTTTTCGAAGGAAATTGTGCAGCTTGCCATAAGGTTGAAGGTGCATTGGTTGGTCCTGAATTAAAAGGGATTTCTGATAGAAGAGAAGAGGCTTGGCTTTTAAAATGGATAAAAAACTCACAAGAGTTAGTAAAATCAGGTGATAAAACCGCGGTTGAGCTTTTTGAAAAGTACAACAAGATTCCAATGCCTGCAGTTAGCCTTGGAAATGACGAAATTAAAGCTATCCTAGCTTATATTGGATCTGAATCTAAAAGCACTGCTGCGAGCCCAGTTGCTACAGCCGAAACAAAAGATGGAGAAACCAAAGCATTAAATACTGAGGGTGCCGCTGAAGTAGAAGACGCTAACGCCCCTTGGATTAAAAGATACAGTACTTTATTAATGATTCTTTCTATCGTAGGACTAGGAATAATATTCTATTCTATAGCTAGGACTAAGAAAATTAAAAAAGAATTAGCAGATAAATTATCAAAAGATAGTGATTTAGAAAGTTCGTATGAGTCTGCTTTCCCAAGATATCGTTTTACTACAGTTAGGGTATTTTACACCTTGTTTTTCAGTTTAATAATATTCTTATTCTACATCTCATTTTGGGGAGCAGAACATGTAGGTAGTCAAAAGGGTTATGCACCAAAACAACCTATTGCTTACTCACACGAATTGCATGCAGGTCAGTATAAAATTGCTTGTAGCTATTGCCATACCGGTGTAGAACGTGGAAAAAGTGCAACAATTCCAAGTGTAAACATTTGTATGAATTGTCATAATTCAATCAAAACTGAATCTGCTGAGATTAAGAAAATTAAATCTGCTTGGGATTCAGGCAAGCCTATTGAATGGATTCGTATACATAATTTGCAAGATTTCGCTTATTTTAATCACTATCAGCACTTTAAAATTGCAAAAATAGCTTGTCAGAAATGCCATGGTGAGATCCAAACTATGAAAGTAGTATCTCAACATAGCAAACTAACTATGGGATGGTGTATTGATTGCCATCGTCAAACTAAAGTGGACTCTACCAATGGTTATTACCAAGAGGTTCATAAAGAAAAATTTGAAAAAGCACACGGAAGTTTAACCATTGCTCAATTAGGTGGTTTAGAGTGCTCAAAATGTCATTATTAATTTTATCAACAACACATAAATCCAATTGATGGAAAACGGCATAAAGAAATACTGGAGAAGCATTGATGAACAACTACATACTCCACAGTTTGTAGAAGAAGCTTCAAAAGAATTTGCTGAAGAACTTCCCCTTGAGGAGTTGCTTGACGAGAAATCCCTAGGTCTTGAATCTAACAGAAGAGATTTCTTAAAAATATTTGGTTTTAGTTTAACTGCAGCAACATTAGCTGCATGTAACAAAACGCCTATTAAAAAGGCGATGCCCTATATTAATGCACCTGAAGATATATCGCCAAGTATTGCTAATTATTATGCAAGTACTTACGCAGACGGTCATGATTATTGTGCTATTTTAGTTAAAACTAGAGAAGGAAGACCAGTTAAAATTGAAGGAAATACGTTGTCATCTATTACCCAAGGTGGTGTAAATGCACGAGTAAATGCTTCTATTTTAAATCTATACGATAATGCACGTGTTAAAAATGTGTTAATAGATGGGAAAGATTCTACTTGGGAAGCGTTTGATGCACAAACAGCAGATAATCTTTCAAAGGCTGGTACTGCAGGAAAACAAATTGCTTTAGTAACCTCTAGTATAATTAGCCCTTCTACAAAAGCTTTGATTTCTTCTTTTCTTTCTAAATATCCAACAGCAAAACATATCAGCTATGATGCAGTTTCTGCAAGTGGAATATTAGAAGCTAATAAAGCAAACTTTGGTTTAGGTGTAATTCCAAATTATCGTTTTGATAATGCGGATGTTATTGTTAGTGTTGGAGCAGATTTCTTAGGAAACTGGATCTCGCCAGTAGAATTTACAAAACAGTATTCGAAAAACAGAAAAATTGATCCTACTAACCCTAAAATGAACCGTCATTATCAGTTCGAGTCGTGGTTAAGTATTTCAGGTTCAAACGCAGATTATAGAGCTACCTACAAGCCTTCTCAAGAAGGAATTGTTGTAGCAAACTTATATAATTCAGTTGCTTCAAAATTAGGTGGCAGTAAATTAGCTGTAGATTCTTTTGATTTAGCTGGAAAAATGATTGAAATGGCAGCTACAGATTTAGTTGCTGCTAAAGGAAAATCATTGGTTGTATCAGGGTCAAACGATCTTAATGTTCAAATGATAATAAATGGAATTAACCATTTGTTAAGCAATTATGGACAAACCATAGATTTTGCAAATTATTCGAATCAAAAGCAAGCAATTCAAGCTGATTTTACAACTTTAGTTGCTGATATGGCTTCTGATAAAGTTGGCGCAGTTATGTTTTATGGAGTAAATCCTGCATACACTGCACCCAATTCAGTAGAATTTACAGCAGCTTTATCTAAGGTTGCAACAAGAATTTCTTTCTCTGTTGCTGCTGATGAAACTTCGGTATTGTGTAATTACCATGCACCAGATAATCATTATTTGGAATCATGGAATGATGCCGAGCCTAAAAAGGGACATTTCAGTCTTGGGCAACCTACCATTTCTAATATTTTTGATACGCGTCAGTTTCAAGATACATTATTGAAATTGAACGGTAACACAAGCAGTTATTACGATTTTGTTAAATCTTATTGGAAAACTTTCCTTTTTGCTAAACAAAATGAGTATCCAATATTTGATGCATTTTGGAGAAACGCTCTTTACACAGGAGTTTTCGAAAATATGTCAA
Source organism: uncultured Bacteroidota bacterium (assembly GCA_947084835.1). GTDB lineage: Bacteria > Bacteroidota > Bacteroidia > UBA7662 > CAMTUB01 > CAMTUB01. Next base: position 129,518 of record CAMTUB010000011.1, on the reverse strand, counting down.
GTTTCTCAGCTTTGACATTCAGTGGTGATTTGTCAGCGGCAGCTTCAAAATTATTACCAGCTTCTGCTGGATTAGAATTGGTTTGTTATGAGAAAGTAGGTTTAGGAGATGGTTCTTTAGCAAATAATCCTTGGTTACAAGAATTGCCAGATCCAATTTCAAAGGCTTGTTGGGATAACTACTTAGCAGTTTCTAAGAAATATGCTCAAGAGAATAAGCTTGAAGAGTGCGATGTTGTTAGCGTAACATCAAACGGTTATACAATCGAAGTTCCAGTATTAATTCAGCCGGGACAAATGCCACAAACAGTTGCTTTGGCAATAGGATACGGTAGAACTGTTGCTGGAAAAGTGGCAAATGGTGTTGGTGCAAATGCTTATCCATTCTTTACAAAAGGAAATGGTACTTATCAAGCATTCAATTCTGCTGTAACTGTAACTAAAACCGGTAAAACAAACCCAATTGCTTTAACACAAACACACCATACTATTGAAGGTCGTGATATTGTTAAAGAAACAACATTAGATCGTTACGTTAAAAATAAAGCGGATGGTAACATTCGTCCCTATTTAACAGTAAAGAATAAAGAAGGGCATCACGTAAAAGTTGCTCCAGGAACTGTAACTCTTTGGGACGAGTACGATTACAAAGGTCATCATTGGATGATGGCAATTGATTTAAATGCTTGTACTGGTTGTGGTTCTTGTGTTGTTGCTTGTCAAAGTGAAAACAACGTTCCAGTAGTAGGAAAGAAAGAAGTATTAGTTAGACGTGAGATGCACTGGATACGCATTGACCGTTATTATGCTTTCAAAAACAATACAGGAGCAAAGGTTGATAAAGAAACTGAGTACGATACGATTGATAAATATGAGGATGTGGATGTTGTATTTCAACCAATCATGTGTCAACAGTGTAATCACGCTCCTTGCGAAACAGTTTGTCCAGTATTAGCTACAATGCATAGTGATGAAGGTTTAAATCAAATGGCATATAATCGTTGTGTAGGTACACGTTATTGTGCAAATAACTGTCCATACAAGGTAAGACGTTTTAATTGGTTTAACTACGCCCATAACACCAAGTTTGAAAACAGCAATTACATGCAACGCGAAGATTTAGGTCGTATGGTATTAAATCCAGACGTATCTGTTCGTTCTCGTGGTGTAATGGAAAAATGTTCTTTCTGTGTACAACGTATTCAGTTAGCAAAATTTGAAGCTAAGAAAGAAGGAATAAGACCAAAAGATGGAACATTTATGACTGCCTGTCAGCAAACTTGTCCAGCAAATGCAATTGTTTTTGGAGATAAAAATGATCCTAATAGCGAAATATCAAAATTGTTGAACAACGAAAGAGGATATACGCTTTTAGAAGAAATAAATGTTCAACCTAATGTAAATTATCTTACTAAGGTTAGAAATCGTAACTCAAATAACGCCTAACTCAAAACGGATATCAAACTACTATGTACGAATCACCGTTAAGAAGACCTCTAATTTTAGGAAAAGAGGTTTCCTATCATCAAATTACCGAAGATATATCTGTTCCAGTTGAACAGAAGCCTACAAAATGGTGGTATCTAGGATTTTTTATGTCACTATCGCTCTTGGCTTTATTCTTTTTTGCAATAGGGTATCTATTGTTTACAGGAGTTGGAGTTTGGGGTTTGAATAAAACTGTCGATTGGGGTTGGGATATTACTAACTTCGTATGGTGGGTAGGAATAGGACACGCTGGAACATTAATTTCTGCTGTATTATTACTTTTTCGTCAAAAGTGGAGAACAGCTGTAAACCGTTCTGCAGAAGCAATGACGATTTTTGCTGTAATATGCGCTGGTATTTTCCCAGTGTTGCATATGGGTCGTCCTTGGGTTATTTTTTGGGCACTACCATTGCCAAATACCTTAGGTTCTCTTTGGGTTAACTTTAACTCACCTTTATTATGGGACGTATTTGCTATTTCAACGTATTTCTCTGTATCCTTAGTTTTCTGGTACACAGGTTTGCTCCCTGATTTGGCTACAATACGCGACAGAGCAACTGGTGTACGTAGAAAAGTGTACAAATGGATGAGCTTTGGTTGGGATGGATCTGCAAAAGCTTGGAGCCGTTTTGAATTGGTTTCTTTGATACTTGCAGGTATTTCTACACCACTAGTTTTATCTGTACATACTATCGTATCGTTTGACTTTGCTACCTCGGTAATACCTGGTTGGCATACTACCATCTTCCCTCCATATTTTGTTGCGGGAGCGGTATTCTCAGGTTTTGCAATGGTATTAACCTTATTAATCGTTTTGCGTAAAGCAATGCGTTTAGAAAATTACATCACTATGAATCATATTGACGTAATGGGTAAAATTATTATGGTAACTGGTTCTATTGTTGGTTCTGCTTATATTACTGAGTTCTTTATGGCTTGGTATTCAGCAGTTCCTTTTGAAAGATACGCGTTTGTGAACCGTGCTTTTGGACCATATTGGTGGGCTTATTGGGCAATGATGACTTGTAACGTTGTTACTCCACAGTTATTCTGGTCTAGAAAAGTTCGAAACAACGTGTTAGCTGTATTTATTATTTCAATATTTGTTAATATCGGAATGTGGTTTGAGCGTTTCGTAATTATCGTAACGTCTCTGCACCGTGACTATCTTCCATCTTCTTGGTCAATGTATTCTCCAACGTTTGTAGAGATTTCAATGTATATGGGAACATTCGGTGTTTTCTTTACATGCTTCTTTTTATTCGCAAAGTATATGCCAGTGATTGCAATTGCGGAAGTAAAATCTGTAATGAAAACTTCTTCAGAGCATTATATTGCTAAAACAATAGCAAAGGATAAGATTGAAACAGAACATTTAAAAACTGAAGCAGTTTCAGAAAATTCAACGATTTAATCATGGGTAGTAAAACTGATAAATATATACTAGGTTTCTTCAATGATGAAGAAATTCTAATGGACGCCCTTGTAAAAGTTAAGACAACTGGTGCCAAAATTCACGAGGTATATTCGCCTTTTCCAATACATGGAATTGATGATATATTAGGATATAAGCGTTCAAGATTATCAATCGCTGCTTTTCTATTTGGGTTATTTGGGTTCTCTGCTGGATTATCTATGCAATCGTGGATGATGGGTTTTGATTGGCCAATGAATGTTGGTGGGAAACCCTATCTGCCTTGGCCATCTTTCGTACCAGTGACATTTGAGTTCACTATTTTATGTACAGCTTTTGGAATGGTAGGAACTTTCTTCTACGCAAGTAAATTCTTTCCAGGGCAAGAGCCAAGAATTCCAGATCCAAGAATCACAGATGATGTTTTTTGTATTGCTATAAAAGTATCAGAGGCTGGCGATGTAAATTTAGTAAATAGTACCATGTTGAATAATGGAGCTTTTGAGGTTAAAACAAAAGAGGTTAGATTATGATAAACAAATCATTAATATATATAGCTTTTTCGGGTTTAGTAATGACCTCTTGTATTGCAGGAGATTCTACAGAACCAGGTATTGAATATGCACCAGATATGTATGTATCAGTGCCATATGAGCCATATTCTCAAGTTGAAGCAAATAGACTTACTGCAACTGGTATGAATATGAGGTTACCTGTAAAAGGTACAATTGCTCGTCAAAATGGAATTGAAGGTAATGTGCCTGTTGAGCTTTTAAGAGATTATCCTATTGGTAAGGATAGTATTGATTATGCTGCATCAATTTTACATAATCCTATTACTTTAGATGAAAAATCATTAGCTCAAGGTAAGTATATGTATGAAGCATATTGCTTGCATTGTCATGGCGAAGAAGGTAAGGGAAATGGGCCTGTGAATGATAAATATTTTGGTGTTGCAAATTTCAATGCTTCTTATGTAAAGGATAAAAAGTCGGGACACATTTACCATTCAATTACAACAGGAAAAGGAAGAATGTGGGCTCATGGTTCACAAATATTACCTGCAGACCGTTGGAAGATTGTACATTATGTAAATAAATTAAGAAATTACACTGAAGTAAACGGGCAATAATAATGGGAGCACACGGACATCATGTTGAGCCTATAAAGGCTGAAAAATATACACCTTCTGCAAAGGTTCAAAGCTTATCTAAGGTATTAATTGGAATTGGATTAATTGCTGCAATTGCATCATTTGTAATTTGGCCTGATAGAGCTTGGGCAAGTTTTCTATTCAATAACTTTTACTTTTTATGTTTAGGTTTAGGCGGAGCAATTTTTGTTACCTTAATGAGCGCTACTGCTGCTGGATGGGCTGTTCCATTTAGAAGAATTGCAGAAGCTTTTACATCTGTAATACCTATTGCAGGAGCATTAATGGTTGTTATCATTGCATCTGCAATGCTTCATATCAACCATTTATATCATTGGGCTGCTGAAGGGGTTACTGATCCAAATAGTCATCATTTTGATGCAATTATTGCTGAGAAATCAGCCTATTTAAATGGTCCATTTATGATTACTAGATTAATCATTGCAGTTACTATTTGGACTTTGATTTTACGTAAAATCAGATCTTTATCAGTACTTGAAGACGAAATGGGTGGAATCAGTTCTTTGAAAAAGATTAAAACCTTATCCTCTGTTTTCTTAGTGTTTTATGCAGTTTCATGGGCAATGACTTCATGGGATTTATTAATGTCGATTGATGCGCATTGGTTTTCCACCATTTATTGGGTTTATCAGTTTGCAAACAGTTGGGTTATGGGTCTATCTGCAATGGCAATAACAGCTATTTTGTTGAAGAGAGCTGGATATTTGAAAATGGTTAACGAAAATCATTTGCATGATATAGGAAAGCTAATGTTTGCTTTCTCAATTTTCTGGACTTATATCTGGTTATCACAATACTTACTAATCTGGTATGCTAATTTACCAGAAGAGTCTGCATATTATTTAGAGCGTTTTGAAGACTTTAAACCATTCTTTTTCTTGAATTTGTTAATGAATTTTATTTCTCCATTCTTATTGTTTATGATGAGAGATGCAAAACGTAAAGAAAATTCAATGTTAATTGTTGCTGGAATCATTTTGTCTGGTCACTGGTTAGATCAGTGGTTAGGTGTAATGCCTGGAACTATTGGAAAAGACGCTACCTTTGGAGTTCCGGAATTAGGTTTCTTATGTTTATTTATTGGTTTGTTTATACATTTTGTAACTAAATCAATGGCAAAAGCATCTTTAATTCCAACCAAGCATCCTTATATTAAGGAAGCTCAATATCACAGTATATAAATCATCATTTTTTATTATAATATTAATGAGAAGGGGAGTAAATACTCCCCTTCTTTATTAATATTGCTACCTCATTATCATTATGGAAAAATATTTTGGAATTATAGGCATTGTAGTTATTATTGGTTTAGCATTCTTGCTATCAAATAACAGAAAAGCAATTAATTACCGATTAGTTTCGGTGGGGTTGCTATTGCAATTGACCTTGGCGGTTTTTATATTGAAAGTGCCTATTGGTAAAGTTATTTTCGGAAAACTTGGCCATTTTGTGGAACAAATTTTACAATACTCTAAAAAGGGTGCCGATTTTGTGTTTGGTTTTCTAGTTAATAGTGAAGTATTGAACGATAAGATTGGAAATGGTTATGGCTTTGTTTTTTTCTTCCAAATTATCCCAACTATCATATTTGTTTCGGTATTAGTTTCGATTGCTTACCATGTTGGAATTATGCAACGGGTTGTTGCATTCATTGCAAAGTATATGAACAAGCTGATGCGTGTTAGCGGGTCAGAAGCTTTATCTAACGTAGGTAGTGCTTTTGTAGGACAAGTAGAGGCGCAAATTATGATTAAGCCTTATGTGGCTGGAATGACAATGAGTGAATTGCTTGCTTCAATGGCTGGTAGTATGGCTTGTATTGCAGGCGGTGTAATGGCTGTTTATATTTCAATGGGAATTCATGCAGAGTATTTAATTGCTGCAAGTTTAATGGCTGCGCCAGGGGCTCTAGTTATTTCTAAAATTGTTTATCCTGAAACAGAAGTGTCGCAAACACAAGGTGAAGTTACTCTTGAAATTACAAAGCAACATGCTAATTTGATGGATTCAATTTCGCATGGCGCTGGTGATGGAATGAAGATATCATTAAATGTAATTGCAATGCTTTTAGGTTTTATTGCTCTTATTGCAATGGTTGATGCTGTTTTAGGTTGGGTTGGATTAACACTTTATAACTATACCTCATTAGACTTATCATTTATTGGAATTAGCGTTAAGGATTTAAGTCTTAAAGAGATATTGGGTACGTTCTTTTCTATGTTTGCCTATGTAATGGGTGTGCCTTTACAAGATATTCATTCTGTAGGTTCGTTAATGGGCACCAAAATGGTCATTAATGAGTTTGTAGCATATTCAGATTTGTCGCCAATGATAGATACTAAAGCACTAAGTCCTAAATCTATAACTATTGCAAGTTTTGCATTATGTGGATTTGCTAACTTTAGTTCTATCGCTATTCAAGTCGGTGGAATTGGTGAATTAGCTCCAAGCAGACGTTCTGATTTAGCTAAATTGGGCTTTAAAGCCCTTATCTGTGGAACTTTAGCATCATACTTATCTGCTACAATTGCAGGAATACTAATTTAAGCTTTGTTATTCATTTTATTTATATAATAAAATGGAATTCCAAGAGCTACAATAATTAAACCGTTAAGCGTAAAGTTGGGTTTAGTGTAAAGTAAAATAGCACAAATAGTTAGCGCTATAATTATATATAATGCCGGAAGTAGAGGATATGCAAACACTTTGTATGGTCTTTCTGCTTCCGGATTTTTTTTGCGCAAAATAAAAATTCCTCCAATTGTTATTACATAAAACAACAACGATATAAAAGTGGTATAGTCTAATAATTCGCCATAAGTACCTGATAAACAAAGTACACAAGCCCAAGTACATTGCAGCCAAAGCGCTAAAGCAGGCACATGGTGTTTGTTTAATTTTTGAGCCTGTTTAAAAAATAATCCATCTTTAGACATGGCATAATAAACTCTTGATCCAGCCAAAATTATTCCACTGTTGCATCCAAAAGTAGAAATCATTATTAAAACAGCCATAATATAGCTTGCTGGAGTGCCAAAAATCATGCTTGCTGCAGCTGTGCCCACCCTGTCGGTTCCAGCGCCTGCATACATGATTCCTTGTCCTATTACATCAGTAGCTAACGGAGAACCTTCTAAAGGTAACAGAGCTAAAAAAGCAAAGTTGGCCGAAATGTAAATGATAGATACGGTTATTGTTCCAAGTAGTAAACTTAAAGGGATGTTTTTTTGTGGGTTTTTAATTTCTCCGGCAATAAAAGTAACGTTATTCCAAGCATCACTTGAAAAAAGGGAGCCTATAATTGCAGTTCCTAAGGCTAATACGAGTGCAAAGCCGCTAAGTTTTTCAAAAGAAAGTGAGCCGTTTTCGAAAATTGCTTTTTTAGCATCCCAGGCATTGGTAAAATTTAGTGATAATTGATCGGTTTGTAAGCCTTTCCAAAACCCGAGTACAATAAGTGCAAACAATGCAAATAATTTGGTGCTTGTAAAAACAAGTTGAATCCATTTGCCGTTTTTTATTCCATTAGAATTTATCCATGTCAAATAAATTATGCTTACCATAGCAAAGACCTGAGAAGCATTTATTTTGAAATTTAATATCATAAATAGGATATTTTCTGGGCCTAGAGCAGGAATAAATATCGAAGTGAATTTTGCAAAAGCCATGGCTACAGCAGCTATTACTCCTGTTTGTATTACTGTAAAAACTGACCAGCCGTATAAAAAAGCAGTGAATTTACCATAAGCTTTTTCAATATAAACAAATTGTCCACCTGCTTTGGGCATCATTCCTGCTAATTCACCGTAGCTAAGAGCAGCTAATAAGGTAATAAATCCGGTTAGTATCCAAAGTGCTATGAGCCAGCCTGAACTTCCCACAGTTCTTGCCATATCAGCACTTACAATAAATATTCCTGACCCTATCATGGAGCCAGTTACAAACATGGTAGCATCAAGCAAACCAAGCGATCGGATAAAACTATTTTCTGTACTCATTTTAAAAATCTAATAATTCTGTACTCCAAGCTTCAGGCTTGTCTGCAAAAAGTGCTTTTGTTTTTACCCAAATTCCGCCAAAAAAATCAGAATTTCTATACGCATTTAAATGTTTTTCCGATTCCCAATAACTATAGGTGAAAAACATATTTGGGTTTTCTATTGAACGAAGTAACTCTAATTTTAAACAGCCATTTACTGCTGAAATATTGTCTTTTTGTTGTTCAAATAAATCTAAAAATGATGAAATACTTTCTCTCTCAAAAGTCAGTTTTACTATTCTGATAATCATTATTTGAAAATTATAGTGATGTTTTCTGTTTGTTGGATACCCATATAGTGGCCTGCGTTTGAATTTTTCATTCCAAGTTGTAAAAATCCGTTAAACCCAAAAAAGTAAATCTCTTCGCCCGAAGTTGAATCAATAAAATTGTCATTTACCTTATTTATTTTAGATCCTTTTACAATTATGGTGAAATTTCGATCATTTGCTACCTTGTCAAATTCAGCTTTTTCGATGTTGGTGTGTAAATTGCCATAATTGTCAAAATGAATGATATGGCCTATAATATGATCATCGGTATAGGTGGGGGTAAGCCAGTTTTTTTCTTGATATTGCTCGAAAGGTTGGTAGGGTGCTAACGCCAAGTTGGTATGTTTATAAAGATCTAATATTTGATCAATATGATTTAATAAAGTAAAAGTAGGATAAGTATTTTCTTCAATATCTAACAAAAATGGTTTAGGATTACTTGTTTCATTTATTAAAGTAAAAATCCCATTATCAGGGCAAAAGATAAACTGATCTTTATAGTTAAAAAATATATATTTTGATTGGTTTGTTTCAAAGCTCCCTACATCAACAATATGAAAAGTATTTGGAGGATAGAAAGGTAAAATAGTGCTAATAATATAAGCTGCCGACATAATATTGCCAGTCGGAATGTCGTGACTTATGTCTACAATTTTTAAGTTTATATCGTTTTTGTACAATATTCCTTTAATTGTAGCTACATAATGATCTTTATTTCCAAAATCTGTAGTAAGTGTTATCACCTTGCTGTTTACCTTTGAGCTTTGGGTTCAAAAATATACTAAAAAGAGTTAACCATTGGTTGAAATTAATTTAACATTGACAAATTTGGTGTATGATTTCTTGATAAATCATGAAGAGCACTACGTTACACTGAAAAATTGTTTTCCAGATTTAAAATTTACCCTTCGGGGTGATATGTTGAAAGCTATTGGACCTATGAAGGACATAGATGCTTTTCAGCAAAATCTAGCGTTAGCAATTGTTCAAATTGAAAACGACAAAACCTTATCGAACGAAGAGTTTCGTTTAACCTTATCAGATGGTGATAGGTTTGTGAAAACAAAAACGGTGAGAGGCGATGAACCCGTATTGTTTGGGCAATTTGGTTTGGTTATCAAGCCGCGAACACAAAATCAGAAACGATTAATCGAAAGGTCTGCTGTAAATGATTTGGTTTTTGCAGTTGGTCCAGCAGGCTCTGGAAAAACCTATATGGCGGTGGCACTAGCCGTGAGAGCATTGAAAAACAGAGAAGTTAAGAAAATAATATTAACGAGACCAGCCGTAGAAGCCGGTGAAAATCTTGGTTTCTTACCTGGGGATTTAAAAGAAAAAATTGACCCGTATTTGAGGCCATTATACGATGCGCTGCACGATATGCTTCCTGCATCTAAAATTGAAGCATTTATTGAAACAGATGTAATTGAAATTGCTCCATTGGCATTTATGCGTGGAAGAACGCTCGATAAAGCTTTTGTTATTTTAGATGAAGCTCAGAATACGACAATCGCACAAATGAAAATGTTTTTAACACGGATGGGTCCAGATGCTCGTTTTATTGTAACAGGCGATGAAACCCAAATTGATTTGCCTAGGCAACACCAATCGGGTTTGTTACATGCAATTCGTTTGCTTGATAAGGTTGATGGGATAGGACTAGTACGGTTTACAGAAGAAGATGTTGTAAGGCATAAGCTTGTAAAAAGTATTATAAAAGCCTATGCTAAAGAAAAAAGCAAAGATGATGCTGTTACAAAAGAGAATTAATAAAACATTATTGTACTGCAAAATGTGGCTTAAAACTAATCCTAATTATTAAGTTTATATCTTTGAAACATGAAAATTCAATTAGAAAGAAAAGAGCAATACACTCTTGTAAAATTAGACGAAGAGAAATTAGAAAGTAATATCGCGCCTGATTTAAAGTCTGAATTGGTGTATTTAAATGCAGAAGGAGTTCGTAATATTATTCTTGATTTAAGCCAAGTAAAATATGCCGATTCTTCAGGACTGAGTGCGATTTTAGTAGGCAATCGTATTTGCAGTGCAGCAAATGGCTCTTTTATTTTAGCTGGCGTGCAATCTAACGTGATGAAATTGATAGAAATATCTCAACTCGAAACTATACTAACGTTGATTCCAACTGTAGATGAAGCTATCGATTATGTATTTATCGAAGAAATCGAAAGAGGCTTAGGAGAAGGATAATTCTAGTGCAATTACGCATATTAGGCATAAATTCTGCAACTCCTGCTCATGGAAGGCACCCATCAGCTCAAGTTTTATGGGTCCATAATGAGCCCATTTTAATTGACTGTGGAGAGGGGACTCAAATGCAATTGAGTAAATTCAAAGTAAAATACATGGGTATTAGGTTTATATTAATATCTCATTTACATTCTGATCATTTTTTAGGCATCTTAGGCTTATTAAGCACCATGAGCCTTTTTAATAGGAAAAAGCCCTTGATAATTTGTGCTCCAAAGGGGATTGATGTTTTTATAGGTAGCTTCTTAAGCGTTTCAGAAACGGAATTAAGTTATAGTATTGAGTATCGATTTCTTGAGCCAGGAAATCAATCCGTAATAAGTGAACCGTTTTTACGTATCACGAGCTTTTCTTTAAATCATCGAATTCCCTGTTTTGGATTTTTATTTGAAGAAATTCCGAAGAAAAGAAAGTTGAATATGAGTTTGGTATTAAAATATGGACTGGTAGGTTCTGAAATACATAAGCTAATTAACGGTCAAGATTATATTACTTTAGATGATGAAACGATAAAAAACGAATGCTTTTTTTTAGAAGAGATATCCTCAAAGAAATTTGCTTATGTTTCAGATACAACAGTTGTTAAGGAGAATGAAATTCTTTTAAAAGGGGTTGATTTATTGTATCATGAAACAACTTTTGGGCATGAGCTAGCAGAAAGAGCCGAGAAAACACATCACTCTACTACTATTCAAGCGGCCCATTTTGCTTTAAATTGCGAAGCAAAACAATTGATTATCGGCCACTTTTCAGCAAGATATAAAAACCTAGATGTGCTGTTAAATGAATCTAAAAGCATTTTTGAAAACACGCTTTTAGCTATTGAAGGACAAGACTATTTTTGTTGATTTTTATCCTTTTTTCTTCCAAAAATTGAAAGGGTGATATATTTAGAAGGGTTTTCTTTTAAGTCTATCATCAACTTATCTAAACTTTGAGTTGCTGAAGTCAGGTTGTTATACAGTTTTTGGTCATTCACTAACATACCCATAGTGCCGTTTCCATCATTAATTTTCTTCAGAATTGCATTGGTTTGTTCAACCGCTTTGCGAGATTGATTAATAGTATTTACAAAATCAGCCTTTGCCAAAGAGTCAGTTATTAAACTCGTGTTTTTAAGAATGTTTGAAATCCTAGCGTTATTGTCTTTTAGGTTATGTGTAATTGATTCTACATTGGACATAATGCCCTTAATGCGGGTTGTTTCTGAAGTCAACAATGAATCAACTGTTCCTGTAGAATGATTTAAATTGGCAATTGTATTGCTTAAATTTACAACACTCTTTTGCAATGCATCGGTAGTAAATAACACCTGAAAGCTTGTTACTAAACTATCAAGAGAACTCAACAATTTTTCTGCTTTTAATTTTACGGGCATAACCTGCGCGCTAACTTGGTCTGCAAACCCTAATTCGTTGTCTCCAACTAGTGTATCTTTTAAATTGTAAAAAACTACTCTTTGATTAGCAAAAACTAAGTCAATTACTTTCGCGCCTAAAAGGTCGGAGCTAATTATTTTGGCTACCGTGCCAATCGGGATTTTTATGTTTTTGCTTAGTTGGATTGTAGCTATAATTTTTCCAGTTTCTTCATCTAACGAAAGTTTTTTAACATTTCCGATTTTTAAACCTTGATATATTACTGGATTTGAAGGAGCTATACCATCAGTTTGGTCATATACAGCGTAATAAAAATATGATTTGCTGAAAATATCATTCCCCTTCATGAAATTGTAGCCGAGTATTAAAACGGTTATTGCTAGAGCTCCGAAAACACCTGTTAAGGTTTCGTTAGATACTTTTAATTTCAACGTATGTAATTTAATAGTGTAAATATAAGATACTAATCTTCTTTTATTGTTTTTGATCCTTGTTTAAATTGACAAAATGCTTTGTAAATGGATTGAGACATTTGTGTTTGACCAGAATCTGAATTTAAATATTTTTCTTCTTCAATATTGGTTAAAAATCCGCTTTCAATTAATATAGCAGGCATTGAAGTTTTAAATAGCACTAAAAAACCAGCTTGTTTCACGCCTCTGCTAAATCTGCCGGCATTGTTTTTTATATGATGGTCAACCTTTGCAGCCAAAGAAAGGCTCTGATCTAAGTTAGCACTCTGATAAAGACTGAAAATTACATTGGCTTCTGGTGATTTTGGATCAAAACCATCGTAATTTCTAATGTAGTCGTCCTCTAAAAGAATTACAGAGTTTTCACGTTTTGCAACAGCGAGGTTTGCTTCGGTTTTATGTAAACCCATAGCAAAAGTTTCGGTGCCGAAAGCAGTTTTTGGCCCTGAGTTGCAATGTATTGAGATAAAGCAATTGGCGTTATTCCTGTTTGCAATGGCTGCTCTTTCAAATAATTCTACAAATTTATCGTTCTTACGGGTGTAAATAACTTTAATGTCTTTGTTGTGGATTTCAATAAGTTTACCCAGTTTTTGTACTAGAGATAAACAAACGTCTTTTTCTTTGGATTTTTTCCCTAAACATCCTGAATCGTGTCCGCCATGCCCTGCATCTAACACAATGCTGTAAATGCGGTGTGTACCCTTGTTTGCAGGCACAAATGACATGCAAATAAAAGTAATTACAGCAATTATCGTTTTTGGAAAATAGTTAAACAGGTTTTTCAATACTTTTGCAACAAGTTAATGAGTCAATTCAACAAATTTATAGTCTATTGTCGGTTTGTTTTAGCCTTTTTGTACTTTTTCTTTTTTCTAAATAAAGAAAGTTGTGCTCAAACTCCAATTAAAACTCCAATTGACTCTGTGTCGACTAAAGATACCACAATTTCTGTGCCTACATCTTCGGGTGGATTAGACGATGTTGTAAATTACGAATCGTACGACTCTATTTGGTTTGATTTAAAGGCCAAGGAAATTCATTTATACCGAAGTGTTGTAATCAAATACAAAGAAATTGTGATTGAAGCGGGCTATGTTGTTTTAAATTTTGATAAAAACACGATAAATGCAAAGGGGATATTAGACTCCCTTGGAAATGTAGTTCAAAATCCAGTTTTTAAAGATGGTGGGCAAACCTATGGAGCCAAAGAAATTGTTTATAATTATCAATCAAAAAAAGCTGTAGTATCTGAAGTAGTAACTAAACTTGATCAAAATTATTTAATTGGCGAAAAGGTAAAAATGATCAATGAATCTGAAGCCTTTTTAAAGAATGGGAAATTTACTACCTGCTCTCAGACTGAAGACCCGCATTATTATTTGGCCATTACCAAAGCCAAAATGATTAAAGACGACAAGATTGTTGCTGGTCCATCTTACATTGTAATTGAAGGCGTTCCGTTGCCAATTGGGTTGCCATTTGCTTTATTGCCAGCTCAAAAGGGGAAATCTTCAGGGCTGATCATGCCTATGTACGGCAATTCGCCTCAGTTAGGATTGTTTTTAAGAGATTTAGGATACTATCAACCGATAAGTGAAAATATGGATCTGAGATTATACTCTGATATCTATAGTTTTGGTTCTTGGAGGTTAAAGGCAAGTTCTTTTTATACCAAAAGGTATAAATTTAACGGGAACGTGTCGATGAGTTTTTCGAATACACGTTTTGGCGAAAAAGGCGATTTAGATTTCAGCTCTCAACGCGATTTCTTGTTTAATTGGAATTTTAACCAAGATCCAAAAGCGAGCACAAAAAACAGATTTAACGCAAACGTTACTGCTGGAAGTAGCAATTTTATTCGGAACAACTCATTTACTACCAACGCCTTTTTGAACAATAGTTTAAATTCATCAGTAGCATGGACTAGGCTTTTTCCAGAGAAGCCCTATATTTTGTCTATTACTGCAAGTCATTCTCAAAATACCCAAACAAAAGCAGTTAATATCACTTTGCCAAACGCAACTTTTACGGTAAATAGGTTAAATCCCTTTTTGCGCAAAGTGCAAATTGGAACTACAAAGTGGTACGAGAAAATAGGTGTTTCGTATACTGCCAATGCTCAAGCATCACTTTCTGGCGCTGACTCAACACTTTTTAAAGGCGATTTAGGGAGCAAAGTTAAAACCGGAATTTTACATTCAATTCCTGTAAGTACCTCGTTTTCTGCGTTAAAATATGTAACAGTTACGCCTTCGGTTAACTACAGAGAATGGTGGTATTTTCAACGAATCGAGAGTTTTTGGGAGCCAGATTCTAATAAAGTTTTGAATACGACTCGCAACGATTTTTACGCTTTGCGCGAGTATGGAGCATCTATTTCAATGAATACGCGGCTGTACGGAACATTCCAGTTTAAAAGTGGGCCCATTTCTGCAATTCGACATTCCATGAATCCTTCGGTTGGCTTGTCTATTCGTCCCGATTTTAGTGCACCTAACTTTGGGTATTACTCAACATATCAATCTGATGCTTTAGGAAATACACGGAGGTATTCATTTTATCAAAGCAATATTTTTGGCGGGCCAGCAGGAGGGAAGCAAGCTGCTATTAATTATTCACTCGATAACGTTCTGGAAATGAAGGTTAAAAAGCATACCGACTCTGCCACCACGTTTAAAAAAGTTAAAATTTTCGATAGCTTTTTAATCAATGGAAGCTACAATGGAGTAGCCGATAGTTTGCGTTGGTCGGCCATTAACCTATCTGGAAGAACAACTTTTTCGCCAAATCTAAGTACAAATTTTGGAGCGGTTTTGAATCCCTATTTAAGAACGGATAACGGTACAGTTATAAACGATTTAAGAATTCAAAACAAACAAGGGTTAGCTTCGGTTGAGCAATTTTTCTTTACTTTAAGTGGTACAATTCGTTCAAAAAACAACAAGCCAGAAGCAGTAACCCCAACGGCTGTTCCTGAAAACTCGAATGCGTGGATTGATTTTACGATACCTTATACGGTGAATTTCAACTACAATGTGCAAGTATCTAAGGCTTTAGTTAAAGGGCAATCCAGTCAAATTATACAAGTTTTTACATTTAACGGAGATGTTAATTTAACTCCAAAGTGGAAAATTGGATATAATACGGGTTACGATCTAACCAGTAAAAAAGTAACTCCTACAATTTTCAATCTGTACAGAGATTTACATTGCTGGGAAATGAGTATAAATGTTGTCCCTTTTGGATATAACCAAAGCTATACATTTACCTTAAACGTAAAAGCACAAGCTTTGCGTGATTTGCGAATTACGCGAAGAAGAGATTGGTACGACTATAGATAAACTAATGGTTGACAATTATTTTTTCTACAAAAAAACCTTTGGAGTGCCAAATTGTAGCAAAATATATACCATTACCAAGGGCCTTTAAATCCAACTTGTTTTCATTTGAAATAGATTGATTTAGCACCATTTTGCCTTCTACAGAATACAATTGTATCGATTGTAAATTTAACTCACCTGCATTTATGTGTACAATTCCTGATGTTGGATTTGGATACAAACTTGCATGAGAAGACTCAACTTGCTCTGTGCCAGTTGCTAGGTTGCGGTAAAAATCGCGGTAAACAATTGAATTTCCAGTAAACCCTTGGGTGACCTGCAAAATGGGTATTTTTTGGCTTTTTGCCATCCATTTATACTCTACAGAATTGTTCGGAAAACCAAAATTAAAGCCATTAAAACTAACACTATCCATGGCAGTAATGGTGCTTTTTACACGCAAACACGGAAAATTACCGAACGGAGTTTTTACTGTTCCCCATCCGTCAACTACATTTATGCGGGTCCCTTGCGAGCCGTAATATCCAACTGAAGGAATTTCAACTTTAAATTTGAAGGTTGTAGTGTCCTTATCTGAATAATCTAAAGGAAATTTAAAAATCTCATCTATATCCGAATAATTCCCTGCTAACGGAATTCCACTGTACCTAAAGCCGATACCTTGAGTAGAAAAGTCGGTTGTGTTTTTTTTATAGAACTTATAAACATCCGTAAAAGTAAATTGTCCAGTGCCAATGGTGTCTGCTATTTTCTCTCCAAATGTTCCAATGAAATAAAAAAAGTAAGGAGTTTGAGCCGAACTTTTAAATTGTTTAACCTCTTGAGAAACTGCCTTTAATGTAGTGAAATCCCAGGTTGTGTTTGGCCCAGTCTGGGTAAGATTAATAGTAGTTGTTTGTGAAGCATTGCTTACACGAATAGTATCGCCAGATGAAGGCATATCGCTCAATAACAATTGAATTTGAGCCTGGGAGTTTAGTATTGAAAAAAAATAAACTAAAGAAATTGACAACAAAGTGCGCATCTATTTGAATTTGTTCCTCAATTTTACAAAACGATTTTATATATCTAAGAAAAATATGAAAGTTGAAGTAATTACCATCGGTGACGAAATACTTATTGGTCAAATAGTTAATACAAATGCAGCTTGGCTTGGCGTTGAATGCTCCAAATTAGGACTAGAAATCATACAAACAACAACCATTAAAGACCGTAAAAATGATATTATTTTTGCAGTAGAAAAAGCGATTAATCATGCAGATATAGTTTTTGTTACTGGTGGATTGGGACCAACGAACGATGATATAACTAAAATAACCCTCACAAACTTTTTTGGAACAGAACTTGTCCGAAATACAGAAATTGAAGCCAATTTAGAAGCATGGTTTACAGCCAGAGGCCGAATTTTAAGCGACATGAATCGCGCTCAAGCCGACTTACCTAAAGCTGCTGAAATAATTCCGAATACCATGGGAACAGCAAGTGGAATGTGGTTCGAGAAAAACGGAATTCCGGTAATTTCGATGCCTGGGGTACCCTATGAAATGAAGTCGATGGTTAAAAATGAAATTTTCCCACGAATTCAACAGCGATTTCAACTTCCATTTATTTTTCACAGAACATTAATGGTTGCGGGAATTGTAGAGTCTAGTATTGCCCAAAAGCTGAAGAATATTGAGGCAGAAATGCCACATTTTTTAAAGCTAGCCTATTTGCCCAAACCTGGAATTGTGCGCTTGCGATTATCTGCTGTTGGCGAAAATGAGGTTTTGATTAAAAAAACTATTCTTGAGTTTGAAAATAAAATTTCGGAAGAGCTTAAAAACTACCATTACGGATTTGACGAGATTACATTGGAAGAGACCATTGGAAAAATATTAAAGGCAAAAAATTTAACAGTAGGAACTGCAGAAAGTTGTACCGGTGGAAAGATTACACATAAGATTACTTCCATTTCAGGCTCATCTGATTACTTTAAAGGGGGAATTGTGGCTTACGATAATTCATGGAAGGAAACTCTTTTAGGGGTTGATTCTCAGCTTATACAAAAATATGGCGCTGTTAGCGAAGAGGTTGCAAATAAAATGTCGTTGGGTTTAAAGCAAAAAATGGGAGTAGATTACGCTATTGCAACTACAGGAATTGCTGGACCAACGGGAGGCTCAGACCAAAAGCCAGTAGGAACAGTTTGGATTTCAATTGCTGGCCCAAATAATGTTATGGTACAAAAATACAGTATGGGTACCGATAGGGAGTTTATCATTGAACGTTCAAGTATGCAAGCTTTGTATCTAATGTGGCAGATGTTGCAGAAGATATAGATTCGAAATTGTACATTTGCACAACAAATATTCTAGTAATTATGGCACAAGTTGAGTTGCTAATGCCCAAAATGGGAGAAAGTATTATCGAAGCAACCATTTTAAAATGGAACAAAAAAGAAGGCGACAATATTGCAATTGATGAGTCTGTATTAGATATTGCTACGGATAAAGTTGATTCTGAAGTTCCATCATCTGTTTCTGGAGTTTTGGTTAAGATATTACATCCAGAAGGAGCAGTGGTTGCTGTTGGTGCTCCGTTGGCATTAATTGAAACTCAAGTAGGAGCTTCAAATTCTGCGCCAGTAAATGCCCCTGTGGTTGAGGTTGTGGCACCGAAAGTTGAAGTTGCCAAATCAGAAAATACCTCAGTTCAATCTCAACAAGTGGTTTATTCAAACGCGAATTCAGATTCTCGTTTTTACTCACCTTTAGTGCTTAATATAGCTTCAACAGAAGGCGTTTCAATGAATGAGCTTAGTGTGATTTCAGGGTCCGGTAGCGAAGGCAGAGTTACAAAAAAGGATATTATCGCATTCATTGACGATAGAGCAAATGGAAAAGTTACAAATAGTATTCCTGCAGAGCCAGTAAAAGCAATAGTTCCTCAAAGTGTAGCTCCAGTAAGTACTCAACCTACAACTCCAACATCGTTAAACGATGGTAATGTTGAGATAATTGAGATGGACAGAATGCGAAAGCTAATAGCAGACAACATGCTAAAAGCGAAACAAATTGCACCACACGTTACCTCTTTTGTAGAGGCTGATGTAACCAATTTGGTTAAATGGCGCGATAGGGTTAAGAAAGATTTTGAAAAGCGTGAGGGCGAAAAAATAACCTTTACACCGCTATTTGTAATGGCGATTGTAAAAGCTATAAAAGATTTCCCATTAATAAATGTTTCGGTTGATGGATCTACAATTATTGTTAAAAAGGATATTAACATTGGAATGGCAGCGGCATTGCCAAACGGAAATTTAATAGTTCCAGTAATCAAAAATGCAGATCGATTAAACTTAGTGGGATTAACGAAAGTAATTAACGATTTAGCTAATCGTGCAAGAACAAACAAGTTAAAGCCAGATGAAATACAAGGAGCAACTTATACATTTACCAACGTTGGAACGTTCGGAAATGTGATGGGCACTCCAATTATACCACAACCTCAAGTTGGAATATTAGCAACTGGAGCAATTCGTAAAAAACCAGCGGTGATAGAAACCCCAGAAGGCGATTTTATAGGCATCCGCCAGATGATGTTTTTGTCACACTCATACGACCATCGTGTGGTTGATGGTGCCTTAGGAGGATCTTTTGTACGCAGAGTAGCAGATTACTTAGAACAATGGGATATTAACCAAGAATATTAATCAAGAATAAAGAAAGGCGCCCATTGGCGCCTTTCTTTATTCTAAAAATGTTTTCAAAAAACCACCACTTTCCTTGCCTGAATTTCTTCCTGACACAGATAGTTCTTGTATTAATTTGCTAATGGGCATACTTTGTATCCAAACTCTACCAGTTCCTCTTAACGTTGCTAAGAAAATCCCTTCGCCTCCAAAAATCATTGATTTTAAATTTCCAGCACGTTGAATGTCAAAGTCAATAGTCGATTCAAAAGCTACAATACACCCTGTATCCACTCTCAAAGTTTCATTATTCAACTGCCTTTCAATAACAGTTCCTCCCGAATGGATAAAAACCAACCCATCGCCTTGTAATTTTTCTAAAATAAATCCTTCACCCCCAAAAAATGCGCTTCCCAATCGTTTATTTAAGGTAACGCTAATTTTTGTACCATATGCGGCACATAAAAAAACATCGCGTTGACAGATAAGTGTTCTGTCTCTCACTGTGGTTAAATCAATGGGTAAAATTGTGCCGGGGTAGGGTGCAGAAAAAGCAACATGGTGCTTTCTGACCCCACGATTTGTAAAATGCGTCATAAACAACGATTCTCCAACAAGCATTCGAGATCCTGCATTGAAAAGCTTCCCTAAAACCGATTCATTTGCTGAACTTCCATCGCCCATTTTAGTTTCAAAATGAATTCCTTCTGTCATGTAAACCATTGCTCCAGCTTCTGCAATAATAGTTTCGCCTGGGTCAAGTTCAATTTCTACAAATTGAATACTATCGCCTATTATTTTATAATCTACTTCGTGGCTATTCATGTTATAAGATTTGATTAAATATAAAAATGGTTGTTATAAACAATATAACAGCCATTTTTTATATAAAAGGAAAACTAGTTCGATTTTATTATTTTCGATACCGAACGGTTTCCTTGTTGATCAACCACATCAATGAAATAATATCCACGTGGTAAATTATCGCCATAAATTAAGGGCGTATTGGTTAAAACTTGATCGTTTACCAATATCCTACAGGTTGCATCCAATATCCTTAATTGGGCTTGCCATTGTCTGGTGAGTTAACCGTTACATTAAATGCACCGTTTGAAGGATTAGGATAGGTATTCACAGTAAAGTCTACAAGCTCTTGTCCTCCACGAATTATACATGTGGTTTTAATTGGACAAGCAGGACCTTCGGTACTCGAAACAAATCCTTTGGTTGCAACAAGAGTAACCCAATAATCGGTACAAGGATTAAGTGGGGTTATTAAATTCCCAACGGTTAATACTCTAGCTCTGTTTGCTTGAGAAGTAAATAAAGTTGTTAAACCAGCATCCGTGTAAAATTTAAAAGTATACGATGTAACTCCTGGAATATACACTGCTAATAAACCTGTTGAAGTTGTTACATTTTGTCTATCACATGAATGTGGATCTAAGAATGGAGAAGGAACACCTGAAATGGATGGGTTTTGCACAAATCCAATTTGGCAAACTTGACCCCATGGACCTGCATCTAAACCAACCCAAGCCCTTGCATGCACAAAATATTGAGTATTCCAGTTTAAACCACCGAAGTCTGTAAATAAAATTGATCTAGACTTAGAGTTTCTACTAGCAACAATACCTGTAAAAGCATTATTGGTACTTATCTCAAACTCATAGGTAGTTGCAGTAAATACATCTTCGATAACTGCATACGTATTTAACTGCCTAAATGGGAAAAGAATATAGTCGATCCTTCCGCAATCATTATCACGCAGTTTTGTTTGTGGAAGGATAAAAGGTAAAACATTTACATTTTTAATAGAAGCGGAGCTTGAACCGTATAAATTGTTTGCAGTAACTTCAACGTCACCACCACCAGTACCTACAGTTACAATTATACTATTTGTTGTAGAAGTTCCTGTCCAAGTAGGAGGCAGTGTCCAAGTATAATCTGTAGCACCTGGGTCATGAGCAACAGAATAAGTTTGAGTTGACCCTTGCGCTACTAAACTATTACCAATGATTGAGATTGGCATATCAGGTACAGTACAAATTGATGCAATAATAAAATTTCCCGAATAATTGCCTGCATCTATATTTGATATTTTATCAAAATTTGTAGCAATTAAACTGTTATTAGTAAATGAATTTCCATTTTCAAAAGTTAGAGATGGAAATAAGAGGAACATATATAAGCCTAATACCCATGTAAACTGTTATTTAATTGGTTGATTTTGTTTCATAATAATTTTTTTTTTAATGAGTTAATAATTTTAATGAAACTTTAAGGTATGGAATTTTCCTTATTAATCCAAATTTATTATGGTAGGAGAATTGGTAATTATCAAGCATAAAAAAAGGCTATCGATTGATAGCCTTAGGGTATTTTAATACTAAATGCAAATGCATTTAATTTATTTTTTTGCGTTTTCTTCGTCAACATCACCAAAAGCACCCATAACTACAAAATAACTAGCAATGCAGAAAAGAGCAATTGAGATAAGCATTAATGGGTATCCAACGGAATCAGGATTTGTCATCCCTAAGAAAATAACGTAGGCTGCACTTGAAATAGATAATACGCTAAAAATAGCAGCAATTGCAAATCGGCTCATCTTATGTTTGTTGATTTAATGCAAATGTAAGAGTTGATTTTAAATTTGTTTCTAATAAGTTTAAAAAAATGAAGAAAATCATTAACTATTAGAAAAAACAAAACCGGCCTAGGCCGGTTTTGAGGTCGGAAGCGGATTCGAACCGCTGTAGGAGGTTTTGCAGACCTCTGCCTAGCCGCTCGGCCATCCGACCCTTTTGGGAATGCAAATGTATAAAAGAGATTTTATTAAACAATGTTTTTCGAAATTATTCGTACCTCAGAGCTTCAATCGGGTCGAGTTTGGCTGCTTTAGCAGCTGGGTAGAAGCCAGAAACTATGCCTACAATAAAACATAAAAATGCGCCTCCGAATATCCAAGCCCATGGAACTATGAAACCTACACCCAAAGCCATCCCAACTAAATTCCCTATTAATATCCCTAAAAAAATGCCGAATATCCCTCCAATTTGCCCTATAGTTATGGCCTCAATAAGAAACTGATTACGAATTGTTTTTTGATTTGCACCCAACGCTTTCCGTATCCCAATTTCGCGGGTACGCTCTGTAACAGATACCAACATGATATTCATTAAGCCAATAGCGGCACCTAAAAGGGTGATAAAACCAATAATTGTAGCAGCTATGGTGATAAAACTTAAATTGTCAATAAGGTCGGCTGCAAAAGAATCGCTTTTTATAACTGAAAAGTTGCTATCACCTCCAATTTTTACTCTTCTTAAAACCCTAAATAAACCTTCGCTTTCAGAAACTGCTGCATCTAATTGGGTTGGGTCGTTTACCATTACAGAAATCACAAATGAACTGTTCGAGCCTTGAAAAAAGCTTCTAGCATTCGTAACCGGAATTACGCATGTTTGGTCAGCATTCATTCCAAATGACGAGCCTTTTTCTTCAATAACTCCTATAATTCGGTATTTACCAACCCCTAAAGAAATTATTTTGTTAATAGGACTTTCCTTTTTGAAAAGCTTAGTTTTGATATCCTGGCCAATAATTACTGCATTAGAACCAAAAGTCATTTCGTTATTTGTAAAATTTCTGCCTTCAGAAAGGGTATAACCACCAGCATTTAGGTAGTTTTCGTCTGATCCAAAAACTGTAATATTAGGGTTAGTTTTATCGTAATTAAATTTTACAGTTGCAGAACTTGATACTCTATAACTTATGCTTGTAGTGGCTGGATAAATAAACTTTTTTTGAAAAGCGGTAGCTTCTTCAAACGTGATGTTTTTGTTTTCTACTTTCCTATTTCTGTGCCCACCCATTTGCATATTAAATCCTCTATTTCTAATAGTAAAGGTGTTAGAACCCATGCTCGAAAAGCTATTGCTGATAGATGCTTTCAAAGCATCTATCGAAGTTAAAATACCTACTAAAGCCATGATGCCAATAGAAATAATAAGGGCTGTTAGGGTTGTCCTTAGTTTATTTTCTTTAATAGAATCAAAAGCTACTCGAATGTTATCAGTAATAGACATAGGTTGCGAAGTTAAGGAAACCCCAAATTTTCAAATCTTGTTTTTTACAAACGGCAAAAGTGATCTTTATCCTTTGTTTTATACATTGACTTTGATAGATATAAGCCTTACCTTTGCTCAAAATTTGTAAAATGGTATTTGATCTAGATTTAATCAAACAAACATATGCAAACTTACCGGGTAGAATTTCAGCTGCTCGTAAGGTTGTAGGTAAGCCGCTAACATTAACAGAAAAAGTATTGTATGCTCACTTAACCGAAGGTGAAGCTACAACCTTATTTGAACGTGGAAAATCGTATGTTGACTTTGCTCCAGATCGAGTGGCTATGCAAGATGCTACAGCACAAATGGCACTTTTACAGTTTATGCAAGCAGGTCGTAAAAAAGTTGCAGTACCTTCAACCGTACATTGCGACCATTTAATTACAGCTAAAGTAGAATCTAACCAAGATTTAAAATTTGCTGAAATCGAAAATAAAGAAGTTTATGATTTTTTAGGATCTGTTTCAGATAAAT
Organism: uncultured Bacteroidota bacterium; assembly: GCA_947084835.1. Classification (GTDB taxonomy): domain Bacteria; phylum Bacteroidota; class Bacteroidia; order UBA7662; family CAMTUB01; genus CAMTUB01. The sequence goes on along the minus strand of CAMTUB010000011.1, from coordinate 105,384 downwards.
ACGGCTTAGGTTTTTGGAAACCAGGAGCAGGAATTATACATCAAGTTGTTTTAGAAAATTATGCATTTCCTGGCGGAATGATGATTGGTACCGACTCTCATACTGTTAACGCAGGTGGTTTAGGTATGATTGCCATTGGCGTTGGCGGTGCAGACGCTTGCGATGTTATGGCAGGTTTGCCTTGGGAACTGAAATTTCCGAAGCTAATTGGTGTTAAATTAACGGGCAAGTTAAGCGGTTGGGCATCTGCTAAAGACGTAATATTAAAAGTTGCTGGTATACTTACTGTAAAAGGCGGTACAGGTGCTATTGTTGAGTACTTTGGCGAAGGTGCGTTAAACTTAAGCTGCACAGGTAAAGGCACTATTTGCAATATGGGTGCCGAAATTGGAGCTACAACTTCCACTTTTGGTTACGATGATTCAATGGCGCGTTATTTACGTTCTACAGGTCGTGCTGAGGTTGCAGATTTAGCGGATACAATTAGAGAACATTTAACTGGGGATACTGAAGTTTATGCAAACCCAGAAATGTATTTTGATCAAGTTATTGAAATTAATTTATCAGAACTTGAGCCGATGTTGAACGGACCTTTCACTCCAGATTTGGCAACACCAATAAGCAAAATGAAAGAGGTTGCAGCAGCTAATGGATGGCCAACCAAAATCGAAGTAGGCTTGATTGGTTCATGTACTAATTCTTCGTACGAAGACATTTCTCGTGCTGCATCGTTAGCAACACAGGTTACTGCTAAAAATTTGAAATTAAAATCTGAATTTACCATTACTCCAGGTTCAGAATTAGTTAGATATACTATTGAAAGAGATGGATTGTTAAGCATTTTTGATAAAGTTGGAGCTACTGTATTTGCAAATGCGTGTGGACCATGTATCGGAATGTGGGCACGTATGGGCGCAGAAAAGCAAGAAAAAAACACCATTGTACATTCGTTTAACAGAAACTTTGCTAAACGTGCCGATGGAAATCCAAATACGTATGCTTTCGTAGGTTCTCCTGAGTTAGTAACCGCGTTAGCAATTGCTGGTGATTTAACTTTTAACCCAATGACAGATTCGTTAATGAACGAAAATGGCGAAATGGTTAAGTTAGATCCACCAAAAGGCGATGAGTTGCCAACGCGTGGTTTCGATGTAGAAGATGCAGGTTATCAAGCTCCGGCTGAAGATGGAAGTGGAATTAATGTTAAAGTTTCTACAACTTCAGATCGTTTACAATTACTTGAGCCATTTGCACCTTGGGAGAAAACAGACATTAAAGGATTGAAGCTTTTGATTAAAGCAAAAGGAAAATGCACTACAGACCATATTTCTATGGCTGGTCCTTGGTTGAAATACCGCGGACATTTAGATAATATCTCAAACAATTTATTAATAGGCGCTACCAATTTTGCTAACGAAAAAACAAATTTCGTTAAAAATCAATTGACTGGCGAATATGGCGAAGTACCAACTGTTCAGCGAGCATATAAAGCAGCAGGTATTGGAAGTATTGTTGTGGGCGATGAAAACTATGGCGAAGGTTCATCTCGTGAACATGCTGCTATGGAGCCGCGTTTTTTAGGTGTACGTGCAGTATTAGTGAATTCGTTTGCTCGTATACACGAAACTAACTTGAAAAAGCAAGGAATGTTGGGATTAACATTTGCTGATAAAGCGGATTTTAATAAAATTCAAGAAAACGATACTATCGACATATTAGGATTAACTGAATTTGCTCCAGGAAAACCATTGAGTATTGTTTTACATCATGAAGATGGAACATCAGAAACCATTTTAGCTAATCACACATATAACCTACAGCAAATCGAATGGTTTAAGGCAGGAGCTGCTTTAAACATTATTCGTTCGCAGTTTGCATAAAACGTTATAACGATAATGAAGCGGGCAAGTCCCGCTTTTTTATTGTCAATTATTTTAAATCCTACATCAAAATATGAGAAAAAGTAACCTTTTAATTGCCCTAATTCTTCTTATAATTAGCAGTTGTGCTTCGAAAAAAACGGTTATTGAAGCCCCAGAAAATAAAGTAAGCACTGTTTGGAATGTTCCAACCTCGACCTTAATAATGCCAATTTCTGTTAAAACAGCAGACTTAGAACGCATAATTAACAGTCAACTTCAGTCGGTTTTATACGATGATAATAGCTTTGATAATAACAATATCGATAATTTAATCATTAAGGTTACTAAAACGTCTCCGTTTAAAATAACAGGAGCAAACGATATGCTAAACATCAAAGCGCCTTTAAATATCTACGTAAAAGGAAGGTTGAAAAAAGAACTTTTCAATTTTGGAGATAGTAATTTTGGGATTGACCAAACCAAAGACATGAGTTTTAATATTGTGTTGAACTTTACTACAAAGCTTAATATGATGTCTGATTGGTCTATTAAATCACAAACGCAATCAAGCTTTACATGGCAAGAGACACCATCTCTAGATTTAGGGATAATAAAAATACCTATCGGAACGGTACTTGAAAAGATAGTAAACAGTCAAATTAGTTCTTTAGGAACCATGATTGATAAGGATATTAACTCGTTTATCAACATAAAAAAAATTGTAGAAGGGTATTGGGCTCAAATCCAAGCGCCTCAATTAGTTAACGAAGAATACAAAACCTGGAGTTGGATTGAACCAACAAATATTGCATTAACACCCATTAAAACAAAAAACGACTCGTTAACAACAACCTTAGGTTTTACAGGATTAGTAAAACTTAAAACAGGTCAAAAACCTGCTGATTTTAAACCCTCACCGCTTCCAAAGCTGTATACGAGTGTAAAGCAAGATGATATTTTTAGTTTGAATTTAGATGGCGAAATCGGCTGGCCTTTTTTAAACGAGGTAACAAAAAAGCAATTAAACGGAAAAACGTTCAATGACGATAATGGCAAACAATCGATAACTATAAAAGATATAAATATTTATGGTTCGGGGAATAAAGTGGTTATTGGAGTAAGTTTATTTGGTTTTGCCAAAACTAGCGTAGCTAAGAAGAACATTAACACAGAAGTGTTTCTAGAAGGGATACCCGTTTATGATTATAAAACCAAAACCATAAGTTTTACTCAAGTAGATTATTCGTTAAAAACTAAAGATATTCTTTTGAAATCGGCAAATTGGATATTAAAGGGAACACTTAAAAAACAGTTGCAGCCCTATATGGTTTATAACTTAACAACGCAGATTAACGAAATGCAAACCACCACAGCGAATGTGCTGAAAAATTATCAGGTTAGCGATAACATGATAATTAAAGGAGCTCTTCATACCATGGATATTTCTGATGTGAAGGTTTCGGACGATGGTATAAAATATGTAGTTACGGCTAAGGGCCGATTAACAGCATTAATTAAGTAATTCAACAAAAAAACAGAAAATTATCAAAGCAGTTTAACTTTACAGCACAATCGCAAAATATGCAAATCGTACAACCCTATATCGCTAAGAATCCAATACGAATAGTAACTGCAGCATCGCTATTCGATGGTCATGATGCAGCTATTAATATCATGAGGCGGATTTTACAATCTAGCGGTGCAGAGGTGATTCATCTTGGCCATAACCGTTCAGTTGCCGATATTGTTAATTGCGCTATTCAAGAAGATGCAAATGCCATAGCTATAACCAGTTATCAAGGCGGACACATGGAGTTTTTTAAGTATATCTACGATATGCTACGTGAAAAAGGGGCTCCTCAAATCAAAATTTTTGGTGGAGGCGGAGGTACAATTCTGCCATCAGAAATAGAAGAATTGCAAGCCTATGGAATTAACCGAATCTATCATCCAGACGATGGCAGAACGCTTGGATTGCAAGGCATGATAAACGATTTACTCGAAAAAAGCGATTTTCCAACGGTTTATAAAGGCGATGAAATCATAAAAGATTTAAATGCAGATTCAGCACCGCTTCTTGCCAATTTAATTTCAACCGCTGAAAATTTTCCAGAAGAATATAAAGCAATTCGCTCAAAAATAATCGAGAAAATAGAGACATTAACTACTCAGCCACTTGTATTAGGAATTACAGGAACCGGTGGAGCTGGAAAAAGCTCGTTGGTTGATGAAATTATTCGCAGATTTTTAATGGAATTTACTGATAAAAAATTGGCAGTAATTTCGGTCGATCCATCTAAAAGAAGAACAGGAGGCGCATTATTAGGCGACAGAATTCGCATGAATGCAATAACGCCTGAAATTGCTGGTGGCCGTGTTTATATGCGTTCATTAGCAACGCGTCAAAGTAATTTAGCATTAAGCAAATATGTGCAAGATGCAATTGACGTTGTTAAAGCCGCTAACTTCGATTTAATCATCCTTGAAACTTCGGGAATTGGGCAAAGCGATACCGAAATTTTAGATCACAGCAATTTGAGCTTGTACGTAATGACTCCAGAATATGGAGCGGCAACACAGCTTGAAAAAATCGACATGCTTGATTTTGCTGATTTAATTGCACTCAATAAATTCGATAAAAGAGGCGCCCTTGATGCTTTGCGCGATGTTAAAAAACAATATCAGCGTAACAAGCAAATGTGGGATGCCGATATAAATACAATGCCGGTTTATGGAACCATTGCTAGCCAATTTAACGATCCAGGAATGAACCGTTTGTACCGTGCTATCATGGACAAATTAAGCATAATTCCAGGTGGCAAAAATCTAAAAAGCGATTGGAAATTTACTGGAGAGCAATCAGAAAAAATTGCAGTAATTCCTCCGTCACGTTCTCGCTATTTAAGCGAAATATCAGATGCAATCCGCAATCATAACACAAATAGTAAGGAACAATCAACTATTGCAAACCAACTATTCGGTGTTTTTACATCGATGTGTGTGGTTTTAAAAATTAAAACCGATTTAGCTAAAGATGTAACTGAAACGCTTGATGAAATTCAAAAGCTAATTGAAAAATCGGATAGCGATAAGGGAAATTTAGCTTCGCTTTTAATGACTGAATTTGATCGTTTAAAACTAGATTTTGAACCACGTAATTGGGAAATTATCAAAGGTTGGTCTGCAAAAATTGAAAGCTACAAAAAACCTATTTACACCTATTACGTTAGAGGTAAAGCCATAGAAGTTGAAACGCATACCGAAAGCTTATCGCGTCTTCAAATTCCTAAAATATCAACTCCAAAGTACAAATCTTGGGGCGATATTTTACATTGGAATCTACAAGAAAATGTTCCTGGAGAGTTTCCTTATACAAGCGGAGTATTTCCATTTAAACGCGAAGGAGAAGACCCAACCCGTATGTTTGCCGGTGAAGGCGGGCCAGAACGTACTAACAAACGTTTCCATTATGTAAGTTTAGGATTGCCAGCAAAGCGTTTAAGTACTGCTTTTGACTCGGTTACTTTATACGGATTCGATCCAGGTTATCGACCAGATATTTTTGGTAAAATTGGGAATTCAGGAGTTAGCGTTTGTTGTTTAGATGACGCAAAAAAACTGTATTCTGGCTTTAATCTGTGCGATGTTTCTACATCCGTATCGATGACTATAAATGGCCCTGCGCCAATGCTGCTAGGATTTTTTATGAATGCAGCTATCGATCAACAATGCGAACTTTTCATCATAGAAAAAGGCTTAACAGAAGAAGTAAACCAAAAAATCGAGGCAATTTATAAAGCAAAAGGCCTTCCGCGTCCTAAATACAATGCAGACCAATTACCCGAAGGTAATTTCGGCTTAGGATTAATGTTGTTAGGAATTACAGGCGATGAGGTTTTACCTGCACATGTTTACAACGAAATCAAAATTCGTACCCTTAGCTCGGTTCGTGGTACGGTGCAAGCCGATATTTTAAAAGAAGACCAAGCGCAAAATACCTGCATTTTTTCAACCGAATTTGCATTAAGGTTGATGGGCGATGTGCAAGAATTCTTCATTACCAACAATGTTCGTAATTTTTATTCGGTAAGTATTAGCGGATATCATATTGCAGAGGCGGGCGCAAATCCAATTTCTCAGTTAGCATTCACGCTTTCAAACGGTTTTACGTATGTAGAGTATTATGTGAGTCGAGGAATGGACATAAGCAAGTTTGCTCCTAATTTAAGTTTCTTTTTCAGCAACGGAATCGATCCTGAATATTCTGTAATAGGTAGAGTTGCGCGTAGAATTTGGGCTAAAACCATGAAAATAAAATACAAAGCAGATGAGCGTAGCCAAATGCTGAAGTATCATATTCAAACCAGTGGCAGGTCGTTGCACGCCCAAGAAATTGATTTTAACGACATTCGTACCACACTTCAAGCATTATACGCTATTTACGACAACTGTAACTCGTTGCATACCAATGCGTACGATGAAGCAATCACTACGCCAACTGAAGATTCGGTTCGCAGAGCAATGGCAATTCAGTTAATTATAAACCGTGAGTTAGGATTAGCAAAAAATCAAAACCCATTACAAGGCGCATTCATTATCGAAGAATTAACCGACTTAGTTGAGGATGCGGTTATGTTAGAATTCGATAGAATTTCTGAACGTGGCGGTGTGTTGGGTGCAATGGAAACCATGTATCAGCGTAATAAAATTCAAGAAGAAAGTCTGTATTACGAAACCTTAAAACACTCAGGCGAGTTGCCGCTTATTGGTGTAAATACGTTTTTGAGTTCAAAAGGTTCTCCAACTTTGTTGCCTCAAGAGGTAATCAGAGCTACAAACGAAGAAAAAGAAGATCAGATTCAAACCTTGGCAAACCTTCTTTCAGCCTTTCCTGAAAAGCAAGAAATTGAAATTGAGAAGTTGAAAATTGCTGCAATCGAAAATAAAAATATGTTCGATGTGCTAATGAGTGCTACAAAACACTGTTCCATTGGACAAATTACCCATGCATTATTTGGTGTTGGGGGTCAGTATCGTAGAAATATGTAATTTAATAAATATGTTATCGTTAATTAAAAAAATACTTGGACTAGAGAAGCTTCGTTGAGTAGATAAATAAGCATAAATATTTAAATAGAACAATATATTGTAAATGTTTATTCCCCGTTGGTTTAAACATTTACTTTTTTTTTACAAATTAAAAATATACTTTTGGGTAAAAATTAAATATGAAAAAAATAATATTGATAACTCAAGTAATATTCTTGATATCATTAAATTCAATTGCTCAATTACCAAATTATTTGCCCACATCAGGATTAGTTGGTTGGTGGCCTTTTAGTGGAAGTGCAAATGATATTAGCGGAAATGGAAATAATGGAGTTAATTATGGAGCTACCCTTACGGCAGATAGAAATAATACACCAAATTCTGCATACCAATTTAATGGAATTAGTAATTATATTCAGGTAGCTAATAATTCAAGTTTAAACCTACAAAATAGTTTATCTATATCTCTATGGTATAGTACCTTAAATCTTAATACATATCAAAGGCTTGTAGATAAGACAACACAAGGATCCTCTGATTCATGGTTATTAGATCATTATCAAACTAATCAGGTAAGATTGATAACAGCAAATGTTAATAGCCTAAGTATTCAACCTTTTACAACAATAGACACTTGGGTTCATTTGGTAGTAACGTATGATGGCTCTAATGTTAAATTCTATAAAAATGGAGTTTTAGTAAATGTAATACCAGTTGTTGGTATAAATGGACTCAATACCAACCCAGTAAGATTTGGGACAAATTCAAATATAAGTTCATATTTTTTGAATGGCAAAATGGATGATGTTGGAATTTGGAACAGGGCTCTCACTCAAACAGAAGTTTCAGGACTTTTTAATGGATGTTCAATTCAAAACACTGTTATAAATGCATCAGGAAATACTACATTTTGTCAAGGTGGAAATGTACAAATTAACAGTAACAAAATTGGGCCTGCTTTTAAATACCAGTGGAGACAAAATGGGAATGCAATTATTGGAGCTATTAGCTCATCCTATTCAGCAGCACAAAGTGGCAATTACACAGTAGATATTGATTCATTTGACTGCAAGGGTAAATCAAATAGTATTTTAGTAACGGTTAACTCAGTGCCAAATGTAACGTTTAGTTCAATACCTGATTTTTCAAATATAAATCAGAATCCAATTTTATTAAACGGTAATCCTATAGGTGGCGTTTATACTGGAAGTGGAATTTCTGGGAATTATTTTTATCCGACATTAGCTGGCTTAGGGTCCAAAAAAGTTACTTACACTTATACAGATTTGAATACTTGTTTTGGTGTTGTAAATCTGAATACCATTGTTTACGATACAATTAAAACAAGTTGTTATGATACACTTAAAATAAATGTGGTTTTAACAAGTTTAAACCCTCCATTAAATTTAAATCAGATTAAAGTTTATCCAAATCCTACAAATTCTTCAATATTTATTGAAAACAGTAATTTTGGAATAATGAATGGATATTCGATTAAAATATTAAATTCTCTTAGTCAAATTGTGTACCAAACTCCAATAAATCAACCAAGTTTTATGGTAAATTTATCAACCTTGTCAGGCAAAGGAATTTATTATATTAATGTTATTGATAATATAGGAAACGTTATAGAAACTAGAAAAATAGTATTGTTGTAAACGTTTTGCATTAAATTCTCGGTTTAATTATAGTTTTATTGCCTTAATAAAATGGAAACCAACAGTTCAATTAAGCCTCTATCCGTAAGTAGTAATTTTGGTTAGGAAAAGGTAAAAGAGAATCTCAACAATAAAATTTTAAAAAGAATAGCCTAGCAATTACTTCTAATTGCTAGGCTATTCTTTTTTTAGAAGAAACTAATGAAGTAGCTTTTGTAATTAAATTAATTGCGAATGAGGTAACTCATTTGGAAGTTTGGGTTTACTATAGATATTTGTACCTTTTATGATACGTTTAATTTTACTATTTCTCTGTTTTGTATTTAAAGTTAATGCTCAAAAAACAAGCATAACCATTGCATCAGCGTCAAATATGAAAAATGTGTTAACTGAAATAATTGCAAATTATTCGAAATTAAATCCGGTTAAGGTGGATGTAGTTTATGGCTCCTCAGGTAAATTAGTTGCTCAAATTTCTGAAGGGGCACCCTACGATATTTTCATATCTGCTGACACTGAATATCCAACCGCTCTTTATACTCAAAAGCTAACTCTAACAAAGCCTAAAGTTTATGCTCTAGGTAGTCTTGTATTCTGGACTTTAAATAAAGAGGCTGACATAGAATGCTGGGAAAAGTTCATACAAAAGCCTGAGAATAAATTTATTGCACTTCCAAACCCCAATCTAGCTCCTTACGGCAGAGCTGCGGTTGAGGCCTTGAAACGTAAAAAAGTGTATGAAAGCTTAAAGAATAGATTTGTTATTGGCGAAAATGTAAGTCAAACAGCTCAATTTATTACTTCAGGAAATGCCAATTGTGGGTTTGTTGCAAAGTCAATTGTACTTTCAGAAAACATGTTACAGGTCGGCAAATGGGTTGATGTTGCCAGAAATAATTATAAACCTATATACCAATCTTCTGTAATTTTGAACCATGCTGTTGGTGCAAAACAAGAGGAGATATTCAACTTTTATAAATTCTTTTTATCCAAAGAAAATAAAGGCATATTCGAAAAATATGGATATTTAATGCCATAGACATGAATATAATTTCTGGAAATATTGCTTTATGTAAAATATTTGGTTCTCTGGATTTGTTTACTATTAATATCCAAGGGGACCAATGGGAAACCGTGGTTATTCAAAAAAATACATTACCTACCTTCGCAATAGGATACCATGTTAAACTTCATTTTAATGAAAATGAGGTGTTGTTATTTAGTCAACAACCCAATGTGTCTGAGAAAAATATTTTTCAAGGTGAAATAAGTGACATTTTGTGGGGCAGATTATACTGCGAAGTAAAATTGAAGTACCAAAACGAAATAATTAAAGCCCTTATATTGGTTCAAAATTTTGATGCTTTAAACCTTAAAATTGATATGAAATGTTGGTTTTTGGTGCGCGCCTCAGCTATTATTCTTGAAAAAAATGGATGATTTTTCGGCCTTTTATTTAACATTTAAGTTAGCGTTAATCACTACGTTAATATTGTTGTTTATTGGAGTGCCATTGGCATATGTGCTTTCTAAAATACAATCGCGTTTTAAACCGTTTTTCGAAGCAATTGTAAGCCTGCCTCTTGTGCTACCTCCGTCTGTGTTAGGCTTTTACTTGCTTATAGCTCTCAGCCCCAACAGTGTAGTTGGAGGATTTTTAAAGAGTAATTTTGATATAAATTTGGTTTTTTCCTTTTCAGGGTTAGTTTTTGCTTCGGTTTTGTATAGTTTGCCATTTATGGTGCAGCCTGTTCAAGCTGGATTCGAAGCACTACCAAAAAGCCTTGAAGAGGCATCTTTGTCGCTCGGTAAAAGCAAGTTTAAAACGTTTACTGCTGTATTACTGCCAAATTGCAAACCAGCTTTATTAAAGGCAACCGTACTTACATTTGCGCATACTATTGGCGAATTTGGCGTTGTGTTAATGATTGGTGGCAATATTCCAGGCCAAACTAGGGTAGCTTCCATTGCAATTTTTGATGAAGTTGAAGCTCTTAATTATTCAAATGCTAATATTTATGCTAGCGTTTTATTGGCTGTGTCTTTTACTATATTAATAGCCGTTTTTTTTATTAATCATAGATTAACAAAGAAAAACTATGCTTGAGTTTTCATTTACAAAAAAGCTTAATTTTTCTGATGGAAATTCAATATTAAGCGTTACAGATTCAATAAATAGAGGAGAAATTACAACGCTTTTTGGTCCATCAGGATCTGGAAAAACCTCTATTTTGAGGATGATTGCCGGATTTACAAAGCCTGATGCTGGTTTTTTAAAATTCGATGATGTAGCCTGGTTTGATAGTCAGAAAAAAATAAACTTAGAAATTCAGAAAAGAAACATTGGCTTTGTTTTTCAAGATTTCGCATTGTTTCCGAACATGACAGTTAAAGAGAATCTTGTTTTTGCATTGCATGAAGGCCAAACAGGAAAGCTAGTTAAAGAGGTTATTGATTTAGTTGAACTCGGAGAACTTAAAGATCGAAAACCAAATACCCTTTCTGGAGGTCAAAAACAGCGCATTGCTTTGGCGCGTGCGGTAATTCGGAAGCCTTCAATCTTGCTTTTAGACGAAGCTTTTTCTGCCCTTGATGATAGCTACAGAGAACGTATGCAAGATTATATACTTCGCATAAAATCCATGTTTAATCCTGCTATAATAATGGTTTCGCACGATGTGTCTGAAGTTCAGCGATTATCAAATAAAGTAATTAAGCTTGAAAATGGAAAAATTGTAGCTAGAGGCACATTCATGGATGTTTTTTCAAGCACATCGGATTTTAGTGGTAAGTTCAAATTTATTGGCAAAATAATATCCATCGAAAAAGAGGATATCGTAAATATAGTAACGCTACTTATTGGCAGCGAATTAGTAAATGTGGTTGCATCAGATAGCGACTTGGTCGAAATATCGGTAGGAGACAAAGTAATGGTTTTATCTAAGGCTATTAACCCGATTATTCGTAAAATACAATCCTAAAAAAATCCTTTGTCAATTTTTCAATATCTTGTAAAATGCTTTCTTTCGATGAGCTTTCATCTAGAATTACCAACTTCTGGCCCGATGTTAAACCCGGGCAGGATGTGCAATACCGTATGGCTCCCCAAAATAGGCCACGTCCTTCTTTTGATTGGATAGAATCTCAAAATCCAAAAAAATCAGCGGTGTTAATTTTGATTTACCCAATTGAAAATGATATTCCATGCATCTTATTAATGCAAAGACCGAGTTTTGAAAAAGGAGCACATGCTGGTCAAATTAGTTTCCCGGGCGGCAAACACGAACCTTTTGATGAGGATTTAAAACAAACGGCATTGCGAGAATTTATGGAAGAAACGGGAACTGATTCTTCATTAATTCAGATTGTTGGAGAGTTATCAGAATTATATATTCCAGTCAGTAATTTAAAAGTATCACCATTTGTTGGAATTACTAAAAAAAGGCCTCCTTTTTTGCCCAATGCAGAAGAAATTGAGCGCCTGATAGAAGTGAATCTGCACTATTTTTTAGATATTGAAAATCAACAAAACGCAGAAATAAACGTAAGAGGGAAAATTATCAATGCTCCCGCTTATATTTTAAATGATGATGTAATTTGGGGAGCAACTGCTATGATTATTAGCGAATTTACTGCAATTTTGAAATCAATTTAAGCCATGAGAAATCTTCTTTTAGCATTTGCAATGTGTACAACACTTGCAACCTATGCGCAACGTGTTGAAAATAAGTGCACTCCAGTTCGAAGTCAAGGAAATACGGGTACTTGCTGGTGTTTTTCTACGGTATCGGTAATCGAAAGCGATGCCATTCGAAGAGGCGTATCAGCAGATATCGACATTTCAGAAATGTGGATTGTTAGAAGCACCTATCTAGAAAAGTTTAAAAACTACATTTTAAGGCAGGGAACAGCGCAGTTTAGCGAAGGAGCCCTTGCACACGATGCCATTAGGGTAGCATCAATATATGGGTTAATGCCTGAGTCTGCTTATAGCGGTACTAAATTGGGAACCCATAATCATCAGGCACTTTTTAAAAATCTAAAATCTTTGGCAGACAGTTGTGTTAAAAAACAAGTTAGCAGTACTTTTTGGACTAAAAATGTAAATGATATTTTAGATAATTACTTAGGGAAAGCGCCTCAATCTTTCACCTATAAAAACGCAACATATACTCCACAAACCTTCTCTAAAAATGTGGTTAAATTTAATCCAAAAGAATATTTTGGATTAACATCTTCTTTATCTGCACCGTTTTTCGAAAGCTGGATAGTTCCAGTTCCTGATAATTTTTCGAACGGAAGCTATTTTAATTTACCTATCGATTTACTATTAGAGTTATCAAAAGATTTGGTGCGCAATGGCTATACCTTAGTTTGGGATGCTGACGTTTCAAATAGAGGCTTTAAAATGGAAAAAGGGATAGCAATGGCTGTTTCTAAAGAGGCAGAGGATATCGAAGAAGAAATTACCCAAGAGTTACGCGAAAAGCGTTTTTTAGACCTTGATGTGCAAGACGACCATTTAATGCATATTGTTGGCATAACTGCAGCAGGAAATTTCATTGTCAAAAATTCGTGGGGTAAAACCGGTGCTTTAAATGGTTTTATAGAAGTAACGGATAATTATTTTAAGTTAAATACAATTACTGTGCTGATATCAACTGAATCTATAACTCCAGAAATGAAGGAGAAATTTAGATTATAATGAGAATAAAGAGCATTTTTTTACTCCTCTTTATTTCTTTGGGTTCTCAAGCCCAACATAAATGGGCGCAAACTGTAAATCCATTTATTGGTACTGACGGAACAGGTCATACTTTCCCTGGGGCAACTTCGCCTTTCGGTATGGTGCAACTTAGTCCAGACACGAGATTAGATGGATGGGAGGGAACAGCCGGATATTATTATAAAGATAAGTTTATTTACGGTTTTAGTCATACCCATTTAAGTGGTACAGGAATAGCCGATTATTGCGATATTTTATTTATGCCAGGAACGGGAAAGCTTTCTTGGAATAATGGAGATAAAGAGAAAAGGGGATATAAAAGTGCCTTTGATCATAGTTCTGAAAAAGCATTTGCAGGATATTATTCAGTGCAACTATCTGATCCAAAAGTAAAAGCTGAGTTAACTACAACTACCCGAACGGGGTACCATAGATATACTTGGGAAAATCCAAAAAAGAAGTGGCTAATTATTGATTTGGTTCACCGAGACGAAGTAATAGAGTCTTTCATTGAACCCATTGGTTCAAATGCCGTAAGAGGCTACAGAAGAAGTAAGTCGTGGGCAAATAATCAAGTAGTTTATTTTTATGCTGAATTTAACCAAAGTTTTAAAATAGTTACCCAAAATGGCGAATCCATAGTTCAAGGAAAAGGCGGATTGGGAAAGAGTATAAAGTCTATTTTAACTTTTGAGGATCAAAAAAACGCACAAATTGTTTCACGGGTTGGCATTTCAATGACCTCTTTAGAGGGTGCTCAAAAGAATTTGATCGCAGAACAACAAGGTTTCGATTTTGATAATGTGGTTGCTAATGCTACCGCTGCTTGGGAAAAAGAGTTATCTAAAATTGAAATAGAGTCTACAAATTTGAGCCAGCGCTCGGTTTTTTATACAGCATTATATCATACGTTTATAGCTCCTAATATCCTAAGCGATGTTGATGGAAGTTATTTAGGCATGGATGCTAAAATACACATAGAACCAAACCACCATCAATACACCGTTTTTTCGCTTTGGGATACCTTTAGAGCGCTCCATCCACTTTTTACAATAGTGCAACAAAAGCGCACCACAGATTTTATCAATACGATGTTGCGCCAATATCAGCAAAGCGGAAGACTTCCTGTTTGGGAGTTAGCTGCCAACGAAACCAATTGCATGATTGGTTATCACGCAGTTTCTGTAATCTCTGATGCCTACTCAAAAAACATTGGAGGTTTTGATAAAACATTGGCAATAGAAGCAATGATGAGTGCTTCAAAATCTTCAAAATTTGGTATTAAAGAGTATATCAAAAACGGGTTTATTCCTGCAAATGAAGACGATCAATCGGTTTCTAAAACGTTAGAATACGCATACAACGATTGGTGTATAGCAGAAATGGCAAAAGGCATGAATATGATGCTTGACTTTGACGAATTCGATAAAAGATCAAATTCGTGGGTTAATCTTTTCGATTTTTCAACAGGGTTTTTTAGGCCAAAAATCAATAATGCTTTTGTTACCGATTTTAACCCACTTGAAGTAACACATAGTTTTACAGAGGCAAATGCTTTTCAGTATTCACTATTTGTTCCGCACGACATCCCTACATTTGAAAAATACCTCCAACTTGGTCCAAAACTTAAGCTAGAAGAAGCCATTGATAGGGTATTCGAGACAAAAACACCTTTTTTTGGGAAAGAAACCCCAGATATTTCAGGATTAATTGGGCAATATGCCCATGGAAATGAGCCAAGCCAGCACAACGCTTGGATGTATAATCGGGTAGGAAATGTTGAAAAGTGCATCAAATATGTACATCAAATTATCGATAGTTTTTATACTGACAAACCTGACGGTTTGATAGGAAATGATGATTGCGGCCAAATGAGTGCATGGTATGTTATGAGCGCTTTAGGATTTTATCAAATAAACCCGGGCGCACCGATTTATGATTTAGCATACCCTAAATTTAACAGATCCAAAATCCATTTAGAAAACGGTAACACATTTACAATATGGGCAGATAGCAAATCAAATATTTTTCAACCAACTTTCAAAAATGGAAATGATGAGCATTTATTGCCCTTCAAAACCCTTCACCATCAACAGATTTTGGATGGTGGAACGGTAGATTTTAGATTATCGAAAGAGTCTTATCTCCCCGTAAAAAGTTTTGGAGCTATAAAAAATGCATGGCCCTTACCAGCTTGGGAGGCAGTAAACACAACTTTTAAAAATGCTATCACTTTAAAACCTCAAAGAAGCTTGCTTCATAAAGGATGTTATTATTATTACCAAATTAATAACGGACCTTATAAAACACTAAATGATAGCTTAATTTTAGATACTACTTGCGCAGTATCAATGCACTATGTAACGCCTTTAGGCGATCGATCTGAAACAGTAACATCTATTTTTTATAAACTTAGGTCTGATATTAACATAAAATACAAATACCCAGCTCATAAGTCATTTGCTGCTGACGGAGACTTTTCTTTATTTGATGGGTTAAGGGGCACTCAGAATTGGAGAAAAGGCAATTGGCAAGGATTTTACGGCACTGATTTTGATGCAGTGGTTGATTTTGAAAATCAGAGGGTTATTAAATCGGTTACGGTAAATTATTTGCAAGAAGAAGGTTCTTGGATTTTTTCTCCACTTTCTATTGAAATATACACAAGTACTGACGGAATTAATTTTAACACTCCAATTATTGTAAAAACGGAACATTTGCTCAATCATAGAGACGATGAAATCAAGGAAGTTGCCATCCCAATTAATCAAAATTGCAAATCCATTAGAATAAGAGCAGTTTCGCCTATAAAATGCCGAAAAGGGCATCCTGGAGCTGGAAAAGATGCTTTTATTTTCATTGATGAGATAGAAATTGACTAAATTTAGTAAAATAAAGAAAGTCTATCTTTAAAACTAGACCTTTACCTAAACTTTGTAAACACAATACCATGTCTGTACATAAGGTATACAAAAAAATTACCACCCAGTCGCTTAAAGAAATGAAAGAGCGTGGCGAGAAAATTTCTATGCTCACGGCCTATGATTTTTCAATGGCTCGCATCATTGATGATGCTGGAATTGATGTGATATTAGTAGGCGATTCTGCATCAAATGTGATGGCGGGTCACGAAACTACGTTGCCAATTACCTTAGATCAAATGATTTACCATGCTTCATCAGTTGTTAGAGGCGTTTCACGTGCATTGGTTGTGGTAGATTTGCCTTTTGGAAACTATCAAGGTAACACTCGTGAGGCTTTGCAATCTACTATCCGGATAATGAAAGAGTCTGGTGCTCATGCTGTAAAGCTTGAGGGTGGGAGAGAAGTTGTAGATTCTGTAGAGCGCATTTTAAAAGCAGGAGTGCCTGTTATGGGGCATCTTGGATTAACCCCGCAATCTATTTATAAATTTGGAACATACACTGTTCGTGCTAAAGAGGAAGAAGAAGCTAAGCGTTTATTAGAAGATGCCGTTTTATTAGAACAAGCTGGTTGTTTTGCTTTGGTGCTCGAAAAAATACCTGCAACATTGGCTGCTGAAGTTTCTAAATCTGTAAGTATTCCAATTATTGGAATTGGCGCTGGAAATGGCGTTGACGGTCAAGTTTTGGTAATGCACGATATGTTGGGTATAAATAAAGAATTTAAACCTCGTTTTTTACGCACTTATTTAAACTTGTATGACGATATTAAAAAAGGCGTTCAAGATTACATTTCAGATATCAAAACAAAAGACTTTCCAAACGATAACGAGCAATATTAATGTTAGATCCATCACGTATTTTATTTGAAGATAACCATCTCATTGCAGTTTATAAAGAGCCTGCAGACTTAGTGCAGGGCGATGAAACTGGCGATGAAACGTTGGTAGACAAGGTAAAAGCGTACATCAAAGTAAAATACAATAAGCCTGGAGATGTTTTTTTAGGTGTTATTCATAGAATTGACAGGCCTGTAAGTGGAGTTGTTGTATATGCGCGCACAAGTAAAGCACTTGAACGCATGAATTTGCAATTTAAAGAACGCGAAGTCCGCAAAACCTATTTAGCTTGGGTACAAGGCCGAACAAAAACTGAAAATGGAGAGCTAGTACATTTTTTGCTAAAAAACTCAGCAACAAATAAGTCGAAAGCATATAATAGCTTTAAAAACGGATCAAAAGAATCGAAGTTGACCTATGAAATGATAGGAGTTGTAAATAGCAATGCTGTTTTACTTGTGTTTCCGCAAACGGGTAGGCATCATCAAATTCGCTCTCAATTATCAGCAATCGGAAATTCAATTGTTGGGGATATTAAGTATGACTACAAGTTTGGTCCTAATGAAGATAAATCTATTTGTTTACATGCATATCGGGTAAGTTTTATGCACCCTGTAACCAACACCCATTTAGAAATTACAGCACCTGTTCCACAAACAGATTCGTGGCGACCTGTGTACGATTTTATGCGTTCGAATCGAAGATATTAGTATGAAAAAACTGCTTTTTTTATGTCTTATTTCTATTAATGCACAATCACAAACTGCCTTAATTGATTCTGTGGGTCATTGGCTTTGGAATGAGAAATACAGTAGTATTACTTCTCTAATGGATTCTAATCTCAAGAGCAAATTGAGTGAAACAAAATTGAAAGCAGTTTGGGAATCCATTCTTAAACAAGAAGGTAGCCCAACTAATGTACTTAAAGCAGAAATTAATCAGTCGCCAATAGGCAAAAGCGCGAGCCAAACGGTTGAGTTTTCAAAAGCTACATTTGATTTAAAAACAAGTTGGAACAGCAAAAATCAACTGAGCTCATTATTTATTAAACCTGGTTTAACGGTAGCTTCAGATAAGGATTTAGGCAATTCAACGGTTATAAAAACAACCTTTACCTCATCAGACAATTATGTTATTAAAGGAGAATTTTGGATGCCAAAAGGCAATGGGAGTTATCCTTTAGCAATTCTTGTGCATGGCTCTGGTCCAAACGACAGGTATAGCACCCTCGGGAAAAATACCCCATTTTTAGACATTGCAAAACAACTGTCTGCCAAAGGAATCGGGGTTTTCATTTACGATAAACGAACTTTTACCTATGGTTTATCTGATTTGCCATCTTGTTTAACGCCTGTAGAAGAAACCATAACTGATGCTGTAAGTGCTTTGCAATTTGCAAAACAACAGGTAAATATAGACCCAAGTCAGATTTTTATAGTTGGTCATAGTTTAGGTGCTATGTTAATGCCAAGGATAGCCTCGTTAACACCTGATGCAAAAGGGTATGCTATGCTTTCATCTCCTTATGGTTCTTTACCTGAATTGATGAAATACCAATTCGAATTTATCAAGAAAAACGACCCCAAAGCAATTCCTGAAATGCAATACAATTGGGTAATGGCTAGCATCAATAGAATAATAAAACACGAATACACAGATTCTACCAATTCCTCAATTTTGTTGGGTGTTTCGCCTTGTTATTGGAAATGGTTAGAAAAGTACAATCAAGTAGATGAAGCAAAAAAAATTGCTAAACCCTTATTATTGGTTTCGGCACTTAACGATTACCAAGTTCCTAAAAAAGAAGCATGCCTTTGGAAGAAGAAATTAAAGCGTCATAAAAACGTACAATTTGTTGCTTTAAAGGGACTTACCCATATATATACAGAAGGAGAATTATCAAAAGGGCCGAAAGTATATGATGGTAAAAAAGAGGTAAGCTTACTTTTATCAAACACCTTAACTAATTTTATATTATTTCATTAACAAACTTTTTTAGGTTCATGCAACCAATGTTAACGGAGTGTAGTCAATATACAAAAGCCTTTAAAATTTGATGCAAGTGTACTTTGATGAACAAAAGGTCTTGGAAGATTGTTTGAAAAACGATCGAAAAGCGCAAGAGCTGTTGTATAAGCAATTCAGCAAAAAAATGTATGGCGTTTGTTTACGTTATGCATCCGATACCGACACTGCAGCAGACATTTTACAAGAAGGATTTATAAAGATGTTTAAAGCCTTGCCAAAATATAGTTCTACTGGATCATTTGAAGGATGGCTGAGAAGGATAATTGTAAATACGGCTTTAGATTATTACCGCAAAAGCTCAAAACTGATTGCTGTAAGTGATTACGACACTGAAATAAACGATGAAAATACGGTTGATGCTTTAAGCAAAATTTCAGCTGAAGAAATTATCGGGCTAGTTAGAGAATTGCCAATTGGATACCGTACTGTTTTTAATTTGTACGTAATAGAAGGATATTCTCATAAAGAGATTTCCTCGCAATTAGATATCAGTGAAGGCACTTCAAAATCGCAATTATCGAGGGCAAAGGCCATATTAAAAAACAAAATTGAACGCACACAAAACTTAGAACTCCATGGAATCTCAATACGATAAATTTGAAAAAGAACTTCAAACCAAATTGTTTGATGCTGAAGTTGAAGTTCCAGAAGCAATTTGGGGCAAAATAGAAATGGCATTGCCTGTTAAATCTTCAAAAAAAAATAAACTAATTCCATTTATAGGCATAGCTGCAACGCTATTGTTGCTTTCTGGAATGTGGTTTATCAATACATTAGATTCTGATAAACCTGAAGTTTTAGCATCAACACCTAACAAAATAAGTACTCCCGCTTTACAAAAGAAGCCAAAACAAATAATTGAACCTGTTAAGCCTGTAACTCAAATTGCATTAGTTAAACAAAAAGTAAAAAACCCCGTTTCAGATGAAAAAACAATTTTATTGAAATCGGAAAATGTTGTAAAGTCTGATAAAAATGAGATTGATTACGCAAAAGTAACCACCTATAACCCACTTGTTGGTTTAGAATCTAAAGGGTTCGAAATGCCAAAAATTGCTTCAGGATTCAGCGAAAATACTCTTGCAAAGAGAATTGTATCAACCGGAAGGGTAGAAGAATTTACTATAGTTAGCAGCAATAACACAATAAATGCCTCGAACAATGATCAAACTACTTATGCAAATGAAGGCCGAGGCACAGATGGCTGGGATATTGCAAGCCGGGTTTTAAAGCCAATTACTTCATTGGAAAACTCGCCTATCAATTTTACACAAGAAGATATAGCTTCTGGCAAAAAAGTACACTACCGTATTAAGGTAGGGGGCTTAAAATACAGCGGAACTATTCACGTAAACAACTAAAAAACAACATAAAATGAGAAAATTATTTTACATGGGATTAGTATGCACTTTTGTAAGTGTAAATACTAAAGCACAGGATGTGAAAAAGGAAACCAAAATCATTATCAATGGGAAAGAGGTTCCTGGAAATCAAGTAGATTCAATTCTTAAAACGTTAGAATCCCATGATGGGAGGCATGAAGTTAGAAAAGAGATTATTATCAAAGAAGGCTCAGACGATTCAAAAAATAAAATGAGAATCGAAGTCAAAATTGGCAATGACGACAAGTCAGGGAAGTCTAAAAAAGAAATAATCGTAAAAGAAATGGACAAATCTGAATCAGATAAAATGGTTTGGAACGATGCTAAAGGGAAAATAATTAACATCGAAGAAGAAATTTCAATGGTCGATACAGGTAAAAAATCAGTGACTAAACGAATTATGATAGTTACAGACGGATCAGCTAAAAGCGATACTTTAAGCTTTAAAATTGGGGGTAAAACAAAAAGTAAAAATCCTAAAAACTACGATGGACTTATCTGGGATTTTGGTTTAAACAGTTTGTTAAGCGATGGTAGTTTTGATTTGTCAAGCGATGCTAAAGGCCTGAAATTAAATCAAGGAAAATCAACCACTCACAATTTTTCGTATCAATTTAATAGGAAATTTATTGGGAATGGGTTACGAGTTATGTATGGTATTGGTTTAGAGTCTAACAATTATCGTTTCAGTTCTAATAACCTAATTAAATACACCAACGATACCCTAAATATTGCTCCAGTAGGAACTACTAAATACGAGAAAAACAAGCTTGTAACTACATACTTAAATGTTCCATTGATGTTTATGTACATGTCAAATCCAAACAGACAAAATAAGTCATTTAATTTAGGTCTTGGAGCTGAGGCTTCGGTTTTAATTGGCTCATATCAAAAAGTTGTAACTTCTGAAGGTGGTAACAATAAGCAAAAATACAGAGGTGATTTTAACCTAAATCCTGCAAGAATTAGCTTAATTGGAAGAATTGGTTACGGTGATTTTAACTTTTTTGTTAAATATAGCATGTCTGAAATGTTTAACTCTGGCGTAGGAAGCCCACGAGATTTAAACCAGGTTTCAGCAGGTATAACCTTGGGATTGTTTTAATTTCCATTGATAATAAAAAAGCGATGAAATTTCGAGGCCACTGAAAAAGTACTTTAGGAATTTAAAGACTTTCTTTAAGTAAAACAAAGGCTCTGAGAATCGCCTGTATGGAAGTGATGATGCACCGCGCGACCCGAATACTTTAAAGAAAAAGAGGTTGTTTTCAATTCGAAAACAACCTCTTTTCATAAACAGCCACTTTTTCAGTGCCCTCGAAATTTCATCGCCTTTTTTATTTATCCTAATTGAGAGGAAAAAACACTCAGTTTTCGCAAATTCCTTATTCGTTGTCTTTCTTGATTTGTTCCTCACCTTCATCGTAAGGCTGGTTCAAAACCACCTTTTTTTCGTTGTTTTTTCTCATCTTCAAGTTTAGCATTTCCACTGTAAATGAAAAAGCCATAGCAAAATATACATATCCCTTTGGTACTTCGTAATGGAAGGCTTCTGCAATTAACAAGACCGCAATTACCAATAAAAACGACAATGCTAGCATTTTAATAGTAGGTCTATCGTTAATGAAATCACTGATTGCTCCCGAAAAAGCTATCATAATTGACATAGCAATTACAACAGCTAAAACCATGATAACAAACTGATTTGAAAGGCCAACCGCTGTTAATATTGAATCAAATGAAAAAACTATATCGATTAATATAATTTGAGTTATGGCGTTCCGATAAGATACCTTTTTAAGGGTAGTTGTTGGGTTATCATCGTACCCTTCGAGTTTATGATTAATTTCTACAGTAGTTTTCCATAATAAAAATAAACCTCCTGCAAATAAAATCATATCTCTACCGCTTAAAGCAAAACCTAAAGTATTTACTATAGGATCGCGCAAACCTGCAATCCAACTTATCGAGAAAAGCAAAATTATACGTACAACTAAGGCTAAAATCAAGCCTATGTTGCGAGCATTTTTCTGCATTTCTTTTGGAAGCTTACTGGTCAGTATCGAAATGAAAATAATATTATCAATACCTAATACTATTTCTAATAACGATAGGGTTAGTAAGCTAATTAATCCAGCTGCAGTAAATAAGGGTGAAAACATAGGTTGCAAAATTACATACATGGAATTATTAAACGAATCTTTTGTTTCACTGATGTGAATTATTTAACTGTTAGATTAACATTTGAACCTTAAATTCGCATTTCAATTGATTTATGAAAAGGTATAGCCTGTTTTTAGTTTTATTTTTAATTGGATTTTTTTCAAAGGCTCAAATTGCTGAGCCTGTTAAATGGAAGGTAGAATCTAAAAAAATCGAATCCAATATTTTTGAAATTCGATTTGATGCTAAAATTGACAAAGGCTGGCATATTTATAGCCATTATGTAGGAGAGGGCGGACCAATCCCAACAACTTTCACTTTTAATAAAAGTGCCGATTATGAGTTAGCAGGTAAAGTAATTGAAGTTGGTAAAGCATTTGATGTTAACGATGAGTTGTTTCAAATGCAAGTTAAATACTTCGAAAACCACGTTACATTTATTCAGAAAGTCAAACTTTTAAAATCGAAAGCAACCATAAAAGGAGTTTATGAATATTCTGCGTGCGATGATAAGGCATGCTTACCTCCAATTGAAAATCCATTTAAGATCGATATATCTGAAAATGATTTCCAAGTCGATGCTGCTGTAACACCTAATTCAACAATTGGCAAATCGGAAGATAAAAATACTGGAACCTCAACAACTGAAATAAAGTCTCCAACAAAATCTGATTTGGGATTGTTGGCAATATTTATCGCTGGTTTTTTAGGCGGATTAATTGCATTAGTTACCCCATGCGTGTTTCCAATGATACCTTTAACGGTTAGTTTTTTTACGAAACAAAGTAAATCTCGTTCAAAAGGCATTTCTAATGCACTTTTATATGGCATTTCAATTATATTAATTTATGTAACCCTAGCATTTTCAGTCACCTGGTTTTTTGGATCTGACGCATTAAACCGATTTTCGACTAATGAATGGGTTAACATAGCTTTTTTTGCATTATTTTTTGTTTTTGCTATTTCATTTTTTGGTGCTTTTGAAATCACATTGCCCAATTCTTGGATAAACAAAGCCGATACTGCCTCAGAAAAAGGCGGGATTTTAGGAATATTTTTCATGGCCTTTACGCTTTCTTTAGTGTCTTTTTCATGCACAGGACCAATTATTGGAACTTTGCTTGTTGAGGCTGCAGTAAATGGAGGCATAGTTGGGCCTTTAATTGGCATGTTGGGCTTTAGCATTGCACTGGCGTTACCTTTTACATTGTTCGCCATTTTTCCAGGTTGGTTAAACAGTTTGCCAAAATCAGGTGGCTGGTTAAATACGGTAAAAGTTTCATTAGGTTTTTTAGAGTTGGCTTTAGCTCTAAAATTCCTGTCAAATGCCGACTTGGTTCTACAAGCAGGATGGTTAAAAAGAGAAGTTTTTTTAGCAATTTGGATTGCTATTTTTAGTGGAATGGCAGCATATCTTTTTGGATTTTTGAAATTCTCGCACGATGCAATTTTCACCCATTTATCAATTCCTCGTTTTTTAGTGGGATTGGTAACGTTGTTTTTCACCATTTACCTCATACCAGGAATGTTTGGGGCACCATTAAAATTGATAAGTGGATTTCCACCACCCATGTTTTATAGTGAAGCACCTAACGGTTTTTTTGCTTCCTCTGCTGAGGCTTCTGTTTCAAATTCCGAAAACAATGCAACTCATGCTTCTTGCCCACATAATCTTGATTGCATTCACGATTACGATGAAGCTGTTGCCTATGCAAAAGAAGTCAATAAACCTTTGATGTTAGATTTTACAGGCTGGGCTTGTGTTAACTGCCGTAAAATGGAAGAGAATGTTTGGAGTGATCCTAAAGTTTTGAATCAGCTTCGTAATGATTTCGTTATAGTATCATTATATGTTGATGAGAAAACGGCATTGCCCGAAAGTGAACAAATCGAGGTTAAAATTGGCACTCAAACCCGTATGCTTAAAACTGTTGGTAACAAATGGAGTCATTTTCAAGCATCAAAATATGGAGTCAATACGCAACCATTTTACGTTTTAATTGATCATGACGGCAGTAATTTGGCAGAACCAAATTCATATGATCCAGATATTGAGCATTATGCAGCTTGGTTAGCAAGTGGTAAAAAAGCATTTGACTTAAAACATTCAAAATAGTAATGGCACAAATCGATTCTATAAAAGAAAACCTAGAAGCAGCATATAAAACCATTTTTGAGTTTATATCTGAATCAAAAAATATTGACCAAATCAAATTGGCTGGCGATTTTATGGTTGCTGCTTTAAAATCTGGGGGTAAAATAATTTCTTGTGGAAATGGCGGCTCCATGTGCGATGCCATGCATTTTGCAGAAGAACTTACAGGACGTTTTAGAGACGATAGGGCACCCATTGCTGCATTGAGTATTTCTGATCCATCGCACATGAGCTGTGTGGGTAATGATATGGGTTTTTCGCAAATTTTCAGCAGGTATGTAAAAGCTATAGGGAAACCTGGCGATGTTTTACTAGCAATTAGCACAAGTGGTAACTCAGAAAATGTTATTCATGCCGTTGAAACTGCCAAACAACAAAAAATGATAGTTGTTGCATTAACCGGGAAAGATGGCGGGAAGTTAGCCGAAATGGTTGATTGTGAAATAAGAGCCCCTTATTCAAATTATGCAGATCGAGCCCAAGAAATCCATATAAAGGTAATCCACTGTCTTATAGACTACATCGAAAGAAATATTAATTAGCCTCTTTTTTGGTTCGATAGTTCTTGTCGAAAAAGGTCTTGTATTCGCTATATTTTTTAGTTTTTAACATCAAAGTATAATTTGCTGGGTCAATAACTACTGCTAAAGTTCCTTTGGTTGGTAATCCTGTAAACAATGGATCTACAGAGATTTTCTCGAAATAATCGAGTGCTCTTTTTTCATCTGCAAAGTCTTTCACTAAAAATAGCATATTCACGCCATCGATAGATGATTCAATTTTAAGTTTTGATGAGCTAAAATAGGCTGTATTGAAATCTACAATTTTAATATCCAAGCCGCGGGTATAATCGTCATTCATGGGCAAAAGAATCAAAAACCAATGCCTTTTTCCAGTTTCAAAAGTGTATATGCTTGTATCCACGATTGTTGGTTTGATAACCAATGGCTGAATCGGGGTAGTTTTGTTGGTAGTAGCCGTAAGTTGCTCCAGTATTTTTTGGGCTAAACTTGCCGTTGGATCAGATTTGTATTTAGTAATAACCAACGTTAAACTTACAATTGCATTTTCTTTATCACCTAGCTTAATTTGATTCATTCCTTTTAAAAGTTGAAAACGAGCTGAATTTTTTGAATCAGGAATGCGGAATAAAGTTTCGTTGCAAAGGGCTAATGATGAAGTGTAATCACCGTTATTGTATTTTGAATAAGCAGATGCGTAGGTGTCGCTAGATTCTTTTTCGGTCGACTTTTGTTTCTTGTAAAAGTCTGGATCAGAAATTAGCTTGGCATAGTTACTTTCTGCACTTTCGTTTAAAAGAGTGTTTTTGTAATAGTCCGATTTCTTTTTATCGGGTACTGCTTCGTATAAGTTATAAAGCGCAAATAAACATTCTAATCGGTATTTATTTTGTGGAAACTTCAACAAAAGGGCTTCAAAAGCTGCAATGGCTTCTTTCTTATCGTTGATTTTATCTCTAAAAATCATTCCTAAATTGAACATAGCTTGAGTGATTTTTTCGCGACTATTTTCCTGCTCTTGCGGGCTTTTTGGAATTCGCTTTATCATTGCAGCTATGGCTAACTCTTCTTTTGATAGATTTTTGACAACGTTATCACCTTTTGATTTGGCAATAGATGTCTCTTCTTTGGAGTCGTTTGTTCCTTTGTTAAGATTCTCTGTTCCTGTATTATTTACTTCCTTTTTATTTCTTCTCCAATTATCCTCTAAGCGTCTATTTCCCCATTTTGAAATAAAGTCGGCATAGCCTTGGGTTACAGCCTGTGGGTTATAGAAATACCAACCAGTATTCCCAGATGAAATTATGTTCCCAAATGGATTGTTTTTTGTGGTGTCTGGAAACGCCTGCCGATTTAATTTGTCTAACTCAATTTTTTCTTTTTCTAAATTGGCTACTTTCTCATCTTCTTCGTATTGCAATTGCTTTTTAGCAAGTTTTACCAATTTATCTTCGCTTAACCCTGATAGTTTTAATAAGCTGTCTTCTTCTTTTATAATTTTCAGGTTCTTGATTAAATCTGAAAGGCTTGTTTTACGCGCGTTAATTTGCTTGTATTCTGGATGATCGGTTTTTAAAAAGGTGATGGTGCTATCATAAAAAATTTCAGCACTTTGGTAATCAGCGGCATTAAAATCCAAGGTTGCCATTCCCAAATACGATAAAGATTTATACTGTGCATTTTGCTCCGATGTATTTATTGAAAGCCTAAAATACTTTCTAGCATCTGTTGCATTTTTTTCACGTTGATAAATTGAACCGAGTTCATAATAAATTTCGCTTCTAAAAGCTATGTTTTTATCATCTCTTGCCAGTCGCTTCAGTTCATCTTTGATGTTGTAACCGGGCATGATAATAGCATCGTACATGCGAGCAATGCTAAGGCGTGCATTTAAACCCATATCATACGATGGGTTTTTTGAAAGAACCACCCTAAATGCAGTTATTGCCTCTCTTTTTTTATTCAGTTTTTGGTAAACTTGACCCAATGCATAATTGTATCTCGCAAGGTCTTTTTTGTTGGTAGTATAACTTAAACTTTTTACCAATTTCTCTGCAGCACCAGCTAAATTGTTCGACTTAATTAATAAATCTCCATAAGCGGCATATGCTTGGCTGCGAATTGGCTGCGCTAGAATTTTATTAGCTAAAACTTGATCTAATGTGGTTTTAGCTTTAGAATATTGTTGCGTTTCGGTATATGCTCGAGCAAGCCAAACTAAGGCTTCTTGAGCAATAGGTTCTTTCTTGTATTTGCCGTAAATAAAAAGGAAAGTTTCAATTGCGTCAAAATATTCGTGTTTATGAAAAAACGATTTTCCAACTAAGAAATAACAATCATCTGTCCATTTGCTTTTTGGATGCAAATCGATAACATTTGAACATTTTTTCATAACCTCATCATACGTAGAGGTGTTTGATTTTGCAGTGGCTTTATCGTTTATCTTAAAAACGGGCAAAATTTTGGTATAATCGTCCTTATAAAGCTTATGTATTTGTTGGATATTCTCATCCAATTTCGTTTTTGCATTATAATATCCATTAAAACGCGCAGTAATATCGTGGTAGAATTTGTTAAAAGACTTGCACGATTGCATAGTTAATAAAATAAATAAAACACCGATTATCGGGCTTTGGGATTTTATAAATCGATTTTTACTCATGAATATTCTGCTACAAATATATGATTTAACCATTACCTTATTGTTTTTGTAGCATTATTACCAAATACGGATAACTTTGAATAATATTTTAAAACGGTGGATAAAAAGAAGGTAGACAACCCCAAAAAGCTTCAACTGCTTAAAGAAAGACTCAAAAAGAAGTATCGATTAGTAATTCTAAACGAAAGCACTTTCGAAGAAAAGGCAGCCATTAGTTTGTCGCAGTGGAATGTTTATGTGGTTTTGAGCTCTATTTTGGTAGGATTAACTGTTTTCATAATCGCACTTATCATTTTTACTCCTTTAAAAGAATACATTCCTGGATACGCAGATACGGCAATGCGGAAAAATGTCAAAAATTTATATCGAATTGCAGATTCTCTAGAAAATGAAATGAAAAGTAGAGAAATTTTTCTATCCTCGATACGAAATGTATTAAGTGATTCTATCGATAAAAACCAACCTGTAAAAACAGAGAATAAAATTAATATAGATGTAAACAGCTTGGCATTAAAAGGAAAATATGACTCACTTTTAAAAGAAAAAGCCCAAAAATTCTTACCCAATCTTGACGAAAATTTAAATCCAGTTTCTGAAAAGCTGAATGGGATGTTGTTTTTTATTCCATGCGATAGTTACATAAGTTCTACATTCAATAAAAGCACAAAACATTTTGGAATTGATTTTATTACACCTAAAAATCAGGCAGTTAAAGCAACCTTGTCAGGTACTGTGGTTTTTTCTGGAAACACCCAAGATGAAGGCTATGTTATTGTAATACAGCATGCTGCAAACATAATTAGCGTGTATAAGTATTGTAGCAGTGCTTTGAAAAAAAATGGTACATTTGTGAAAGCAGGCGATATTATTGCTTTTGCAGGCATTAAAGGAGAATATTCAACCTCTCCTCATTTACATTTTGAGATTTGGTTAAACGGGGTTCCAGTTGATCCCAAACAGTTTTTAATTTTATAGTATGAATTTAAATTGGAAAGATAAAGTAAACGTAACCGGCCAACAGCCTACCATAAATTTGATTGGATTAGGAACGGTTATAACTGGCGATGTATCTGCTGAGGGAGATATTCGTATAGATGGGACGGTCAAAGGAACAGTTTCTACCAAAGCTAAAATCGTAATTGGTCCTAATGGCGTTGTGGAGGGTGAGGTAAAATGCGTTTTAGCTGATATTTCAGGGACAGTTTTAGGAAATGTTTATGCCAAAGAAACCTTGCAACTGAAAGCAAAAGCCAAATTAAATGGCGATATGATTGTAGGTAGACTAATTGTAGACGCAGGGGCAGAGTTTGCAGGCAATTGTTCTATGACAGGTTTAGTGAAAGAAATCAAACATGAGAAACCCTCTGGAGCCGAAGAAGACCGACAAAAAACCGCTTAACCAATACGCTAAATATTCATCCATTGCTTTCGAAATGATAGCAACTATTTTGCTATTTGTTTGGTTCGGGAAATGGCTCGATAGCAAGTTTGTATTTAGTTTCCCTTTGTATACCACTGTTTTTGCATTGGTTGGTGTTTTAGCCGCCATGTATCGTATCATTAATTCTTTAAAAAAATGAAACTTGCCCAAAAGGGTTTATTAATTCTGTCAGTTGTTTTTGCAATTGTTATTTTATTTTTAAAAGTTGCAGGTTTTCAAGATTTGCTTCATTCAACCATTTGGTATATTTTTATTTACCACATATGTACAACTTTTATTTTGTTTTCAATGGCATTGAAAGACAAAAAAAAGTCGGAAAATAATCCACAAATATTGCTTAGTGTTATGGTAACTCACTTTTTCTTTAACATGATTGCATTAATTGGATATGTATGGTATGCGCATTTTGCCGACCTATTATTCATAGCAAATTATTTTATTTCATTCCTTTTATACACATGCTTGTTGTTATACGGAATCATTGCTAACTTGCGCCCGAAAAATTAGGTCCACAAAAGCCGCTTTTTGATGTTATTTTCAAGGTTTTTATATACACACTCGCTAAACACTTTACGTGTTTTAACACTTTCTGTCTTGTTTTTAGGTGGTATTTCCACTGCTAACGCACAAGTAGAGGCTACAGAACACACTCAAAATGTGGAAACTGTAACAGAAGAACACATTGCTGAAGAGCAGGCACATGAAGCACCTAAAGAAGGTTTTGATGTTTCATCAATGATATTTCATCACATAGGTGATGGATACGATTGGCACTTTGCAGACGGTTTAGTGTTGCCACTACCCGTGATACTACATACCTCAGATCGTGGTTTTGAAATATTCATGTCTTCAAAATTTGATCATCATTCGTTAAAATACGATAGATATCAAATTAAGCATGGACATATTTCTTATGAGTTAAATGGAGTAGAAATGCATCCATTAGACTTATCTATCACCAAAAACGTAGCTTCGTTAATGTTAAGTGCATTAATTTTATTAATTGTGTTTATAACCATGGCTAAAGGTTACAAAAAAGGATTAGCACCTTCTGGTGTTCGTTCTTGGTTAGAGCCAGTTGTTATTTATATACGTGACGAGGTTATTAAGCCATCTATTCCTCACGCTTACGAAAAATTTACTCCTTATTTGTTAACTGTATTTTTCTTTATCTGGATAAATAACCTATTAGGTTTAATTCCGGGTGGAGCTAATCTTACTGGAAACATAGCCATTACTTTGTTTCTAGCAATGATGACATTTATTATTACGCTATTTAGTGCAAAAAAAACCTATTGGAGTCACATTTTCTTACCTCATGGAGTTCCAGTTTTGTTATGGCCAATCTTAATACCAATTGAAATAGTTGGTGTATTTGTAAAGCCATTTTCATTAATGATACGTTTGTTTGCAAACATCACTGCAGGACACATTATTATTTTAAGTTTCTTAGGGTTAATATTTATCTTTAAGAGCTTTGCGGTAGGTGCAGCTAGTGTTGCATTTGGCACATTTATGAGTATGTTAGAATTGCTAGTTGCATTTTTACAGGCATATATTTTTACCTTATTAACTGCAATGTACTTTGGTTCAGCAGTTGAGACTTCACATGATAATCACTAAAAATACACATAAACCAAATTTTTTTAACGTATGTTGAATATGATGCTTGACATGGCTTTCGCAATAATGGGAGCTGGAATCGGTGCTGGATTAGTAGCGGTTGGAGCTGGCCTAGGAATTGGCCGCATTGGTGGTAGTGCAATGGATGCTATCGCTCGTCAACCAGAAGCAACTGGTAAGATTCAGTCTGTGATGATTATCGCAGCTGCACTTATCGAAGGTGTTGCTCTTTTTGCAGCTGTAATTTGTCTTTTGATTTCATTCAAAGGATAATTACTGGTTCAAATTTTAAAGTTAGGAAATGCCTACGATTGGTAGGCACTCCTAACAAAATACTAAAAAAAATAAATTAAGATATAATGGAATTATTAACCCCTGAATTGGGATTATTGTTTTGGCAGACAGCAATATTCCTTTTGGTTGTATTCATTTTACGCAAATTCGCTTGGAAGCCTGTACTAGGTTCTATCAAAGAGCGTGAAAACAGTATCAAAGATGCGTTAGACTCAGCTGATAAAGTGCGTCAAGAAATGACATTACTTACAGCTCAAAACGAAAAACTTTATCAAGATGCTTGCATTGAGCGTGATGCTATGTTGGCAGAAGCAAAGCGTATAAAAGATGGTATTATTGCTGAAGCTAAAACAACTGCTGATGTTGAAGCTAGAAGAATAATCGATCAAGCTCGTCATGAAATTGAAAACCAAAAGAACGCAGCATTAGCTGAAGTTAAAAATATGGTTGCAACATTGAGTATTGATATCGCTGAAAAGATTTTAATGAAGAAATTCGAAAATGTTTCAGATCAAAATGCAATGGTTAACGATTTATTAAAAGATATTAATTTAAACTAATGGCAAATTTTGCAGTTGCAAGTCGTTACGCTAAATCAATATTTGAATTAGCTGTTGAAAAAAACATTTTGACTGAAGTTCATAATGATTTTTTGACAGTGAATACAACATTGGAAGAAAGTAAAGAATTAAATAATGTTTTAAAAAGCCCAATTATTACTGGGGATATCAAATTAAACATATTGAAATCGATATTTGCTGCCAATTTTAATCCTTTAACGATACTCTTTTTTGGCATCATTATTCGTAAAGGCCGCGAAAAAGATTTATTAGATATTGCAAAGCACTTCCATGAAATGTTTAACGAGAGTAAAGGAATTGTTAAAGCAAAATTGATAACCGCATTTGAGCCTAGCCAAGAACTTCTTACTCAAATACAACAAATCTTAAAAAGTCAGTTGGCTTCAGAGATTGAATTAGAAACAAAAACGGACAAAACCTTAATAGCAGGTTTTAAAATTGAGTTAAAAGACAGACTATTTGATGCAAGCTTGCAAAAGAAGATTCAAAAAGTTCGTCAAGAATTAACCCAAACCCAATTTTCGAAAAACTAACAAATTATGTCAAAAATAAACCCAGACGAAATCTCAGCGATTTTAAGGCAGCAATTAGCAGGTTTGAAAACTGAAGCTGAACTGGAAGAAGTTGGAACCGTGTTACAAGTTGGTGACGGTATCGCACGTATTTATGGTTTAACTAAAGTACAATCAGGTGAATTAATTGAATTCAACAGTGGTATACAAGCTATTGTTTTGAATTTGGAACAAGATAATGTTGGAGCTGTAATACTAGGCATTAGCAACGAAATTTCAGAAGGTGATTCTGTAAAACGTACAGGTCGTATTGCATCTATTATGGTAGGTGAGGGTATGCTTGGTCGTGTTGTTGACACTTTAGGAAGTCCAATCGATGGTAAAGGCCCAATTACTGGTGAGTTGTTTGAAATGCCTATTGAGCGTAAAGCTCCAGGGGTAATTTTCCGTCAGCCAGTACATGAGCCGTTACAAACTGGTATTAAAGCAATCGATTCAATGATTCCGGTTGGTCGTGGTCAGCGTGAGCTTATCATTGGTGACCGTCAGACTGGTAAAACTGCGATTGCAATTGACACCATTATTAATCAAAGAGAATTTTACGATAGAGGCGAGCCGGTTTTTTGTATTTACGTTGCAGTAGGACAAAAAGCATCAACAGTTGCCTTAATTGTTAAAACTTTAGAAGAGCGCGGAGCAATGCCTTACACGGTAATTGTATCTGCTCCAGCATCATTCCCAGCACCGTTGCAATTTTTAGCGCCTATGTCAGGAGCTGCAATTGGTGAGTATTTTAGAGATACAGGTCGTCCAGCATTAATTTGTTACGATGATTTGAGTAAGCAAGCAGTTGCTTACCGTGAGGTTTCTTTGTTATTAAGAAGACCTCCAGGACGTGAAGCTTATCCAGGTGACGTATTCTATTTGCACAGCCGTCTTCTTGAAAGAGCTTGTAAGTTGAACTATAGCGATGAAATTGCATCGAATATGAACGACTTACCTGAGTCATTAAAAGGTAAAGTAAAAGGTGGTGGTTCGTTAACGGCATTGCCAATTATCGAAACACAAGCTGGAGACGTATCTGCATATATTCCTACCAACGTAATTTCGATTACAGATGGTCAGATTTTCTTAGAAAGTAATTTATTTAACGCAGGTGTTCGTCCAGCAATTAACGTAGGTATTTCGGTATCTCGTGTGGGTGGTAATGCTCAAATTAAATCGATGAAGAAAATTGCCGGTACACTTAAATTAGACCAAGCTCAATACCGCGAATTAGAAGCTTTTTCGAAATTTGGTTCTGATTTAGATGCAACTACAAAAGCAGTATTAGACAAAGGCTCACGTAATGTTGAAATTTTAAAGCAAGCTCAATACTCTCCAATGCGTGTTGAGAATCAAGTAGCCATAATTTTCTTGGGAACTAAAGGGATATTAATGGATGTACCATTGAATCGTGTTAGAAAATTTGAAGCAGAGTATTTAAGCTTATTAGAATCTACCTCGCCACAAACTTTAGCTGATATTAAAGCAGGTAAATTGACAGATGAAGTAACGGATAAACTTATTTCTACAGCTAATTCATTAAAACCTAAGTATAAAGCATAAATTCCAATGGCCAATTTAAAAGAGGTAAGAGGAAGAATTGTATCTGTAAACTCTACGCAACAGATTACGAAAGCCATGAAAATGGTTTCGGCATCAAAGTTGCGTAAAGCTCAAACTGCCATTGTTCAAATTCGTCCCTACACCAATAAACTTGAAGAGATTATTCAAAATCTTCAGGCGAATGTTGAAGGCGATATGGAGTTGAGCTTAGGAGTTGTTAGACCAGTTCAGAATGTATTAATTGTTTTAATAACTTCTGATAAGGGCCTATGTGGAGGATACAACCAATACCTAATCAAACAAGCGCGTATTCTTATAAAGGAAAAATACGTAGCTCAGGCTGAGGCTGGTAAAATAACTGTACTTTGTATTGGTAAAAAAGGTGCTGAAGCAGCTCAAAAATTTGGAGTAAAAGTAGACACTCGTTTTGTTGACACCTTTACTAAGTTAAGTTTTGAAAACGTAGGTTTAATTGCTAACGAATTTATTGGTGCATTTGAAAATAAGCAATTTGATGCAGTTGAAGTTGTTTATAGCGAATTTAAAAATGCTGTTATCCAAAACTTTAAGAGCCAAACCTTATTGCCATTGCAAGACCTACCGGTCAATAAATCGGTTAGCAAAATTAAGGCAGATTATATTTTCGAGCCCGATATGAAAACAATAATTGAATACATTATACCCACGTATATTAAGATTCAGTTTTATAGATTTATTTTAGATTGTAATGCCTCAGAACATGGTGCTCGTATGACCGCTATGGACAAGGCTACAGAGAACGCGAGCGAGTTGTTACGTAATTTACGCTTACAATACAACAGAGCAAGACAAGCAGCCATTACTACTGAAATTTCAGAAATTGTAGGTGGTGTTGTTGCACTAGAAGGATAAATAAATTTCCATTATAAAAAGGGCAATCTGTTTTCAGATTGCCTTTTTTGTTTTACACATAAAAAAAAGGCCTACATAGTAAACCTTTTGATTTTTAAGTACCTTTATTTTTTCTTTTTCAAGATTTCAGCAGCTTCTTCTTTCAAAATTCTTGTTCCGTTATTGTATCCAACAACCCAAGAATCAGCAATGCCTAGTTTAGTGAAGTCATTTCTAACTTTTTCTGCTTCAGGTAATGATTTAAAAAAACCAAATAGATATTTGTTTAAACCATCGCCTTTTTCGCTTTCTACGCCAGCTAAATCCATGCTTTTATTCAAAGCACCAGTTTTGTAAGCGCCAAGTTGAATTCTAAAGTAAGCTCCTTTTTTCATGGCATCCGTTAGTTTGCCATTATTAGAATTTGCCATTACTGCGTATTGTGCTGCAGCTTTCGATGCTACTTCAACCTCATTTTGAAGGCTATAAACCACTACCAATAATGAATCATTGGTTTGTTTTGTAGCTAGCAATTGGGTGCCTAAATTTTGAGCAATATTTCTATTGTTCTCAATTTCAGATTGCATGTTTTTCAACTCATCGTTCTTTTTTGAGATATTCTCTTTTAAAGAAAGAATTTGTTCAGGCTTCATTTTTTTAAGTTCTTTTAATTGGGCTTTTTTTGCCTTTTCATCCATAGGTTTTTGAGCCTTTATAGATGAACCAATTAAGATTAAAAGAGATAGTAAAAAAGTTATTTTTTTCACGTTATTTAAATTATGTTTCAAGTTTATAAAATACTTTAGAGAATAGACATTAAAAATACCTTAATGTCATTTTATTTTCTAGGCGAAAATACAAGATTTCTTGTGTTTCTGATGTCACTGATAGAATAAAATGTGTCTGGAGCAAAGGTATTAATTGTTTCTATGACTTTTTCTCTATCAATTCTTTTAATTAAAGTTACTATTTGTATTACCGGTCCTCTAGCCCCTTCTCCATGAATAACCGTTGCACCAAACCCCATTTCTCTAAGTTTTGATACAAATTCTAGTTTATCCATAGGTAAAATTATTTGTATCATAAGATTGCCAATTGCTAATCTTTCTTCAATGTATAATCCTAAAAAATTTCCCATTGAAAAGCCAAAAGCCCATGCGAAGTAACAAAGCCAATTGTTTAGGTTGTTAAAAATTTGAGTAATAGCTAATAGCCAAATTAATACTTCAAAAAATCCTAAAATTGGTGCAATTTTTCTCTTTCCTTTTGAAGTAAAAATAATGCGGAGCGTATTTAAACTAACATCTAGTACTCTTGATAAAAATATTAAGATGGGAATAATAACCCAATTTATCCAAAAAGGGGAGAAAACTTCTGATAATTCAGAGATCATGATTTAAAAACTGTTATATCAATAATTTCATCACAAAAACTATACTCATGATGTTGATTGCTACCTATAATTACTATAATATTTTCAGGTAAATCATTGATTTCAGATAAGTACCAATCAATTCCTGATTTGTCTAAGTTAGATGTAGGTTCGTCTAATAAAATAAGGGAGACATCAGAAAAAAGTGCTTGTGCTAATTTTATACGTTGTTTCATACCGCTTGAACAAATTTTCAAAGTTTTGTCGCCAGCCGATTGCATGTTACATCTATCTAAAATCAAATCTATAGTAATCCCAGTTCTGATCTTTTTAAATGTAAAATGGTTTTCTAAAACCTCACGGACAGTAAAGTCTTCGGGC
Organism: uncultured Bacteroidota bacterium; assembly: GCA_947084835.1. GTDB lineage: Bacteria > Bacteroidota > Bacteroidia > UBA7662 > CAMTUB01 > CAMTUB01. The sequence continues at coordinate 68,733 of CAMTUB010000011.1, read as the reverse complement.
AAATCTAACCAAGGACCACTCCAAGCAAAATATTTATAGAATCTGTCTGGCGATATATTTTTTTCATCTAAAGTGTAGGTAATAGACCCATCTGTAAGGGTTAAATGATTACTTACAGCCATTAACAATGTGCTTTTGCCCGAGCCATTAGGCCCAGTAATAGCATATTTTTTACCAGAAATAAATGAATAGGTTAGATTTTTAAAAATCCAATGATAGTTAAATCGTTTACTGATTTTTGTTAAATTAATTATCATTTGAGAAAGAATATCCTTTCATAATTCCTCTGTTCGATTCTCTGAAGAATGATATTATCTCGTCTCTTTCATCAGATGCTTTCATTTCTGCTTCAATAAAAGATATTGCTTTTGAATTATTCATTCCACGTAAGAAGAAATACCTATAAATTTCTTGTATTTCGTTTATTTTTTCATCTGAAAAACCTCTTCTACGTAATCCAATAGAATTTACTCCTGCAAAACCTAAAGGTTCTCTGCCAGCTTTTACAAAAGGAGGGACGTCTTTACGGACAAGTGATCCTCCAGAAATAATGGAATGTTTCCCGATTTTACAAAATTGATGTATAGCTGTAACTCCACCAATAATTACAAAATCACCTATAGTAATATGGCCACCTAGATTTACTGAATTTGCCATTATAACATGGTTTCCTACAATACAATCATGAGCAATATGGCTGTAAGCCATTATTAAACAATTGCTTCCAACGCTTGTTTTAAAACGATCTTTAGTTCCTCGATTTATGGTAACACACTCGCGTATAGTAGTGTTGTCGCCAATTTCAACGGTTGTGTGTTCACCGCCAAATTTTAGGTCTTGGGGTTGAGCAGAAATTACTGCACCAGGATAAATTTTACAGTTTTTTCCGATGCGTGCCCCTTCCATGATGGTTACACTGGAGCCAATCCATGTGCCTTCGCCAATAATTACATCTTTATGTATAGTTACAAATGGGTCTATTACAACATTGGGTGCTATAATAGCATCTGGGTGTATATATGCTAAGGGTTGTATCATTTTGTATCTTTTTTTACTAATTGAGCCATCATATTGGCTTCACAAACAATTTTATCATTCACAAAGGCGGTCCCTTTCATTATACATAAACCTCTTCTTATAGGTTCAAGTAATTCTAATTCATATATAAGTGTGTCTCCGGGTAGGACTCTGTCTTTGAATTTAGCTTGTTCAATCTTTAAGAAATAAGTCCAATAATTACTAGGGTCATCCATCAAGCTTAAACATAAAATGCCTCCACATTGCGCCATGCCTTCAATTTGCAAAACGCCTGGCATAACTGGATTTCCAGGAAAATGACCTGCAAAAAAATGTTCGTTAAACGTAACATTTTTTACGCCTACCACTTTTGTTTTGCTCATTTCTATGATTTTATCCACGTAAACAAACGGATGACGATGCGGTAACATCTCCATTATTTTAATTACATCGAAAACGGGAGCAGCAGTAGGATTATAATTATGAGATACTCTTTTAGATTTTTTAATATGTTGTTTGATAATTTTCGCAAATTCAACATTGGTTGAATGTCCAGGTTTTGAAGCAATTATCTGGCCTTTTATAGGGCGACCAATTAACGTTAAATCTCCAATAACATCAAGTAACTTATGTCTCGCTGGTTCATTCTGAAAACGTAGTTCGATGTTATTTAGAATTCCGTGTTCAACATTGATGTCAGATTTATTAAAGATTTTAGATAATCTTTGTAATTCTAAGTCTGTAATAGGTTTGTCTATTACTACAATTGCGTTATTTAAATCACCCCCTTTAATGAGGTTATTATCTAATAAAGTTTCAAGTTCGTGTAAAAAGCAAAAGGTTCTTGAGGCTGAAAAATGCTCGTCAAACTCTGATAAATCATCAAGAGTAGCATGTTGAGTACCTAAAACTTCTGAATTATAGTCTATTAGAACTGTTACTCGATATTGGTCATCTGGCAATGCCAACATCTCAACATCTTTAATCTCGTCATAATAACGAATAGGCTCATTTATAACGAAATAATCTTTTTCTACATCTTGCTCTAAAATGCCAACACTTAACAATGCATCAATAAACGGCTTAGAACTACCATCCATGATTGGAGTTTCTTGTGCATCCATATCAATGGTAACATTGTCAATTCCCAGACCGGTTAAAGCTGCTAAGACATGTTCAATGGTTTGAATTTTAGCACCTCCCTTAGAAAGAGTTGTTCCTCGAGACACGTCAACAACTAAATCTACATCTGCAGGAATTATTGGAGAACCTTCTATATCTGTTCTTCTAAAATTAATACCCTGATTTGCTTTTGCAGGATTAAAGGTTAAATTAACGAGGTTTCCAGTATGTAAACCAACCCCAGAAATACTTACTATTGAATTAATAGTACATTGATTATTCGTCATTATTTGCTAGCTATCAGGATTGCGAGTTTGTTTTCTAATGCTATAATTTTTCTCTCTAATTGAGGCAATTTTCGATATACTGCAACCGATTTTAAAGATTCAGTAAAGTCAAATGCGGGAGTGCCGTTCCATTTTTTGCCCTCCTCTTTAATTGATTTTGAAATTCCGCTTTGGGCATTGATTTGTGAGCCTTTTGCAATGGTTAAATGACCTACTAATCCAACTTGACCACCAATGATACAATTGCTTTCAATTTTGGTGCTACCAGAAACGCCAGATTGAGCCGCGATTACGGTATTTTCTCCAACTTCAACATTATGGGCTATATGAACTAAATTATCTAACTTAACTCCATTTCGAATTATTGTAGATCCCATTGTTGCACGATCAATCGTTGTATTTGCTCCAATTTCTACTTTATTTTCAATGATAACATTGCCAATTTGTGCAATTTTTGAAAATGAGCCATCTTTTTGAGGAGCAAATCCAAAACCATCACTTCCTATTACTGCTCCAGAGTGCAAAATACACTCATTTCCAATTGAGCATCCAAAATAAATCTTAACTCCAGAATTTAATATAGTTTCTGAGCCTATAGTTACATTATTACCTAGGTAGCAATGTGGAAGAATTTTCGAATTGTCTCCAATTATTGCATTTTCACCAATATAAGCAAAGGCTGCAATATGTGCACTTTTGCTAATTTTTGCGGTTGGATGTACAAATGCAAGTGAATCAATTCCTGAAACAGTATCTTTTTGTTGATCGAAAAGATTAAGTAAAACAGTAAAAGCAGAATAAGCATCGGCTACCTTTATTAATACAGGGCCGGTTTTGTTTACGGTTTCTGCAAATGAATCATTCACAACTAAAACGCCTGCCTTAGTTGTCTCATAATAATGAGCATACTTTGGATTAGCTATAAAGCTAATACACAGCTCTGTAGCATCTTCAATTTTGGCTAAGCGTTCGATTATAATATTCTCATCGCCTTCCAATTTTCCGTTTAGTAAAAGAGAAAGCTCTTTTGCAGTGTAAGTCATTAAACCTTAGAAAAAAAGTAGTGTGCAAAAATCTACAAAAAATATCAATATTAAGAGTTAAAAGGAAAACAACAGTAATATTTTTTCTCAAATGCTGCAATTAGATTTAAATTGTGATGCTCTGAAAAAGTTTTGACATCAACTAATTCACCTTTTTTAGATAAGATATTAATTTGCTCTTTTTCCTCATCGTAGGTTCTATTGGTAACTTCACCATCAATTACAAACCATTTAGCCGTTTCGTAATCAATCCCAAAAGAGTCCATAACAAGAGTTATTTTATCTTCAATAAATGACTTTGGAATTGGATCTTTGGATAAAAAGGTTTTAAATAATTTTCTATTTATTAATGTGTTTGACAGTGTAGATAAAATAAAGTCGGCTGAGTTTTGCCATAATTTTATGGCCATTGTTAAATCAGTATCGTCTAAAAGTGCGAAATTTTTCAATAAATCGGCTCTATTTGTATTTGAATTATAGTTTTCAGCAATAAAATAAAGCAGGTTAGATGGGCATTCCAGATTAAACCCATCGCGATATAGTTGTTTAGCTCTTTTTAACAATTGAATTAAAATGTTTTCAGCTGATATGGAAGTTTTATGTAGATAACATTGCCAATACATAATTCTGCGTGCAACTAAGAACTTTTCGATAGAGTAAATTCCTTTTTCTTCAACTACTAACTCGTCATCCCGCACATCTAACATTTGTATTATTCTATCCCAGCCGATAATACCTTCTGAAACACCTGTGAAAAAACTATCTCGGTTTAGGTAATCCATCCGATCAAGGTCTAATTGAGAGGAAACCAGTTGGTGTAAAAACCGTTTGGTGTATTCTCCCTTAAATATTGAAATAGCTAGGGTTAAATTGCCATCAAATTCCTTGTTTAACTCATCCATAAACCAAACCGAAAGCGTTTCGTGGTTTATATTTTCTACAATAGAATTTTCAAGTGCATGTGAAAAAGGGCCATGTCCTATGTCGTGAAGTAAAATGGCAATACTCACACTTTCAGCTTCATGTTTGGTTATTTCATGTCCCTTGTTTTGTAAAACATTGATAGCCAATTGCATTAAATGCATAGCGCCTAATGCATGCGAAAACCTACTATGTACAGCTCCTGGATAAACTAAATGGGTCATTCCTAATTGTTTGATTCTACGTAAACGTTGAAACCAAGGGTGCTCAATTAAATCGAATATAAGCTCAGTAGGAATTTTTATAAACCCATAAACCGGGTCGTTAATTACTTTTTTTTTATTCAATGGATACTATTTTAGTAGTTTGGCGTTGTGTTAATAACAATTAATACAAAATTACTCGAATAGATGCAGAAAATCACAATTCTTTGGGCAGATGATGAAATGGATTTGCTAAAACCTCATATTTTATTCCTTAAAGCTAAAGGATATGATGTGGTAACAGTAAATAATGGGGAGGATGCCATAGAACAATGCGAAAATAATGACGACATAGACGTTGTTTTTTTAGATGAAAATATGCCTGGGGTTTCAGGTTTGGATGCGCTACAACGCATTAAAACCATTAAACCAAACATTCCGGTAGTAATGATTACCAAAAGCGAAGAGGAAAAAATAATGGAAGAGGCTATTGGATCTAAAATATCCGATTATCTCATAAAACCCGTAAATCCAAATCAAATATTGCTGAGTTTAAAAAAGCTTATTGATAACAAACGTTTAATATCCGAAAAAACAAGCTCGAATTACCAGCAAGATTTTAGGCATTTAAGCATGGCTTACAACGAGAGACTTACTGCAAAAGAATGGGCCGAATTGTATACCAAACTCGTGTATTGGGAAATTGAATTGCAAGACTCGAACGACCCCGGAATGATTGAAGTTTTTAACTCACAGAAAGTTGAGGCCAATAGTTTATTCAGTAAGTTTATTGATGATAATTATTTAGACTGGATGAAATATCCGGATGATGAGACCCCTGTTTTAAGTCATACTGTTTTTTCTAAATACCTAAATCCGCTTTTAAAAGACAATATCCCCACCCTTTTAGTGGTGATAGATAATCTACGATTAGATCAATTAAAAGTTATTGAATCATTAATTGATGAATATTACCGTCAAACGCAACTAGAGAATTATTTTAGCATTTTGCCTACTAGTACAGAGTATGCAAGAAATGCACTTTTCGCAGGTTTACTTCCATTAGATATTCAAAAAAGATTTCCTGCAAAATGGCAAAATGCAGATGATAACGAATCAAGCAGAAATCAACACGAAGCTTTCTTTTTTGGCGAATATTTAACAAGGAATGGATTAAATGTTAAGCATTCTTATTCTAAAATATCATCCATTACCCAAGGGAAAAACTTCATTGATAACATATCGAATTACGGCAAAAATCAATTGAATGTATTGGTTTATAATTTCGTAGATATGCTATCGCATGCGCGAACAGAGATGAATGTAATTAAAGAATTGGCCGAAGATGAAGCAGCTTATAGGTCCATAACTAAATCTTGGTTTGAACATTCTCCATTGTTTGAAATCATAAAATGGTTTGCAAATAAGAAACATCGTTTGGTAATAACTACCGACCACGGTACGGTAAAAGTTACAAAGCCTACCCGTATTATTGGTGACAGAGAAACCACAACCAATCTAAGATACAAAGAGGGTAAGAACTTGAATTACGATGACAACGATTTATTTGTAATCAAAAAACCAGAAGAAGCAGGGTTAACCAAGCCGCATCTGAGTTCTACCTATGTTTTTGCCAAAAACGACAAGTTTTTTTGCTACCCTAATAACTATAACTATTACGCAAATTTCTATAGAGATACTTTTCAGCATGGCGGCATCTCTTTAGAAGAGATAATAATACCATTCGCTGTATATGAAGCCCGATAAGGATAGAATAACCTATTCTCTTGCGAACATTTCTGAAGCTGCTGAATTTTTAATTAAAAATTCAGCAGAAAAAACCATTTGGTTGTTTGATGCACCTATGGGTGCAGGAAAAACCACTTTGATTGCAGAATTGTGCAACAAACTCCATGTAAAAGGTGATATTCAGAGTCCAACATATAATATAATAAACGAATATGTTGGCGATAAAAAAGTCGTTCACATGGATTTGTATCGATTAAAATCAGTTAAAGAAGCGTTGGATATCGGTATTGATGATTATCTTTATAGCGGTATGTATTGTTTTATCGAATGGCCAGGAATCATTTCTGAGATTTTACCCGATAACTGCATGCATGTTTTTATCTCAATTTTAGATGAAAACAACAGAGAATTAAGGTTAGGAAATGAGCGAAATTAGTGGTAAGAGGATAGCAAAATTGGCAGACAGTGCTGCTATTGCAACGCAAGAGCAATTAATGCCCGTTAGGGTTTCGAAAAATGAGCTTGTTATTGGAGTGCCCAAAGAACGTGGCTTTCAAGAAAATAGAGTTGCATTAACACCACAGTCTGTAAAATTATTAGTAGCTCACGGACATCATGTAATAGTAGAATCAAAAGCTGGCGACCCTTCTTTTTTTTCAGATAAAGATTATTCAGAAGCTGGCGCAACCATTGCTACTTCCATCGATGAAGTGTATAAATGTTCGTGTTTAGTTCGGGTAGGCCCAATTCCCGAAAGCGAAATCGAATATTTAAACCCAGGTCAAATTGTATTTTCAGCTATACATCTTCCTACGCTTACCGAAGATTATTTAAAAGCGTTGCTTTGCAAGAAAATTATAGGCGTTGCTTATGAATATCTACGTGATCAAAAAGACAGCCTTCCCATAGTGCGTTCCATGAGCGAAATTGCTGGAAGCACATCCATATTAATTGCAGCAGAGTATATCAGTAATAGATACCAAGGTTCTGGTAAATTATTAGGCGGAGTAACTGGGATTCCCCCATCAAGAATAGTTATTTTAGGAGCCGGAACAGTGGGTGAATTTGCGGCACGCACAGCAATAGGATTAGGGGCAGAAGTTAGGGTTTTCGATAATTTTATGGGAAAACTTAGACGCTTACAAAATAATATTGGTGAACGTATATATACCTCGGTAATTCATCCAGACGTGTTAGAATACGAGTTGATCAGGGCTGATGTTGCCGTTGGTGCTATTCACGGTCAAGGAGGAAGGTCTCCAATGATTGTTTCGGAAGATATTGTATCAAAAATGAAGACAGGTAGTATAATTATTGATGTTAGTATTGATCAAGGCGGTTGTTTTGAAACATCAGAGGTTACTACCCATGCACGACCTACTTTTAAAAAGCATGGTGTGATTCATTACTGTGTTCCCAATATTCCTAGCCGAGTTTCACAAACGGCATCCGTTGCATTAAGCAATGTTATGGCTCCGTTAATTATTGATGCTGGCGAACAAGGCGGTTTTGATGAGTTTATTTGGTTAGACAAAGGCATTCGTTGCGGCATTTATTGCTATAATGGAAGTATCACCAATAAATATTTAAGCGAACGATATAAGTTTAGTTTTACTAACATAGAGTTGATTGCGTCTGCACGGTTTTAATCGTGGTGATACGAACCTCTAGCCATAATATTTAGCGCTCTATAAAGTTGCTCTACTAACACTAAGCGAACTAATTGATGCGAGAATGTCATTTTTGATAATGAAATTAAAGATGTTGCCTTTTGATAAACATCTTCAGAAAAACCGTAGGCCCCTCCAATTACAAAGCAATGTTTTTTACCTTCGTTTTTCTCCTTTTCTAATTGATTTGAAAAGTCTACAGAATTTAAAAGTTTCCCCTTTTCATCCATTAAAATAATTTCTGTTTTTTCGGGCAATACCTTTAAAATTGCCTTTCCTTCCTTTTCTTTTATTTCTTTTGGAATAAGAGATCCTTTATGAGATGGTAAAATAATAAACTCAAGGGTTGCGTATTTATAAATACGTTTGATATAATTTTCTACCCCTTCATTGATCCAAGTATCGGTTGTTTTGCCAACCATAATTACAGTTATTCGCACGAGCTAAAAATTAAGGTATGGTTTAGGGATAACTCTCTAAATATATTGTCTTTTTTGCTTAAAAGAGGCCTGATTATGAAGTTGCATCCCACATCAGTATAATTTTCTTTTATTACAACATTATACTTTTTTACAACCAATTTAACAAAGGCAATTTCTGAAAAAGGAGCGTTTAAATTAATGCAGTCTCTTATTGGAACGCTAAGGATAGTGCTTTCTTGAATAGTAGTTAAAGCTGAATCTCCATAAGCTTTAATTAATCCGGAAGTGCCAAGTTTTGTACCTCCATAATATCTAACCACGATACATAAACAATTAAATAAGTTTGCCGATTTTAATTGGCGTAGTATGGGCAATCCTGCTGTGCCTGAAGGTTCACCATCATCTGAGGCTCTTTCAGTTTTTGATTTCGAATCCAATATAAATGCATAACAGTGGTGAGTTGCGTTATAATGTTGTTTACGAATATTTACCAATTGTTGTTTTACCTCTAATTCATTTTGAATAGGGTAAAGGATGGCAATAAATCTACTTCCTTGTATTTTTATTTCAGTTTGATAAATCTCGGAAACGGTATTAAAAAAATCAGACATGTTTCGATTCGGTATTTATTATTAGGAGAGTAGTTCAATTATGCGTTTTTATACCAATACAAGGTGTTATTTTCAATAACCTCTTTCAAATTAGGTTTTTTATTAATTTGTGGGGCTTTTACACCTTCAATTAATACATCCTCTGAAATAATTACCCGTGCTTCATCCCATTGGTTTTGGCTTATAAATTTTTGCAAGGTTTTTGAGCCACCTTCCACAATTACAGATTGGATCCCCTCTGCACTAATCAATTTAAGTAAAGATTCAATATCATTCACTAGATCCGAGTTCAAATAAATTTCTGTTCTGTTAGCCTCTACTTCTTCATTTAATTTAGAGGTAAAAACCAAGGTTTTAGCTTCTGATTTGAAAACCTTAAACGTCTTACGTAAAGTGTTTTCATGATCTAATATAATTCGAATTGGGTTTTTGCCTGGAAATAACCGGGTTGTTAAGCCTGGATTATCCAAGTTTACTGTGTTATATCCGACCAAAATGCTATCTTCTTCACTTCTCCACTTATGCACTACTCTGTTTACAATTTCATTCGAAATTTTAAAATTCCCGGTTTTATGTGGTGCGATAAAATCATCAAAAGTTTGAGCCCATTTTAAAATAACCCATGGTTTTTGATGAAGTTGTGTTTTGAAAAATCTACGATTAAGCCATTTGCACTCATTTTTGAGAACGCCTGTGATTACTTCGATACCTGCCTTGCGTAGTTTCTGAACGCCTCTGCCAGAAACTTGCGGAAAAGGATCAACCGTTCCAACAACAACTTTTGGAATACCACTTCTGATAATCAAATCAGAACATGGAGGTGTTTTTCCATGGTGCGAACACGGTTCTAAGTTTACATATAAAGTTGATTTTGTGAGTAACTCTTTGTTTTTTACGCTGTTTATCGCATTTACTTCTGCGTGGTTATCCCCAAACTTTTCATGATATCCTTCGCCAATAATTTCCTGATTATAAACAATAACAGAACCTACCAAAGGGTTTGGCGAAACTGATCCAAGGCCGAGTTCTGCAAGTTCAAGGCACCTTTTCATGTAAAAATCGTGCGAAATATCACTCATTGTTGCAAATATACTGTTTAGCTTAGCGTTCATTATCTATGAATTTATCTCAAATACAAGAAATATTAACAGATTGCAATTACGATTTGCGTGAAGCAAGGCAAATTGCCTTATGGCTATTGGAAGAGTACGGAGGATTATCCGCAATGAAAGCGATAACAAATCAGGAAGTGACCGAAGAAGCTACAATGCGTATTGAATTTGCACTTGAAAAGTTAAGAGAGGGGATGCCTATCCAGCAAGTGATACAAAAAGCACATTTTTACAGTTTAGAATTATTTGTTAATCAAGATGTATTGATTCCTAGACCAGAAACGGAAGAATTAGTTCGTTGGATTTTAGATGACAATAACAAAGATTCAATTCAAGTTTGGGATTTATGCTCTGGTAGTGGGTGCATTGCGTTAGCCCTAAGTAGTAAAAGAGGTTTTTGGGATATCAAAGGTTTTGAAGTTAGTGATCCCGCACTTTATGTATCAAACAGAAATGCTAAAACGTTATGTTTGAAAGTAAAATTTGAAAAAAGTAATGTCTTAAATCTTACAGAATTTTACGGTAATGTGGATGTAATTGTAAGCAATCCTCCATATATTCCTATTCAAGAAATTAGATCAATGGATAAAAAAGTGGTTGATTATGAGCCTACATTAGCCTTGTTTGTGCCAGATAGCGACCCCTTAGTTTTTTATAAATCAATAAAAGAAATTGCATTGAGATGCTTGAAAGTAGGAGGGGCTATTTATTTTGAAACGCATTCCGAGTTGCTCGATCAAACTGCAGATATATTTAACGAAGACGAATGGCTTGCAACAAAAAAGGCCGACCTAACTGGTCGACCTCGCATGTTAAAAGTTGTACGTGTTAAATAGCCGCAGATTCAGTAGCTATTGCGCGGTTTACTTTTTTAATTAAGCCTTGCAAAACCTTTCCTGGTCCACATTCAGTAAAATGATCTGCCCCGTCTGCAATCATATTTTGGGCTGTCTGAGTCCATCTAACAGCACCAGTAAGCTGTTTTTTCAAATTTTCTTTGATAACTTCTGGGTCAGATGATGGCAAAGCGGTAACATTTTGATAAATTGGACAAATCGGTGCATTAAAAGTTGTATTTTCAATAGCCTTCTCCAATTCGATTCTAGCTGGCTCCATTAAAGGAGAGTGAAAAGCTCCACCTACACTTAACATTACAGTTTTTAAAGCACCGGCCTCCTTTAGCTTTTCGCAAGCTAAAGTAACCCCTTCTATTGAGCCGGAAATTACCAACTGTCCTGGGCAATTGTAGTTTGCAGGCACAACAACAAAATCTTTTATTGAATCACATACTTCCTCAACAATATTGTCTGCTAATCCTAAAACCGCAGCCATGGTTGATGGATTTATTTCACAAGCATGTTGCATAGCCATTGCGCGCTTATAAACTAGCTGTAAACCGTCCTCAAAAGAAAGCGCTTTAGCTGCCACTAATGCAGAAAATTCACCTAATGAGTGGCCCGCAGCCATATTAGGTTTGAAATTATCGCCTAATAGCTTTGCAATAATGATTGAATGTAAAAAAACAGCAGGTTGGGTAACTTTTGTTTGTTTCAAATCTTCATCAGAACCATTAAACATGATGTCTGAAATCGAAAAACCTAAGATTTTATCTGCTTGCAAAAACATGGCTTTAGCTTCAGGAAATTGATCGTATAGATCTTTTCCCATGCCTTGAAATTGGGCTCCTTGACCCGGAAATATGTATGCTTTCATGAATTATTCTCCTCTGTATTCAACGAAATTACGTTCTGTTTCATAAAGTTTAATAGAATATAGCTTGAAATTAGGTCTATCTAAAATCGGGAAAAGTATATTCCAAATCCCAATTGCTAAGTTTTCAATAGAAGTAAGCTTTCCTTCCATAAAATCCACATCTAAATTCAAATTTTTATGATCAATACGTTCAATAACTTCATCCTTAATAATCTTTTTTAATTCTGTTAAATTAATAAGCATCCCTGTATCAGGATCAGGTGTGCCCTTAATAGTAACATGAATGTCGAAATTGTGCCCATGCCAATTAGGATTTGCACATTTCCCAAAAACTTCAAAGTTTTTTTCAGGAGACCAATGCGCATTCCATAATTTATGAGCAGCATTAAAGTGTTCCTTTCGAGTTAAATATAACATTTTTTAAAATCGAGGTGCAAAGATAAGCTATACCCTTTAAAACTGTTTGTATGTTTGCAGTATTGTTTTATTTATGATAATAATTACAGGGGCAGGAGGGTTTATTGGAAGTTGTTTAGTGTCTACTCTAAACCAACAAGGCTATACCGATTTAATTTTGGTTGATGATTTTTCACAAGAGGAAAAAAGAACATTGATTAAGAAAAAAGCCTACTCTAAATTAATTGAAATCGATGAATTAGACACGTTTATGAAAGAAAATCATAGACTTATTCAGTACATTTTTCATCTTGGAGCGATTACTGATACCACTGAATTTGATTATAAAAAATTATATGCTTCAAATGTGGCTTTCAGCCAAATGATTTGGAATAACTGCGTAGAATTTGGATTGCCCATGTTATTTGCAAGCTCTGCTGCAACCTATGGATTAGGTGAGTTTAGCTTTTCAGACGATTTGAACCCTGATCAATTATCTCCATTAAATCCTTATGGTGTGTCCAAAAATGAGTTCGACAAGTGGGCTCTATCACAAGAAAATAAACCATTTCAATGGGTTGGTCTTAAGTTTTTTAATGTTTATGGACCTAATGAATTCAATAAAGGAAGAATGGCATCGGTTGTTTATAGTGCATTTAACCAAATAATAACGAATGGTTCAGTCACTTTGTTTAAATCTCACAAAGAGGATGTTGAAGATGGAGATCAAAGTAGGGATTTTATTTATGTAAAAGATGTAGTTTCAATTTGCTTGCATTTTATGGTAAATAGACTGCATTCTGGCATTTATAACGTTTCAACAGGAAATGCAAGAACTTTCAATGATTTAGTTAATACCGTTTTTGAAACGATGCAAAAAACAATTATAATTAATTGGATTGATACTCCATTGGATATCAGAGATAAATATCAATATTTTACTGAAGGGCCAAATGCTAAGTTGCTAAATGCAGGCTATAAAAACACCTTTTATAGCTTAGAGACTGGAATAAAAGAGTATATAGAAAAATATTTAATAGGAGGAAACATTTTCTAATATCCCAACCAAATTATGAATACCCACGTTTATCAGTTCAATCAATTTAAATATGGATACAATGCAAATTTTTCTCAAAAAGAATTCCCTTTCTGTTAAGAAATTAAGCTATTTTTTATCTATTTTTACCCCCTTTGTAAATATTAACACAAATAGAAAAGCCTTTATAGACTTTATGAACAATTGTTTTACTAGTTTTTTGCAAAAAGTAGCAGTACTTTTTGCAATGTTTTTTTTGAGTTATACTTCTACTTTTGCTCAATGTGGAACGCCAACAATCCAAATTACACCGGATATTAATCCTGCAAATAGGTGTATACCCGCTGCTAATTTTAGTTTTAGGATAATTGGGGCTCCATCAGGAGTTTTAAATTATTCGTGGAATTATGGTGACGGACTAACAGGAATTACAACAAGCATTTTTTCAAGCCACGTTTATACAACTGCAAACACTTTTACAGTTTCTGTAACTGTTACATTACAAGATGGAACAGTTTGTACACCGGTTACTGGTACAGTATTAGTGTTGCCTTTGCCATTAGGTACATTTTCAACTGACACAAATTATTTCAGTTGCACGGGAAGTCTTGCTAAAACATTTACTGTAAATGAGCCTAATCCTGGGCCTGTATTTTGGAGGGTAACGAATTTAACAAACCCTGGTGCTCCATATTTAGTTTCTGGGCCAGCTATGCAATACTTTTTTAATCAAACAGGAAATTATGAGATTTTACTACAGGTAAATGATATAAATGGAGTAAACGGCTGTTATACTATTAAAATAGATACCATATCAATACTTTTAAAAAAGCCTATTACTGGATCAATAAACCCTAGTTTAACTACCAAGGCATGTTTGCCTATGACTCGCACATTTACACCAAATATTAACTTGAATGGCAATTTATTAGACTCATTAGTATGGACTATACCTGGATCTAACATTGGATCCGGAGTAATTAATGCTTCGAATTTAAATCCACAAACACTTACTTATACAACTCAAGGCAAATATGATTTTGCAGTAAAGGCATATAGTGGAACTTGTTCCTATACAATAATGAATTCTGTAAATTATATTTATGTTGAACCACAACCTTATGTTAGGTTTTCGTTGCCAGGCAATGTAAACTCAATTAGCACATGTGCTGGCGATACCATAGTATTTACAAATACAACTCCTTTTGGATCAACATACGATACCACAAAATTTATTTGGACAACTACTGGTGGTTCAGCTGTTGGACCACAAACATGGAGAACCATAAAAAGGGTTTATAATACTCCGGGGAGTTATAATGTAAGGCTAGCTTATGGGTCAAACCCCCCGAATAGTACTGTAGCTTGCTTTGATGACACAATAGCAAATAATGTAATTGTAATTAATGGGCCTACGGCTCAAATATCTCCTACAATGATTAGGACAAACTGTGGACCACCATTTTTAGCACAATTTTTACATTCATCAACCGTTCCACCTACAGGTACTAATACTTTTTTATGGAGATTCTATTATTCAGATGGTAAAACAGTTAGGGATAGTAGCACATTTCCAAATCCTTCATTCTTGTATGATAGTATTGGTAGTTTTAGAGTATCATTAACATTAAAAAATTCATCAACTGGATGTACAAGTACTACAGATCAAGCTGGATGGGTAAAAATAGGTTTGCCAGATTCTGACTTGTCGAATACACCACCCGCACCTGGTTGTGCTTCACAATCAGCTCCTTACCAATTAAATACTACAGCTTTAAATTTGACAGTTAATTTTAACGGTTATATATATAATTGGAAAGTAATAGATGCGTCTGGTCTAATTATAGCCACGGCAACAGGAAGAACTCCAACAATAAATATTACTAAGCCGGGCGTTTATTCATTAAGACTAATTACCTCATTGGGGACTAGTTGTATAGACTCAGTAACAAAAGTTAATTATATAGTGGTTAATGGAATAACAGGTTTTACTCAAAATACAGTAACTTCTGGAGATTGTTTACCTGCAACAAAGTCTTTTAATATTTCTGCAGTTACAACATTGCCTGCAAGTTCGACTATGACTTATTCGTGGTCTTCATCTCCAAATGGGGGTATAACAATTTCAAACCCAACTGCAGCCACAACAAATATTACTTTTACACAAAGAGGTTTTTATACTGTTGAATGTATAATGGTTTCTGCAGAGGGTTGTTCAACTACTGTGAGTTATCCTGGTTTGTATTTCGGAACACAAGCTGCATTTAACCTTAATCCTAGTTTTTGCAAAAACACAACTACTCAAATTAATAACAACTCATCTGGAAATTGCTCCATCGGTTGTCAGTTTTTATGGTCTAGTAATGCACCAGGTGCCGTTTTTTCAAGTACTACTGTATTTGATCCAACTATAACGATACCTACCGTAGGTAATAATTTTGAAATTAAGCTTATCATAACAAATGATAATGGTTGTAAAGACACCACTACTCAATCAGTGAGTGTATATAGTATGCAATCGAGTTTTGCAGCTAACCAAACTTTATTGTCTTGTGCTCCGAAAGCGGTTGTGTTTGGTGCAAATTCATCAAATGTGGCTAGTTATCAATGGATAATTATAGATAGTGTTTTTAATTCATCTGGAATACTTGTGCCTGATACTAATTTTATAAATTCAAGTGACACTATTTTCTGGTTTTTTACAACAAATGGATATAAAACAATTGGTTTAATAGTTACAAGTGCTGATGGATGTGCAGATACGTTAATTAAGCAGAATTATATCAATATTGACGGACCAGTTGTAAGATTTACAGCCTTAAATAAAAAAGGTTGCGAACCACTTACTGTTTCATTTGTGGATCAGTCTCTTAAAGTTTCTAGTCCAATTGTTGATTGGGGAAATGGAGCAACTAGAGTATATACTGTGGGGGGCACAACAAACCTCAATTATTTTTATCCTTATCAAGTTTCCAATGCCGACTCGTTTCAATATTTCATGTCGCTCACTGCTTCAGGTGGTTCAGCAAATTGTTCTTTTACAAAACGAGACACAATTACAGTTTATCCAAGGCCAGATTTAAAATTCAATACCAATGATACCGTTGGATGTGCCCCATTAACAGTTAATTTTACCGATAATTCACGCTTTGTAAGTCGCTATTCATGGGATTTTGGAGACCCAAATACGATTGCTGATACTTCGAATTTGCCTAATCCTACATATACCTTTACAAATCCAGGTACTTACCAAATCAGATTAAGAGCGTTTTCAAAAAATAGTTGTTTTAGAGATAGCACTTGGACAAAAACCATAGTTGTAAATCCTGTACCTAGTGCAGACTTTGAAACTACAGATACAATAGCATGCTTTAGAACCTTAGTTTCATTTAGAGATAAAAGTATTTCCATAGACCCATTATCATCATGGAGTTGGGATTTTGGTGATCCAAATACTGTTGCAGATACATCAAATCAGCAAAATCCATCTTATACTTATTTAGGACCTGGTAGTTTTAATGTTAGATTGACCGTAACAACATCAAAAGGTTGTATAAATACCATTATTAAAAATAATTTCTTTAGAGTATTAGATACATTACCGCCACCAAATGCGCCAATTAGATTTATTTCAGTAGTTGGTAATAATGTTGATGTAAATTGGAATCAGTCTGCATTACTTTCATATGAATTTAAGGAGTATGTATTGTCAAATGGGGGTACAGTTATTAGTAATATTGGTTCACAAAGCATCCTAAACTATACTCACATTAATCCTGCTTCATCATCTGTATCTCAGTGTTATAAAATTCAGGTTAGAGATAATTGTAATAGAATTGCAAGTCAATTTATTGAACATTGCACAGTTTACTTAGATGTTACTTCTTCGTCATTTGCTACCAATACTTTAAATTGGTCACCTTACGTTGGATGGGCAAATGTGAAAGAATATAGAATTTATAGAGCTGAAGAATCAAAGCCTTTTGTTTTAATATCAACAGTGCCAGGAAGCGTGAATCTATACGATGATCAAAACTTATGTAATATTAACTATTGTTATTATATAGTTGCAGTAAATCAGGCAGATACTTTAATGAAATCAAATAGCAATAACGACTGTAATATTCCTGTTTATCAAACTTCAGGCAATAGCATAGATTTTAAAAGAGCTACAGTTGAAGGCAATAGAACTCGAATAGATTGGAATTCTCCTTTGTTAGGTCAGGTTAAATATTATATTATAGATAAGTACAGCGAGAGAACTAACTTTTGGGTATCTCCTTACGACACTACAAGTAATAAGTTTTATTACGATAACAATGTTAATACGGTTGAAAACACCTATGCATATAGAGTAAGGTATATTGATGGCTGTGGAAATAGAAGTGACTCAAGCAATATCGGTAGAACTATGGTATTGAAAGTTGATTCAGTAATGTCAGGGAATGAAGTAAATGTTAGATTGAAGTGGAATTCTTATGTTAACTGGCAAAATGGTGTTGGTAGGTATGAAGTTTATTTTCAACTTGAAAACGGTTCGTTTTCTAAAATTGCTGATCTAATAGATACAATGTATATTGATATAGATGTACCAAAAGCTCAAAAAGGTTTCTATTGTTACTATGTTCAGGCTGTAGAAAACGAAGCTATTCCTGATTCTAGTTCTTCGAATGTCGTATGTTTTGCCTATCCTTCGAAATTATACACTCCAACTGCATTTACTCCTAATGGAGATGGTTTAAATGATGAGTTCTATGCTATTGCACCTGGAATGAAAACATTTTTACTTCAAATTTTTGATAAGTGGGGTAATAAGGTTTTTGAATCAGAAGATCCAAATGAGAGATGGACTGGTAAGAAAAATAATTCTGGCGAAATTGCACCGCCAGGAATGTATGGCTACCATATTACAGCTAGGGGTGTAGATGGTAAAAGATTTAGACAATCTGGAAGTTTTTCTTTAATGAGATAAATTTATATATTTAATAAAAAGGGGAGATTTATCTCCCCTTTTTTTATATTACAGAAATGCAGAATAATAAAAAATATATCTATTACTTACTGCCTATTTTAGGTCTGTTTATAATTGGCATTTTTTTACTTGCAAATTCAGAACAAAAAATTAGCACCTTTTTATTAAAGGCTAAAAGTGTTCAAGAGAATTATTTAAATAATGAAGTAAATGATTTTTCAACTCTAATTCAGAATAATAAACAAAAGATTAGTGAAATTTCAGATTGGAAATCTGCCAATAATATATTTAAAAGTGTACCAAATTATAACACTATCTATGTTTATAAAAACGATTCTTTAGTTTTTTGGAACAATAATCAATGTCCTGAAATTAAGTCTGTATTGCAACAAGACAGTTTACTAAGATTACAAAACGGATATTATTTAACTATAGATAACACTATTTCAAATACTAAAATAAGGTATTTTATATGCTTAAAGAAAAAATATTTTGTAAATAATGATTTTTTGAAAAGTGAATTTATCCCCTCTTTTAATGGAATGGATTTTTTAAAAGTTGTTGAATCTAATGATATTGGAGTTCCAGTTTTTAGTAAAAGTGGAAATGTTATTTATAAAATTCAAATGGCTATTAACTCCAAAACGGTTAATTTGTATGAGGTTAAATTGTTGGCTGGTAAGATATTTTTTATTGGGTTTGTTCTGTTTATATTTTGGTTGCCTTTTTTTATGCCTTTTTCTAGGTTTCATATTAAATCAGATTCTAATGTTTTAGGATTTATAGGTTTGGTTTTTGGTGTTAGAATTCTATTTTTCTTATTAAAAGATTTTTTAGGGGTTTCTTTAATTGAATTATTTGATCCTAAAATATTTGCTAATTCCTTTTGGATACCATCCCTTGGTGATTTACTTCTTCATGTTTTTTGCATTTCCTCTTTAATTTTATATGTAGTTTTTAATAAACAGACTTTTATTGATAAAATTTCAAGTGTTTCACTGTTTAAGAATAGAGTAGGGTATTTATATTTTATTTTTTTTATATTTTATTTTTTAGTATTTCATTTTTCATGGATTATATCTTCCAATTTAATATTAAATTCTAATATACCGATCAATATTTCAATTTTATTTGATTTAGGATTTAATAGTTATATAGCTTTATTTATTTTAGTTTTTATTGTTTTGATAAACTCCTATATATTATTGAGTTTTAATAAAATAATTAAAAGAAAAAAAATTAGTATTTTGAATTTGATATTATCAATAGTATGCATTTTTATTATTTGTTTGATTCTTTGGTTTGGAGATTATTATGAATATTTTGGTATATTTTTATTGGCGTTCTTCTCTTTATTCTTATTGTTGTTTCGTCAAAATGTCCAATACAGATTATTATTATTTTATCAAATATTTATAGTTTGTATTGTTTTTGGCCTAAGCGTATCTAATGCCATCCATAAAAAACTAATAGACAATGCAAAACTGGTATCACAAAAAGTGTATGCACCGAATGACCCTTTAGCATTATTTTTATTAAACGAGTCTTTTGGCAAATTACATTTCGACCCGTTTATTAATAGGTTATTTCACTCAACATTAAATACAGATCAATCAATAATTAATAGAATTAAACTGCAATATTTAAGAGGGTATTTAGATCGGTTTTTAGTTTTAAAAGTAAATAGAAAGTTTTATTACGATCCAATAGGAGTAAATGATATACAATTGACAGATTCTGTGCTGTCGATTTCCCAACCTCAAATTTTATCAAATTTTGTAGAACCAATTCGTTTTGATGGACGACAAGCATATGAGTTAAACATTCCTTTTTTCAACGCTAATAATTTTCCTGATACGCTTTCATTAATATTAGTTCAGAAAACCATAAAGGCTGAAAGTCCTTTCCCAAATCTTTTTACTGAAGGCGATTGGCTCAGAAATATTCAGTATCAAGTTTACAATTGGGCTTATTATCAAAAAGGGAAACTAGCATTGCAATCGGGCAGGTATCCATATAATTTAGTAGACGCTGTTTGGGATAAAAATGGTTTTGAATTCCATATTCAAGAAAAAGATGATTTTGAGCATTTGTTATATGAACCTGAAAAAGATGCGTTAGTGATTATCAGCTATCCAAAACCGGGAATTGTTAATTTTCTGACCATTGTCTCCATGTTGATTTTTATATCAATTTTCTTGGTATTCATTTTGTGGTTAGGATGGTCAATTGCAAAAAATGGATTGCAGTTTTTGGGAGTTTCATATAAAAACAGAATAGAATTTGTATTGATAAGCTCTATTGCAGCAGTTTTAGTATTGTTAGGATACATTACAGTTACTTATTCTGTTTATAAAAACAAAACTAGGCAGCAAGATTTATTAACGCGTAAAATTCAAAATATCTCTACTTATGTTGATTTAACATTTAAAGAATCTCAATTTGTAGATAGATTGTCAGACGAGCAGATTTCGGCTTTAAATTTATTGTCGGGAAATAATTATACTGATATTTTCATTTTTGATAAGAAAGGTAGATTAGCGTATGCTTCGCAAGCAAAATTATTTGACCAAGGTATTGTTTCAGATTTAATAAGCTATGATGCTTTTTTTCAAATGAACATTTTGCAGCGTACTTTATTTGTAACTGAAGAGAAAATAGGAAAACTTAAATATTTGTCAGCGTATTTGCCATTAAAAGACGCATCCAATTCGTTGGTTGCTGTTTTGAATGTTCCTTCGTTTAGTACAGAACAAGACCTTAGACAAGACTTAAATACCTTTTTAGGAACACTTTTAAATATTTATGTAATTGTTTTAATTATAGTAATTTTTATTGCTTTTTGGATATCGGATAGAATAACAAAGCCTTTGAAATTATTAACCTACCTGATTTCTCAAACCAAATTAGGAAACCAAAAGTTGGCAGTTCCATGGAAAAGGAAAGATGAAATTGGTGTAATGCTATTGGAATATGAGCAAATGGTATTACAATTAGAAGAAAAAGCATCGTTATTGGCTCAATCAGAGCGTGAAAGTGCATGGCGAGAAATGGCTAGACAGGTTGCGCATGAGATTAGGAACCCTTTAACTCCAATTAAACTAAATATACAGTATCTCATGCGAGCTTGGAGCGATAAATCGCCCAAGTTTGATGAATTACTTAATAGGACTTCTAGTACTATATTAGAACAAATTGAAAGTTTAAATCGTATTGCGGTTGAGTTTTCAACTTTTGCTCAGATGCCGATAAGCGAGAAGCATAATTTTAATTTTATTATAACACTAATTGAAGTAATTGATTTATTTGAATCATCGGTTGAAATTCAATGGATAAATGAATCAGAAATTGAAAAAGCAATTGTTTATGCCGATGAAGAACAAATTAAACGAGCTTTGAATAATTTGATTAAAAATGCAGTACAAAGTGTAGATTCTTCCAAAAAAGCTAAAGTAATTTTAAGTATTACAGAAGAAGCAGCTTTTTATAAAGTTGAAATTAGAGATAATGGAAATGGAATTTCAACTGAATTATTTGATAAAATATTTAAGCCGAATTTTACCACTAAAAGTTCTGGAATGGGCTTAGGTTTAGCAATTGTTAAAAAAATTATTGAAACTAATTTAGGAACAATAACTTTTATTTCAGAATTAGGGGTTGGAACTTCATTTTTTATAAAACTACCAATTAGTAAAATTGAATGAAGTGGACAGTAGTTTTCCTTATTTATTTTGTTTTAGATACCTGTGCAGTAGCACAAGAAATCAATAATTTAAGAAAAACAACTCTCCATGTACATGCCAATAAATGGTTGAATTATGAAACTGAACCAGTAATTTGCAACTCGGTTTTCGTATATGATAGCCATAACAATTTAATAAATTCTCAATTTTATAAGCTTTCTGAAAACTGTTCAGAAATATTATTTTTTACTAGTCACGATTCTGTGATTCTTGAATATAGAATCTTTAATCCTACAATTTTTTTTAAGCAGAAGTATAAACCCATTGCAATTGACTCGCTTAAATATCGTCCAATGATATTTAAAGTATCAGATATTGAAAACAAGGTTGAATTATTTGAAGGACTAAATAAGTCGGGAAGTATTTCTCGAGGGTTAGTATCTGGTTCTGCTCAAAACACACAATTTTCCTCTGGTTTAAATTTGCAGCTTTCTGGTAATTTGGGAAAAGGGATGGAAGTTGTAGCCTCCTTAACGGATAATTCAATTCCAATTCAACCCGATGGCTCAACGTTACAGCTGCAAGATTTCGATAAGGTTTTTATCCAAATTAAAAACAAAAAGTATAATTTAACATTAGGAGACTATGATTTGAACGTTCGTTCAGCTGCATTTCTCAGTTCGTTTAAAAATACGAGGGGTTTTAAATATGCTATTAATGATAAATTAAATAAGAATTGGGATATTAACAGCTCGTTAAATTTTTCTTTTGCTAGAGGAAAGTTTAATAGAATGGTTTTTAATGGGAAAGAGGGGTTACAAGGACCTTACAGGTTATTTGGAAATGCTAACGAGGTGCAAATTGTAATTCTTGCAGCTTCTGAAAAGGTATATGTTGATGGAGTACTCTTAAAAAGAGGCGAACTTTACGATTATAAAATAGATTATAATACAGCTGAAATAGTATTTACTCCTAATATGTTAATTACAAATCAAAGTAGAATTATTTTAGAATTCGAATATGCAAATCAAGCTTATTCCAGATCCATAACCTATTTAGAAAGCAGTATCGCATCAAAAAAGACATCATTTGATATTAAATACTATAGGGAGGGAGACAATAGAAATCAACCACTTTTTAGAGAGAATAGCCAAAATGAAATTGACTTTTATAGTAAATTATCATCTCAAAATCCTGTTGCCTATTTGCCCAATAGTGATAGTTTATTTGTAGATCCAAACTCAATCCTGTACAGGAAAGTTGATACATTAGGTTATTCTAAAGTATATGTTTATAATGCCTCTAAAATTGATTCTGGGATAAGAGTGCAGTTTGTGTGGGTTGGAAATGGAAAAGGAGATTATGATGTTGACCCAATAAATATTAATGGTAAGGTTTTTAAGTGGTTAAGACCAGTAATAAATGGATCTGATACAGTTAAACAAGGATCATATATTCCTGCAATTCAGGTAACCTTACCTAGTAATAACGAATTAATTGTGATAACAGGTGGACATCAAATTTCACAAAAAACCAAAATTCAAAACGAATTAGCTTTTTCCAGTTCAACAAAAAATCAATTTGCAGAAAATACAAATACTGGCCTTGCAAATAAGTTTTCTATTAATAATTTGAATCAGTATAATAATAATTTATCTCTTTACTCAACAGTTTCATGGGAACATTTGAGTAATAATTTTAGAATAATTCAACCCCTCAGGAATGCTGAATTTGCAAGAGATTGGAATGTGAAAAATGTCTATTCAAATAATCTGGAGGATATATTGAATTTAAATTTGAATCTTAAAAAAGCTAAAAACCTAAGTATGTTAATGGATTATTCTAGATACACGGTTTCTACTAATTATATCGGAAATAAAATAAAATTAAATTCTCAGTATATCATTAAGGAGCATGAATTTGGGGGCGAGTTAAATAATTTAAACTTTAGCGATTCGTTAAATAGTGGCAATTATTTCAGACCTCGAATTTGGCATTCTTTTAAATATAACAATATTTTCACTAAAATAACTTACGAGGAGGAGGTAAATAAAATAAGGATAAAAAATACAAATACCTTATCCCAAAATGCATTTGAATTTAAAATAATTGATTTTAGTTTTTCTAAAATAACACCCGTTTCTAAATACTCTTTTAATTACCTATTTAGAGAAGATAAAAGGCCTTTTGAACAACAATTTTATAAAACTCAAATTGGTCAGAGTGTAAATGTTGGTTATGAGTTATTAGAAAATAAAAATATTGGATTAAAATCAAATTTTATTTTTAGAGATTTAAAAAGCTACAGTAATTCTGTCGATACTATTGGATCGGGTAGCGTGTACTTATTCCAAACAGATGCTTCTTTTAATGCTTTTAAAAGATTAATTACTTGCAACCTATTTTACAGTTTAAATACTG
Source organism: uncultured Bacteroidota bacterium (assembly GCA_947084835.1). Lineage (GTDB taxonomy): Bacteria > Bacteroidota > Bacteroidia > UBA7662 > CAMTUB01 > CAMTUB01. Next base: position 44,355 of record CAMTUB010000011.1, on the reverse strand, counting down.
GTCAGGAACCTATTCGAGAGTTTTCTTTTGTAAAAGTACCCAAGGGTCAAGGTAATTATATTTGGAATGACTACAACACAGATGGAATAAAGCAGTTGTCTGAATTTGAATTTTCATTTTTTTCGGATCAAGGAGATTATATAAAAGTCTTTTTGCAGGGAAATCAATTTGTAAAATCATTTTTCAATCAATATTATCATACAATAAATTTTGACTTAGCTAGGGTAATAACTAGAGGTAGTTTTATTAAAAATAATGTTAGAAAAATTTCAGCTGTTTCCTATTTTTCTTCTGACATTAAAACTACCGGTAATGATGTTTTACAAACAATAAATCCATTTAGAAGTAATATAGAAAACAGTACATTACTTGCAAATTCTACCTTAATTAAAAATTCAATTTATTTTCAAAGATTTTCATCCAATTTTGGATTTGATTTTAATTTTTTAAATGGGAATAATCGCAATTATTTTAATTATGGTTTTGAATCAAAGAGCATTAATGAGAAATCATTAAAATTAAGATGGTTATTTTTAAGTAATTTATCTGTTGATTTTACTAAAATTTATCAAATAAAAAACCTAAGTTCTGAATTAAATGTTTCTAGAAACTATGGATTTTATAAGAATGAAAATGAAATTCGACTAAATTGGCAACAGTCTAATAATTTTAGATTGTCGGTTGTTGGTGCTTATATTGAAAAGACTGAAGTGTTAAAGTCTGATCAATTAAAAGAGCCCAATAAATTAAATGGTATAAAAGCAACAATTGATTTGGGATATAATCTGCCTAAAGAGGGGTTGTTGAGGGCGCAATTTTCAATTATCGATTATAGGTACAACGGATTAACAAATACAGCCATTGCGTATGAGATGCTAGAAGGACTTAATGCTGGAAAAAATTATTTGTGGTCTGTATCTGTTTTCAGAAAAATTTCTGATCAAATACAACTAAACCTGACTTATGATGGAAGAAAGTCAGGTTTAGTAAGTACGAATCATACCGCTAGGGTACAAATTAGGTATATATTTTAATTACTTTAGGCTCATAGTGCCTTTGCCAATAAGTTGACCATCAGCATAAATTTCAACATTGTAATTTCCTTTTGAGTAATCCATTCCGGTTGAATGTGAAACACAAACATTTTCCTCTTTATTCTGGTAATTAACAGTTGATTTAATGGTATAAGTTGTTTCCTTATTGTTTATTGCAAATTTGCCTGAACCAGTTTGTTCGTTATAAATTGCCGTACCATCTGGCCCAGATATTCTAAAATAAATGTCTTTTTGTCCTGGTCTTGTTATTTTGTTTTCAAGAATTTTGGTGCAAATTTTCAATTTGTCAACATTTCTTGCTCTAGAACTTTCTACTTCTTTACCAGAACCGCGGGTTTTAATACCTTCAATTACGATTGCTTCTGCTTTCAATATTGATGCTTCAGATACTTTATTTGAAAGTTTTACATTATCATCAATCAGTTTGCTAGATCTGTTTTTCTCATCAGTTATCGTAGACTTCAACGAAGTGTTTTCTTCTTGCAACAGTTTTGTTACAGTAATTAACGAATCGATTTGACTTAAATAGCGTTTAGAGATATCTCTAAACTTGCTGTTTTCTATTTTAAATTTATCAAGTTGTTTTTTGGTAATTCTAAAATTCTTAGAAATGTCAATTAAACTATCCATTTGCCCACTTTTTACTGCTAATTCTAAATTTGCAATATTAATTAGACTATCAAGCTGAACATTTTTCCCTTTAAAGGAATTCAATTCATTTGAAACTTGAGCAAACTCAGTTTCTTTTTGGTCTAATAACGTTTGAGCTTGATTTTTTAAATTTCTATCTGTATTCCAAAAATACAAGAATCCTAAGTTGATTAATAATAAAATAACAATTAGGCCAATTAGCATGCCTTTTTTTGAATTTCCACCGTTGGTCTGGTCTGACATTTTTACTTTTATTTTTTTGCAAAATTAACTATTTAATTACCAATATTGTATCATTTAAAAGCCATTAAATTTATAGGATGCTTGATGATAAATATTGGGAACAACGCTATATAAATGAAGAAATAGGTTGGGATGTAGGTTATTGCACGCCACCTATTGCTAGAATAGCAGATTTTTTTGATAAATCAAAGTCGGTTTTGATACCCGGTTGCGGTAATGCTTACGAAGTTTTGTATTTTGAAAAAGCTGATTTTGGAAATATACATTGCTTAGACTTTGCTGCTACACCTATTGTGAAATTAAAGGAAAAACTAAAAGATAATTCGGTAGTAAAAACTTTTCAAATTGATTTTTTTAAGCATGAGGGAAATTATGACCTGATTGTTGAGCAAACTTTTTTTTGTGCACTTGACCCAAATTTGAGAAGCGAATATGTAAATAAAATGGCTTCTCTATTGAATGATGGAGGTTTTATAATGGGAGTCTTATTTAATTTCCCTTTAGAAAAAGGACCACCATTTGGTGGAAATATTGATGAGTATAGAGAATTATTTTCACCTAAATTTGATATAATTGCAATGAGCAAAGAAAACAAATCGATTAAACCACGTTTAGGAAGTGAATTGTTTGTTATTCTTCAAAAAAAGTAAAAAATGGATTTTAGAAAAATATTGGTAATTGATATTGAAACAGTACCTCAATACATTGGTTACGATCATCTTCCGGACGATGTAAGGCAATTTTGGGATATTAAAGCTCAGCAATTAACTCAAGGCAATTCTTTAGCAGAGGAGGTTTATAATAGGGCTGGAATTTATGCCGAATTTGGAAAAATTATTTGTATCTCTTTGGGTTTTTTCTCCGTTGATGAGCACGGAGTGCCAAATCAATTTAAAGTAACTTCTTTTTTTGGTCACGATGAGAAAGAAATTTTATTCGATTTTTTTAAACTTTTTAATGACAACAAATTGCCTGGTTTTAAAATTGCTGGGCATAATGTAAAAGAGTTTGATGTTCCCTATATCTCTCGAAGAGCTTTAATTAATGATTTAAAAATTCCAGAACAAATAGATTATTCTTCAAAAAAACCTTGGGAAGTAGACATGATTGATACCCTTCAATTATGGAAATTTGGAGATATGAAAAGCTATATTTCATTAAACCTAATGTCAAATATTTTAGGAGTGCCTTCTCCTAAAGATGATATAGATGGTAGTCAAGTATTCAATGTGTATTATAACGAAAACGGTGGTTTAGAGAGAATAAAAACATATTGTGAAAAAGATGTAATAACGGTTGCAAATTTGCTTTTGCGATTGAAACAAATGCCAATTATGTCTGAGGAACAAATCATTTATGTCTGATATTTTATTGAAAATAACTGATTTGTCGATTGCTTTTAAAACAGAATTTGGCTGGGCAGATACGTTACATTCAATCAGTTTGTCAGTTAATAAAGGAGAAGTTTTAGGTGTAGTAGGAGAATCAGGTTCAGGAAAATCGATAACTTTTAAGTCTATTCTAGGACTAATTCCAAAAGAAATTTGTAAAATTTCTACTCAAAGTAAAGCGACACTTTATACGGGAAACCATTGTTACGAATTAATGACCTCTGATAATAAAAAAATTAGAGGAAGTAAAGTTGGAGTAGTTTTTCAGGAACCAATGTCATCTTTAAACCCTGTTATGAAATGCGGCAAGCAGATTATTGAGGCTGTTTTATTAAATCCAGAGATATCAAATGCTGATGCTAAGAAAAAAGTGTTGGGTTTGTTTGAAGAAGTAAAAATTGGTGACCCTATTCGTGTTTTTGAATCGTATCCACATCAATTATCAGGCGGTCAAAAGCAACGCGTAATGATAGCAATGGCACTTGCCCAAGACCCAATTTTAATTATAGCAGATGAACCTACTACAGCTCTTGATGTTTCGGTTCAAAAAAGTGTAATAGATTTATTTAAATCTTTGATTAAAGAGCGAAACGTGGGTATGGTATTCATATCTCACGATTTAGGCTTGGTATCTCTAATTGCTGACGATGTTTTAGTAATGAAAAGTGGCAGAGTAGTAGAATATGGACCTAAAAATGAAATTTTTAGAAACCCTCAAACGCCATATACCAAAGGTCTTTTAGCTTGCAGGCCACCCATAGACGTTCGATTTGAGAGTTTACCAACTGTTGAAGATTTTAACTTACATGAAAATTATAAGCCAGAAGAAGTGCTGCCCAAAATACGAACAGCAAGATTAAAAGAGTTGAGCTTAGAAAATGTTATTCTAAATGTGGAGAACCTCAATGTTTCCTATGAATTTGAACATAATTTCTTTGGAAGGGTTACAAAATATTTTTATGCTGTTTCCGATGTTAATTTCTCGCTAAAACGGGGCGAAATTTTAGGCATTGTTGGAGAATCTGGAAGTGGAAAAAGCACAATTGGAAGAGCCATTTTAAGGCTTGTTGATGTTTCAAGTGGCACAATACAATTTAACAACAAAGATGTTTTACAATTCAATAAACAGGAATTGTTAGCCTATAGACGTGAGGCTCAAATTATTTTCCAGGACCCATCAGGTGCTTTAAATCCTGATATTAAGATTGGTGAAGCTATTATGGAAGTAATTGGAGTTCATTTTAAAGACTTGACTAATGCTGAGATTGTACTAAAAACACAAAAACTCTTATTAGATGTTGGATTAGGAGAAAATTATTTTAATAGATACCCTCGCCAATTGAGTGGCGGTCAGAAACAACGTGCAGTTATTGCACGCGCATTGGCGCTAAATCCAAAGCTGTTGATTTGCGATGAATCTGTTGCAGCCTTAGATGTTTCTGTACAAGCACAAGTTTTAAATCTTTTAAACACTCTCAAACAGAAATATCAGCTATCTTTAATATTTATTTCACACGATTTAAGTGTTGTACGTTACTTCTCCGATTCAATTTTAGTACTTAATAAAGGCAAAATAGTTGAATACGATGAAGCAGACCAAGTGTTTTTTAATCCAAAAGAAGTTTACACACAACAATTAATCGATGCGATACCATTGATAAACGATTAATAAATATCACCTTGAAAAAGAATAAAAATTCAGGTTTGCCACCGTTAGACTTATTGTCAGAAGTTACCAATTTGTTCCGTCAGTTCCAAAAACGTAGTTTTAACCATAAAGAAATCTCATCTCGCTTAGGCTTAGGTAACAAAGCATTACGAGAAAAAATAGAAGCCATCATTAAAGAATTATTGAGCCAAGACGTTATAGAAATAACTAAGAACGATAAATATATTTTAAAGTCTACATCAAGTTTTGTAGATGGTAAAATAGATATTACCTCTAAAGGTTACGGTTTTGTAACTGCAGATGGATTCGAAAAAGACATTTTCGTACCTGCACATAAAATTGGGAAAGCGCTTCCTGGCGATACTGTAAAAGTGTTGTTGCGAGCAGTTCGTAAAAATGGGAAAACAGAAGGAGAAGTAATTGAAGTTTTAGAGCGTTCAAAATTATCTTTTGTCGGAATTATTGAAATTTCAACCAGATTTGCATTTTTAATTGCAGACAGCAAAGAAATGCCAGTTGATATTTTTGTATCACAATCGGATTTAAATGGAGCAATAAATGGACAAAAAGTAATCGTAAAAATCATCGAATGGCCTGAAAAATCAAAAAACCCTATTGGGGTTGTTACAGAAATTTTAGGAACAGTTGGTGAAAACGAAACCGAAATGCGTTCCATCATTACTGAATTTGGTTTCAAGATTCGATTTCCTGAAGAAGCAATTGCTGAAGCTGAGAAATTATCTGACATTATTCCCCAAGAGGAGATAGATAAGCGGTTAGATCTTCGAGGAACAACAACATTCACTATTGACCCTGTTGATGCAAAAGATTTTGATGATGCACTATCTATTAAGAAGTTAAGTGAAAAAGTATATGAAATTGGCATTCACATTGCAGATGTTTCGCATTATGTAAAGCCCAAAACAGCTTTAGATGAAGAAGCCTTAAAACGCAGCACATCTGTTTACTTGGTTGATAGGGTTGTGCCGATGCTTCCCGAAAATATTTCGAATGTACTATGCTCTTTAAGACCAAACGAAGATAAACTAACGTTTTCTGCAATTTTTGAAATAGATGTTGACGGAAACGTACTTAAACGTTGGTTTGGTAGAACAATAATTCATTCAGACAGAAGATTTTCGTATGAAGAAGCACAAGAAATAATCGATGCTGGAGAAGGTGATTTTATCGATGAATTGAAGATTTTAAACGACATTTCAAAGCAAATAAGAATTAAGCGGTTTGAAAATGGATCATTGCGTTTCGAATCAAGAGAGTTTAGGTTTAAATTAGATGAGAATGCAAAGCCTATAGGGATTGTTCAAAAAGAAAGAAAAGATACCCATTTATTAGTCGAAGATTTTATGCTTTTGGCTAATAAAGAAGTGGCCTCTTTTGTGTTTAAACTCAAAAAGGGAATTTACGCAAATCATTTTGTATATCGTGTACACGATGTGCCTGATCAAGAAAAATTACAACTTTTTGCAAACTATGCTGCTCGATTTGGTTACAATTTAAAAGTTAATAACAGAGCGGCAGTAGTAAAATCGTTGAACGAACTATACGACAAAATTGCTGGAAACCCCGAGCAAGAAGTATTAGAATCGATGGGTATTAGATCGATGGCAAAAGCTGAATACACGACAAAAAATATTGGTCACTATGGCTTAGCTTTTGATTATTACACCCATTTTACTTCCCCAATTAGGCGCTATCCTGATGTTTTGGCGCATAGGTTATTGCAATTATATCTCGATAATCAGGCACCAGCTTCTATCGAAACCCTAGAGCAAGAATGCCGCCATAGTTCAGAACAAGAGCGTAAAGCTGCTAAAGCTGAACGTGCATCAGTTAAATTCAAGCAAATAGAAATGATTGCAGATAGAATTGACCAAGATTTTGAAGGAATTATTACAGAGATAAAAGATTTCGGAATTTATGTCGAAATTCTTGAGAATTATTGCGAAGGGCTTGTGAAATTGCAACAAATGGAAGATGACCGGTATTATTTTGATGAAGATGAATATGCAATTATTGGAGTAAGTCATAATCGTGTATTTAAGCTTGGTCAGAAAGTAATCGTTAAACTTTTAAAGGTAAATTTGCAAACAAGAACTGTTGATTTGAAAATCCTTCCTGAAGCTGAGTAATGTTTTCTCTTAAAATTATTAATGATTTAAAAGCAGATATCGATACTGCTTTTTCTGGCCTAGTTTTACCCGAAAATCCGCAAGGATTATACGATCCAATTAGGTACATGATGGGTCTAGATGGAAAAAGATTCAGACCATTAATGCTGGTTTTAGCATGTAAATCTTTTGCAAATGACCATCAAAGGGCTTTGCATGCAGCGGTAAGCATTGAGCTTTTTCACAATTTTACATTGCTCCACGATGATATTATGGACAATGCACCACTTCGAAGGGGTAAGCCAACCGTTTTTTTTGATAAAGGTTTGAACAGCGCATTATTGTCTGGAGATGCTTTATTTACGATTGCCTTACTAGAGCTTCTAAAAACCAAATACGAGGATATTAAAGAGTTATTGGACGTTTTTTTGAAAACATCCGTTGAAGTTTGTGAAGGGCAGCAGCTGGATATTGATTTTGAAAATCGCGATAATGTTGTTATTGATGAATACATCGAAATGATTCGCCTTAAAACTTCGGTTTTGCTTGGGTGTTCTATGTATTGCGGTGCTAAAATTGGATCTGCTCCTAATGAAATTGCACAGCAACTTTATAATTTTGGCGTAAATATTGGTATTGCTTTCCAAATCCAAGACGATTATTTAGATGTGTTTGGAGATAAAGAAGTTTTTGGAAAACAACGAGGAGGAGATATCATTGCAAATAAAAAAACCATATTGAATTTAAAAGCCTTTGAAATGGCATCAGAAGTTCAGAAAGAAAATCTTCAGCTATACAGCCATGCCATTATTGGAATTTCCTCCGAAGAGAAGGTAGCAACAGTTACACAATTGTTTAAAGACATTGGGGTTGATAATGAAATTCGGAATTACATTAACCATTATAAGAAATTGGCTTTACAAGACCTGAGCAATGCTAAAACATGTATGAATGAAGATGCTTACGAAGCATTTGTAGCCATTGCCGATTATTTGGTAACCCGAAATGTTTAATAAAATGAGTTTAAATAAAAAAGAGCCGCATTTGCGGCTCTTTTTTATTTAAACAGACAATAACTATTCTGCAACTGTTTCAATAGAAACATAAGAACGATTATCTCTTTTCTTAGTAAATACAACTTTCCCAGAAGCTAATGCGAAAAGTGTATGATCTCTTCCAAGACCAACATTTTCACCCGGATGGTGTTTCGTACCACGTTGACGAACAATTATATTGCCCGCAATAGCAGCTTGACCACCGAATATCTTAACCCCAAGTCGTTTCGATTCTGAATCACGGCCGTTCCTGGAACTACCTACGCCTTTTTTGTGTGCCATGGTTTATCTTCTTTTATTTTTTAACCAATGTTTTCGATCTGGATCTTTGTAAAAGATTGTCTATGGCCATTCAATTTTTGATAGCCTTTTCTGCGTTTCTTCTTGAAAACCAGAACTTTGTCCCCTTTTAGGTGTGACAGAACCTTAGCTGATACCATCTTACCGTCAAGGTAAGGAGCTCCTACTTGAATACTTGAACCATCTTCTACTAATAGAACCTTATCTAACGATAATGAATCTCCTACATTAGCTGCAAGACGATGTACATATACAAATTGGTTCTTCTGAACCTTGAACTGTTGACCAGCTATGTCTACTATTGCAAACATCTTACTTATTTTTCAAATGAAGTGCAAAGATAGAAGGATTACACCGATTTCAAAAGCTTTCTTTAATAATGTTGTAAATCATCTAAAAAAAGTAACAATTAGGAGTAATTTTGCAGCATGATAACGATTAAAACTCCCATTTCAATAGCATACGGTGATGGTATTGGGCCAGAAATAATGGAAGCAGGTTTACGTATTTTAGAAGCTGCAGGTGCCCAAATTTCATATGAAGAGATTGAAATTGGTGAAAAAGTGTATTTGGCTGGTAATTCTTCTGGAATAAAAGATGATGCATGGGAATCGTTATTACGTACTAAAGTTTTTTTGAAAGGACCTATCACAACCCCATTCGGTGGTGGTTATAAAAGCTTAAATGTTACAACGCGTAAAACGTTAGGTCTGTTTGCAAATGTTCGACCATGCATAGGTTATTCGCCATATATTAAAACGTTACACCCAACCATGGATGTGGTAATTATTCGTGAGAACGAAGAAGATTTATATGCAGGAATTGAGCATAGACAAACAAACCAAGTTTATCAATGCCTTAAAATTATATCAAGACCAGGAAGCGAAAAAATTGTGCGGTATGCATTTGAATATGCACGGAATAATAATCGAAAAAAGGTCTCATGTTTTGTAAAAGACAATATTATGAAATTGACTGATGGTGTTTTTCACGATGTATTTAAAGAAGTAGCCACTGAATACCCAGAAATCGAATCAAACAGTTTTATCATTGACATAGGTACAGCGCGATTGGCTGATACACCAGAAATGTTTGATGTAATTGTTACGTTAAACCTTTATGGAGATATAATTTCAGATGTTGCTGCTCAAATTTCTGGTTCGATAGGAATAGGACCGTCTGCAAATATTGGCGACAAATGTGCCATGTTTGAAGCAATTCATGGTTCTGCACCAACGATTGCAGGTCAAAATATTGCAAATCCATCAGGCTTAATTTTATCAACAGTTATGATGTTGGTGCATATTAATCAACCATTAATAGCTGCCAAAATAAACAATGCATGGTTAAAAACTATTGAAGATGGCCTACATACTGCAGATATTTTCCATCCTGAAACCAGCGTTGCAAAACTTGGAACAAAAGAGTTTGCCAGTGAACTTATTAACCGCTTAGGGGAGATTCCTACAAACTTGCCAAAAGCAGTTTTTGCAAATAATATCAACCCAATAAATCCATCAAAGTGGAAATTGAAAATTGATACTTCCGTAAAAAGATTAGTAGGTGTAGACATCTTCCTTGATTTTGATGGAATTGATATTGAAGAGTTTGGCAATAAAATTAACGCATTAACCTGCGATGGTTTGAACCTGGAGGTAATTTCGAATAGAGGTGTGAAAATTTGGCCAAACGGTTTGCCCGAGACTTTTTGCACAGACCATTGGAGATGCCGTTTCGAGATTCCGAATAAATCAGATATTATGCAATATAGATTGGCATTAAACCAAATTGAAGCATTAATTGGCGCTGGATTTGATGTAATTAAGACTGAAAATTTATATTATTTTGATGAAACTAGGGGTTATTCTTTGGCTCAAGGTCAATAATTTTATGGAATATGGTGTTTTATTAAAATAAAAACATAATTTCGAAGCATTATTGATTAGTTATTTTTATATATGGGATTTAATGAAAACGAAAAAAGAGAAGTTTGGGTAATAGACGATGACTCTATCACCCAATTTATAGCAAAAAAATTGTTAATCAATTACGATTCTACTCTAACTACTAAACATTTTACAGATCCAATCGAAGCATATCGAAGTTTATCTGATAAATATTTACCCCTTCTAATTTTATTAGATGTAAATATGCCTTTTTTAAACGGTTGGCAATTTTTAGATCAAATGCAAGAAAATGGATACAATGTGGATGTGCATATGTTCACTTCTTCTATAGATGAACGGGATAAAATTAGAAGCAATAATTATAAACAAGTAAAGGGATACATATTAAAGCCTTTGACCCAAGATAAAATTGAAAATTTATTTAAAACGGAACATATTTAAAAGCTATTTTATTTGATCATAAAACGGAATAGGAGTATTTATTGGAATAAGTATAGATGTTACACCTGCTGAAGTTCCACATACAACGTCACGATCTTTGTCGCCAATAAAAAAAGATAAAGAGGGGTCTATATTAAATCTGGCTACAGCTTTTTCAATTAAAATGGATTCTGGTTTTCTACACAGGCATTTACCTGTTACTGGATGATGAGGACAATAGTATATTTCAGTAATTTTTATTCCATTACTTGCACATTCATTTACAAAGTGCAAATGAATTTCTAGCAGTGTAGTTTCTGTGTAAAGCTTTTTCGCAATTCCGCCTTGGTTGGTGATAATAATTAACAGATAACCAAGGTCTTGCCAATGTTTTAATCGGTCAAAAACTAAGGGTAAAATGGTAAACTCTTGCAAGCTTTTTGTGTAGTCGCCCGGATCATGATTAATTACTCCATCTCTGTCTAAGAAAAGCGCCTTTTGTTTTTTCATTTTTAGTTAGGTAGATATTTTGTTTCTTCCCATTTTTACAAAATGGGAAGTACTCTTATTCGAAATATAGGTTTTTTAGTTCAAGCGTTTGAAAATACGCCATCATTATGCAAAGGTAAAGCAATGAACATGCTGAATGTTCGCGAAAATGCTTGGGTATTAATCGAAAATGGAAAAATTTTAGATTTCGGCACTATGGATACTTGCCCTGAAAATGCAGGAAGCATAATTGATGCAACCGGAAAAGCAGTTTTGCCCACTTGGTGCGATCCGCATACACATATCGTTTTTCATGGTAGCCGTGAGCAGGAGTTTGTTTACAAGCTTCAAAATATGACTTATGAGGAGATTGCAAAAAATGGGGGTGGAATTTTAAATTCAGCTAAAAAGTTACAATCTGCATCAGAAGATGAACTTTTTGTAGCAGCTGAAGCTAGAGTAAGAGAAATGATAGCCTTCGGAACAGGTGCTATTGAAATAAAAAGCGGTTATGGATTAACGTTTGAGGATGAAATCAAAATGTTGAGAGTAATCAAAAGGTTAAAAGAGGAAATGCCAGTAACCATTAAAGCCACACTTTTAGGAGCTCATGCATTGCCTATCGAATTCCGTGAAAATAGAGATGAGTTTGTAAGGATTGTTACTGAACAAATGATACCCTATGCTGCTGATAATGGCTTAGCTGATTATTTTGATGTTTTTTGCGATAAAGGATTCTTTACCGTTGAAGAAACAGATAAAATGCTAACAGCTGCGGATAAATATGGCTTAAAATCTAAAATTCATGCCAACGAACTCGATTTTTCGGGAGGAATTCAGGTAGGAGTGAAGCACAACGCATTAAGCGTTGATCATTTAGAGTTTACAGGCGATGATGAGATTAACACTTTACTTAAATCAAATACCATTCCCACCTTGCTCCCTTCAACGGCTTTTTATTTGAACTTACATTTTCCACCGGCTCGTAGGATGATTGACGCTGGTTTGCCAATAGCCTTAGCAACAGATTATAACCCCGGTAGTTCTCCTTCTGGCAACATGTCGTTTATATTATCTCTGGCATGTCTGAAAATGAAAATGCTGCCTAACGAGGTATTAAATGCAGCAACAATCAATGCTGCATTTGCTATGGAAGTTCAAAATACGCACGGAGCTATTGTAAAAGGCCAACCTGCTAACGTATCAATCACTCAAAAAATCCCTTCACTTGCTTATTTGCCTTATCGTTTTGGTAGCAATTTGATTGAACAGGTGATTTTAAATAAAGCCTAATCTATTAGAAACTGCAAAATATTTTGCGACAAAAGTTTTAAATCAGTCTTGTCAAGTGTATGATAGCTGTTTTTTATAACAGCTAATGTAGCATTTGGAATAGTTTCAAAGGTGTTTTGTGCTTGAGCAGGGGTTACCATGGTATCAAATTCTCCAACAGCTACACAAACAGGAATAGTTATTTTTGATAGTTTTTCTTGGCTTAGTAAGTTGTTTTTTCCTAAGCCAAGCATTAAATCAGCTGTTTTAAGTAACATATTTTGCCACCCAAAAGAGGTATGCGTTTTTTCTAGCATGGCTGCATAATGCGGTACTTTCTGAATGATTTTATCCGGGTTTAAAAAGGCTGTTTCTTTACTAGCTTCATCAGAATTCCAATGAAATTTAGTGCCTAAAGTATATATTTTTTTTAAAGCAGAATTGCCCGAAAGATGGCTTAAACATGCAATGTACCCGCCCATGCTGTAGCCAAATACAAAGTATTCTGAAATATTAAACTTTTTTGCAAAAACTTCAAGCTCCTCCGCAAAATCTTGCATTTCAAAATTACCGTATGCTTTCGTTTTTCCATGAAATGGCAATTCGAATATGAAACATTCGAATTGCGAGGATAATTCTAGTGCAATTTCAGCAAGGTTTTCGCCACAACCCAATGCACCATGAATGCAAATTAAATTAGGCTTGCTCATTTTTATTCAAAAGCGAGGTGAATGTAAAAGTAGAACCATCAAACAATCCTAAATCGCTTATTTTAAGCTGTGGAATAACCAGCAAAGCCATAAATGAAAGGCTCATGTATGGAGCTCGTAATGTTGATCCGGCTTTTTTAGCTTTTAAGTCAATTGAGCTGTAAAGAATTGAAACTTCTTCAGCTGTTAAACTGCTCATAAGTCCACCAATTTCTAAAGGCAAACATTCCAACGTAAATTCATCAGCATAACTAACGCCTCCACGGTTTGCAATAATTCCATTTATTGCTTTAGCAATTAACTCATACGATGTTCCAACTACCACAATATTATGCGAATCGTGCGCAACACTTGATGCAACTGCTGCATTTTTTAACCCAAAATTTCGGATGAAAGCAGTGGTAATTTTTGCCTCGTTATAACGATTTACTACAGCTATAAATAGGATATCATATTCTTGGTCAGATTGAAGAACTCCGTTTATAGATTGAAGAAGATGAGTTGATTCTTTGGTAATTAATTGGCCATCTAAACAATCAATTACGCGAACAGTAGCACTTTCTTCATAAATAAAGAAATCAGAAGGCTTTTTGGGATTACACGAAAAGTTGTTAATCACCTTTGCAGGCGTTATGGTAAAAAGTTCTTGGTTGTTTTCTGCTACTTTTTCTCCTTTTATCCAAGTTTCAAGAACTTCAAATTGAATAAGATCCTTGATTACTATAAAGTCTGCAGGCTCATTTACTTGTAATTTACCTACGGGTAATTTATAATGAGAAATTGGATTTAAGCATGCAGCTTGTAATAGGTTAAATAAGTCTAAACCTTTTGCAATGCCTCTAGCAACCAATTGATTTATATGCCCATTTATTAACTCATCGGGGTGTTTGTCATCGCTGCAAAGCATAACCTTGTATGGGAACTCATCGATTAGCGGATAAAGTGCTTCGAAATTACGAGCTGCTGAACCTTCACGAATCAGAATTTTCATTCCATATCCAATTTTTTCCAGAGCTTCATTGTAGGTAAAACATTCGTGATCGGTTGAAATGCCAGCTGATGCATATTTTCTAGCATCTTCTGCTCTTAATCCGGGAGCATGGCCGTCAACCGGTTTGTTTGCTTTGTGTGATGCTTGAATCTTAGCCAATACTTCTGGGTTATCAAAAAGAACTCCAGGATAATTCATCATTTCGCTTAAATACCAAATGTCTGGCCAAGAAAGCATTTCTTCAACGTCTTCAATTCCAAGGTTTGCACCAGAAGTTTCAAAAGAAGTTGCGGGAACACAGCTAGGAGCACCAAAGAAAAAATGGAACGGTACCCTTTTGCCATCTTCAATCATCAGTTTAACGCCATCTAAACCACAAACATTTGCAATTTCATGCGGGTCTGAAATGGTTGCCACCGTTCCATGTCGTAAAGCAAGCCTAGCGAACTGGCTAGGAGGAAGCATAGAGCTTTCGATATGAATATGTGAATCTATAAAACCCGGTAAAATATAGGTTGTACATGGCTCAGAAATGGGTGTTATTGATTCAATAATTCCATTTTTGATGCTGATTTGTGCCGGAAAAATGTGCTTTGCAGCAATATCTATGTAATTGGCTTTAATTTGTTTTTGAATCATACCTCAAATATCTGTACTCTAAACGTATTTTTGTAAAATGTTACGAATTCCATCAACAATTCCGGGATTAAAATTTACCGAATCAGGCAATTTTTTTCTTTTAGCAGGTCCATGTGTAGTAGAAGGTTACGATTTATGCATGGAAGTTGCTGAAAAACTTATAGAAATAACGAATAAATTTAATATCCCATACGTTTTTAAAGCTTCTTTTAGAAAGGCCAATCGAACCCGCATCGATTCCTTTACTGGTTTGGGAGATGAGACCTCGTTAGAGATTTTACAACGCATTAAAACTACAACAGGATTGCCTATTGTTACAGATATTCACGAGGCTGAAGAAGCAGAAATGGCTGCAACAGTTGCAGATATTTTACAAATTCCTGCATTTTTATGCCGTCAAACCAATTTAATAAAGGCTGCAGCAGAAACTGGAAAGTGGGTTAACGTTAAAAAGGGGCAGTTTTCATCTCCAGAATCTATGAAACATGCAGTAGATAAAGTAAGAGGGGCAGGGTCAGAAAAAGTGATGTTGACTGAGCGTGGAACATCGTTTGGTTATTCTGATTTATTGGTAGATTTTAGAGGAATTCCTACCATGAAATCCTTTGATGTTCCGGTGGTTTTAGATGTTACGCATGCACTTCAACAGCCCAATCAAATGAGTGGAGTTACCGGTGGAAGACCCGATTTAATTCCCCTTATGGCAAGGGCTGGAATGATTTGTGGGATTGATGGTTTGTTTATGGAAACGCACCCAGAACCAAGTAAAGCCCTATCTGATGGCGCAAATATGATTCCATTACATAATGTTGAACGCCTTTTAGAACAACTTTTGGCAGTTCATGAGGTGTACAAGAAAATAGCAGAATAATTATTTGGAAGGACCCTTTAATACTTTAAATTGGGTTCTTCTATTTAAACTTTTATTTAACGGGGTGTCATTTGGCACAATTGGCTTCATATCGCCAAATCCTTTTGACATTAGTTGAGCTGCATTTATTCCCATTTTTACCAACTCATCGTAAACAGCTTTTGCTCGTTTTTCAGAAAGTTTGTAATTGTAAATGCGATCGCCAACATTATCCGTATGTCCTTGAATTTCAATTTTAATTCCTGGATTTAGGTTGATAAAATCAGCAAGTTTCTGTAATTCAACTTTTGATTCGTTTTTTATTTGAAAAGAGTCTGTTTCGAAGAAAATGTTTTTCAAAACAACTTCTTTGCCTTCCAAAATAGGCTCTAAAGGAATATTATACTGAATGGAGCCCTTGTTGGTTTCTACGAGATTAAAATTCTCTGAATAAAACAAATACCCTGGAGATGAAACTGACAATGCGTAGTTCTCATTTAGGGGCAAACATGCGATATATGAACCGTTTTCTGGATTGAAAACATATGAAAAAACACTCTTTTTTGTAGTAATATTTTGTATCTCGATTTGACCAAGAACCTGCAAATTTGTTACTCTATCGAACACTATTCCTTTTACATAAATTACTTTAGAAGGCCTAACATCTTCATATAGTTCAAATTTGTAGATATCGTTTTTCCCATAACTATCACTTTTTTCCGCTGCATAATAGGCTACAGTACCATTTAAATTCACGAACAAACTGCTTTCATTTGCTTGTGTATTTATCGGATACCCCAAGTTTGTAGGAGTTTGCCATGCTCCATTTTCATACCTCGAAACATATAAATCTTTACCCCCCATTCCTGGATGCCCATCGCTTGAAAAATAAAGTGTTTTGCCATCAGGATGGATATAGGGAGAACTTTCATCGCTGCGAGTGTTTATGTTTTTACCTAAATTTTCAGGGATGCTCCAATCGCCATTAGATTTTAAAGCAGAAACATAAATGTCTGAACCTCCGTTACCACCGGGTCGGTTGCTAATGAAAAAAAGGTGTTTGCCATCGCTTGAGATACTAGGTTGCGACTCCCAATAAGGCGTATTTATCGATTCGCCTAAATTTCTACCATCAACCCATTTATTCCCTTTTCTTGTAGCAACATATAAATCGCAGCTGCCAAAGCCATCTTTTCTACTGCATGCAGTATAATATAGCGAATTGCCATCGGGCGAAATAGTTTGAGCCCCTTCATTTTCTCGGGTGTTTAATGTGCCTTCAAGCGCTTTTGCTTTTGAAAACGTTTTGCCTAAATTTTTAGAATAGAAAAAATCTTCTTGATTGTCTTTTCGGGTAAATATCAGCCATTCGTCATCTGCACTTAAGCTTGGAAGGTATTCGTCATTTGCAGAATTGATGGAGTCTCCTAGGTTTTGAGGATTAAAAGATACTGGATTTGCTATGGCATGAATTGCAAAAACACAATTTTTCTCAATTAATTCAGCATCATACACTGTCTGGAAATTAGGAATTTTGAAACGAAATACATTTCTAATTAGCACAAGTGCTGTTTTATAATCATTCTCTTTTATGTAGATCTTGGCCGCATTTAAGTATTGTCGGGGATGAAATAAAGAATCGATTTTGGTTAATGACTGATAGTTCTTCAATGCATTAGGGAAATCTTTTTGTAAAAAATAAGCATCACCTAAAGTCATTATGGCTTTTTTATGTGTTGGATCCAACTCTACAACTCGGCTAAGCGCTGGAATTGCTTTAACAAGATCTTTTTCTTGCACAAACTTCATAGCCTTTTCATACTCCTTTTCCACTTTTGTTGGTTTTCCCTGCGAAAAACAAAGGGTAGAAACAAGAAGTAAAAGTAGCGTTAAGGTATATCTATGTATTTGTGTGATTGAAGGGATAAGCGCCATTTAGGATTTGTTTTCACGTACTCAACGATTAATGGAGTGATTTCGTTTTTTTTCGACCATTCTGGCTGTAAAAAGAGTTCACAAGATGGGTTTAAATTGGGTATAAATGTATTTACCCATTCAAAATCAGATTTATGAAAAACTACAGCCTTAAATTCATGGGATTGGTTTAAAACTTCAGGCAAGGGAGCCTTGAATTTTTTTGGAGAAACGCATATCCAATCGAAATATCCTGTTAACGGACTTGAGCCGGATGTTTCGAGCCAAATTTCGAGACCAGCTTCTTTCAATTCTTTAGTTATTTGCCATAAATCATGCAATAACGGTTCCCCACCAGTAATTACAACATTAGGTGTTCCACTTTGTACAGCTTCAGCTACTAAATCTGAAATTAAAACTACTGGATGTTTACTTTCTTCCCACGATTCTTTTACATCGCACCAAACACAGCCTACATCACATCCTGCAAGTCGGATAAACCATGCGGCCTTTCCCTGATTTTTACCTTCGCCCTGAATGGTATAAAATCTTTCCATTACGGGAAGGGTTGCGTTCTGCATTAGTATTTACGCTTTAATCGGATGTAAAATGAATATTCGAAAGTAGAGTCTATAGATGCTTTATTAATGGCATTGTATCTTAATTCCAATGTATTTGAGCCAATTTCTTTAAAAGTAAACTTAGCAACCTCTGGAAGAAAGAATTCTTGATCTTTAAATGAAATAGCCAAGGTGTCGTTATAATTTGCCCAATTTGTGATAATTGAATTCACGATTACGCCATTAGCAGGATAATTAATATAACCCTTGTTATCGATATTAAAAGCCATAGCTCCCTTTTCCCTAGCAATAATATCAACAATCCTAACCTTGGTTCCCTGGTTTATTAAAAAAGTCCTCCCAGTTAATTGGTCAATAGCCCAAGTGCCAGCAATCTTTTTTTCAATGCTTTTATCTTTATCACATCCAAAAATCAAAAGTGGAAGGATGAAAATCAATGTGTAAAATATCTTCATTTTGTTCAATTCTATTTTGTCAAATTAGTTTGAGGTTATATTTTTCTCGTATGCCTGAAGCGTATTTTTCATTAGCATAGCAATAGTTGTTAATCCAACCCCTCCCGGAACAGGTGTAATATATTCGCATTTTGGGGCAACTTCAATAAAATCTACATCTCCTATAAGTTTGTAACCCGATTTATTTTCTGCACTAATAATCCTATTTATGCCAACATCAAAAATAACTGCTCCTTGTTTAATCATATCTGCCTTAACAAATCCTGGTTTGCCAATAGCTGCAATTAAAATATCTGCTGTTTTTGTAATATCTGCCAAGTTTTTTGTTTTGCTGTGACAAAGTGTAACTGTGCAGTTTCCGGGGTTGGTATTTCGAGATAAAAGTATGGAAAGCGGAGTGCCAACTAAGTTACTTCTGCCAATAATTACAGCATGTTTTCCTAAAGTGTCTATATTATAATATTTGAAAAACTCAAGAATTCCACCGGGAGTAGCAGAAATAAATCCGGGCATTTCAAGTGCTATTTTGCCTAAGTTTATTGGGTGAAATCCGTCCACATCTTTGTCAGGGTCAATGGCTAATATTATATTCTTTTCGTTGATGTGCTTTGGCAGTGGAGATTGAACTATAAGTCCATCAATTTCAGGGTTTTGATTAATTTCTTTTATCAACTCAATTAAATCAGATTCATGAATTGAAGCATCTAAACGCAAAAATTTCGATTCGTAATTTATTTCAGCGCAGGTTTTTAATTTGTTTCGAATATAAGTCTCTGAAGCGGGATCATCGCCAACCAATATAGCTGCTAAACAAGGTTTTCTCATTCCATTTTCTACATAGAATGAAACCTTTGATTTAATGTCGGCTAATATTTGATCAGCTACTATTTTACCGCTTAGAATATTCGATACCACTATTAATCTAATTTTAAAACGGCTAAAAATGCATTTTGAGGCACTTCAACATTACCTATTTGGCGCATTCTCTTTTTACCTTTTTTCTGTTTCTCTAAAAGTTTACGTTTACGCGAAATGTCTCCACCATAACACTTAGCTGTTACGTCTTTTCTCAATGCTTTAATGGTTTCACGTGCAATAATTTTAGCACCAATAGAAGCTTGTATTGCAATATCAAATTGCTGGCGAGGAAGCAGTTCGCGTAATTTCTCACACATACGTTTACCTAAATCGTAGGCTTTATCTTGGTGAATAAGAGATGACAAAGCATCAACTGGATCTCCATTCAAAAGAATGTCTAAGCGAACTAATTTTGAGGTTTGATATCCAATTGGGTTGTAATCGAAAGATGCATATCCTTTCGAAACAGTTTTCAATCTATCGTAAAAATCGAATACAATTTCGCCCAAAGGCATTTCAAAATTCAGTTCTACACGGTCTTGTGTCAAGTAAATTTGATTTTTCAAAACCCCGCGCTTTCCTAAGCATAACGATAAAATAGGACCCGTAAATTCAGCTTTAGTAATAATTTGAGCAGAAATAACAGGTTCTTCGATATAATCTATTTTGCTTGGGTCTGGTAAATCACTTGGATTGTTGATAATAAGCTTTTCAGCTTTTGAGGTAAAGCAATTGTACGAAACGTTCGGAACCGTGGTAATAACCGTCATATCGAATTCGCGTTCAAGGCGCTCTTGAACAATTTCCATGTGCAACATGCCCAAAAATCCGCATCTAAAACCAAAGCCTAATGCAGCACTAGATTCTGCTTCAAATACCAACGATGCGTCATTTAATTGAAGCTTTTCCATTGCTTCACGCAACTCTTCGTATTCATCGGTATCAACAGGATAAATTCCTGCAAAAACCATTGGTTTTACTTCTTCAAAACCTTTGATAGATTCGGTACAAGGGTTCTCAACCGATGTAATAGTATCTCCAACTTTAATTTCTCTAGAATCTTTAATACCAGATATTATATAACCAACATCTCCTGTTAATACCTCGTTACGAGGATCTCCTTTTAATTTTAAAATGCCAATTTCATCAGCAAAATACTCCTTGCTGGTATTTACAAACTTTACTTTCTCGCCTTTTCTTATTTTACCATTCATGATTCGGAAATAAGCAATAACGCCTCTATAGTTGTTGTACAGAGAGTCGAAAATCAAGGCTTGTAAAGGGGCATCTGGATCTCCTTTGGGTGCAGGAATTCTTTCTACAATTGCTTCAAGCATTTTATCAACGCCTTCTCCTGTTTTACCACTTGCCGATAAAATATCGTCTCTATCGCAACCTATTAAATCAACAATCTGATCTTTTACCTCTTCAGGCATTGCACTTGGCAAATCAATTTTATTTAGGATAGGAATGATTTCTAAACCTTGATCAAGGGCTAAATATAAATTCGAAATAGTTTGTGCTTGGATACCTTGAGCTGCATCAACAATTAATAAAGCGCCCTCACAAGCGGCAATAGATCGAGATACTTCGTATGAAAAGTCAACGTGACCTGGGGTGTCAATTAAATTTAAAGTATAAGTTTCGCCTTTGTAATCATAGTTCATTTGAATAGCGTGGCTTTTGATAGTAATGCCGCGTTCTCTCTCCAAATCCATGTCATCTAAAAGCTGCGCTTGCGAATCTCTTTCCTCTACAGTGTTGGTAATTTGAAGTAAGCGATCAGCAAGTGTACTCTTCCCATGGTCGATGTGTGCTATGATGCAAAAATTACGAATTTTTTTCATTTCGATGCAAAAGTACAAAATGCCTTTTTAAAACGTGAATTATAGTATTTTACATAGAAAATAAATTATTAAAGTTGGTTGAATCCCAACGTTACAGCAAAAAAGACGTAATTAAGTTTAAAGAAGCAGTATAACTACATTTAGTTCGCTTATATTTGCTTCTTGAGTAAGACTGAATTTTTCATATGATTAAAAAGTTATGGGCAATTGCAATTGTCCTTTTTATAGGAATTTCAAATTCGCAGGCAAGCCATATTCTTGGCTCAACAATCTCTTTCCAATGCTTAGGAGGAAGTCAATATATGATATCGTTAGCGATTTATCAAGATTGTGCTCCTGGAGCAATTAATCCAGGAACCTCCTTTAACTTGAATGTAGAATATGCAACCAATTTAGGTGCAAACCTATGGTCTGCTTTACCCAATATTACGGTTTATCAGAGACCTGGGACAGGATTAGGTACACAAGTAATAGCAGAATGCGAAACTGATGTCTCTCAATGTTTTGGAGGCTCAAGATTTGGAATGCGATTATGGATGTACGATGGGATATTCACAGTACCTTCTAGTCTTTTGCCATCACAGCAACATTTTAGATTTAAATACACCGATTGTTGTAGGGGTAGCAGTGTTCAAAACTTAAATAATCCAGGCGGTGATGGTGTGTGTGTTACAACTTATATGAATCATCAACAAGCTCCATGTAATAATTCACCCTTTGCCCCTCAAATTGTATTGCCTGCTTTTTGCGTAAATGACCCGGTTGAAATTCAGCTTAATGTAGTTGAATTCGATAAAGATTCACTTTCATTTAGTTTACTTACTCCTAAAGGACAAACTTGCTTACCATTAACTTATAAGGCACCATATACAACTGCTAACCCATTTAATGCAACTTCACCTATTACTATCAATTCTAAAAACGGAAATGTTTCATTCAGAACAAATACAAATCAAATTTCTGTTTTTGGAATGCGCATTGATGAGTACAGAACTGGGATTACAGCAAGGATATGTTCTTTAGAAATTGATGCTTTAATACAAATATCAGCAGGTAAAATTTGTGATGCTCAAATACCTAAATTTAGCCCAACGACTTATACAGTGAATTGCGAAGATTCAATATTCAAAGTTCGTTTATTAAAGCCAATATCTTGTAGAACTGTGGATAAAGATGGATCATGTTTTAGAATTACTAAACCTAACGGTCAGTCATTGCGTGTAATTTATGCTTTCCCAGAAAACTGTGTTTATGATCCTTCTGCTAAAGATACCATAACTTCTTCGATTATTATTAAAGTTGCTGAGCCAATGTATGGCAATAATTTGGTTTTCAAAATGATTGTTAAAGCAGGGTTTGATGGAAACACCATGGGTAATTTCTGCGGAAAATTCATGAATGAATTTGACTCTGTTAGCATTAGAATCTTACCAAACTGCTATGAGTACCAAACTCCAATGACTATGCTGAATAATACGGTAGATACCGTTACAGACGAGGGCCATATCGTTCGTTGGAATGCACCAGTTGGATTCGACAATAAATACTTTAAATATTATAGGCTTTGGAGAACTCAAAATCCAGCTAATGGTTGGGAAGAAGTTGAATCTTTTACAGATACAGCAACTTTAAAATATGTTGAGAGTTCGCCCCCGTTTTTACCTGCAGACAAATCCATGTTGTATGCTGTAACTATGGTAAACAAGTTCAAGTATGAAATACCAATGTCTGATTCAATTTCTACTATAAAACTTTGGGTAGAACCAACAGATGTTCCAGATTCATTAGAAGTTGGCATTAAGTGGACGCCATTTATTGGCTGGCCAATTGATGAATATCGTGTGCAAATGGCAAAAGACGGCACTAAAGATTGGGATGTAATTGGAACAACTCCAAATTCAGACTATCTGTTTACTAAGCCAATCCCAGCGGGAAAATATATTTTACGTGTTTATTCTGTAAAGCAAAACGCAGCAGATTCGTTAATATCCTATTCCAATGTGGTTAAATATGAGGTTTCAAATAAAAAAATATCAATCCCGAATGTATTTACACCCAATGGCGATGGAATAAATGAAACATTCTTTATCAAAAATTTACGCTTTTATGCTGGTTCACATTTGACAGTATATGACAGATGGGGATTATTGGTTTATTCGTCAGACAACTATAAAAACGATTGGGGCCCTGATGCAAAACCAGGAACCTATCATTTCGTATTTAAGCAAAAGAAGTTAGGTGAGTTCTTGCCTGAGGTTAGAGGAACCCTTCGTGTAATTAGAGATTAATACTAATTAACTAAAAAAAAATCCCCTTCAATTTTGAAGGGGATTTTTTTTAATCTCTTTTGAGATTGTACTTTTCAATTTTGCTATACAAGTGACTTCTTTGGATATCAATATCATCGGCAGTTTTAGAAACATTCCAATTGTTTGCTTTAAGTTTATGTTCAATATACAATCTTTCGGTATATTCTTTAAAGTCAGAAAGATTGGGGTAATGGTCTAGTATGGCTTGGAAATCAGCTTTTTCATTTGAAGTTCCATAATTTAAATTTAATGGAGAAGTAAAAGCAGTTACATCAGATTCTGTAATTTCTTGACCGCTTAAAATAACCAATCGCTCTACAACATTTCTTAACTCGCGTATATTTCCACTCCAATTGTACTCTCTAAGTGCTTTTATTGCATTTACATGAAAGCGTTTAGTCGGTATATTATAGTTATCGCATATTTCAGAAAGGAATTTATCAGCTAAAAGTGGAATGTCGTCCTTTCGATCGTTTAAAGATGGAACATGAAGGATAATTACGCTTAAGCGATGGTATAAGTCTAATCTAAAATTGTTTTGTTCAATTTCTTTTATCAAATCTTTATTTGTAGCTGCGACTACCCGTACGTTAATGTCAATATCTTTAGTACCACCAACTCTGGTAATTTTATTTTCTTGGAGTGCACGTAATACTTTAGCCTGTGCAGAAAGTGGCATATCACCAATCTCGTCTAAGAATAGAGTTCCACCTTCAGCTTGTTCAAACTTTCCAATGCGCTGTTTAATAGCAGAGGTAAAAGCACCTTTTTCGTGACCAAACAATTCGCTTTCAATTAACTCAGATGGAATTGCAGCGCAATTTACTTCTACTAATGGTCCACGAGAACGATTGCTTTTTTCGTGAATCCAAAGAGCTACTAATTCTTTCCCCGTTCCATTTTCACCGGTAACCAAAATTCTGGCATCAGTAGGAGCTACCATATCAATGGTGTTTTTTATTTTTACAATTGAGGGCGATTCTCCAATTATTTCTTGAGTTTTATAAACCTTTTGTTTTAGAACCTTTGTTTCTGTTACTAACGAAGTTTTCTCAATGGCATTTCGAACTGTAATTAATAATCGGTTTAAATCTGGGGGTTTAGAAATAAAATCATAGGCACCCAGCTTAGTAGCTTCAACTGCAGTTTCAATAGTTCCATGTCCAGAAATCATGATTACTGCAAGCTCAGGAAATGTTTTTTGGATGCTTTGCAACACTTCCATGCCATCCATTCGGGGCATTTTAATGTCGCATAAAACTAAATTGTAACTATTTAGGCTGATTTTTTCTAGGCCTTCAACTCCATCAACAGCTTCATCTACCTCAAAGTTTTCGTATTCTAAAATTTCTTTTAAGGTATTTCGAATACTACGTTCATCATCTATTATTAAAATCCGCGACATAACAATTGTTTAAGCAATGATACTAAAAATGGGGCTTTTGCCCCATTTTTTTTAAAAGAATACGCTATAAGCCGGGTTCTGTTCCTTCCGAAAAAGGCTCTATCATTTATCTAAGCGGCCTACCCTCCGAAACATCCGAGTAAATGTATATCCGGTTTACATGGCCTTACAACCCAAAAGGTTTACCCAGTGGGTGCATCACTACACCCGCTTGTGAGCTCTTACCTCACATTTTCACCCTTACCCGAAGGCGGTAATTTTCTGCGGCACTTTCTGTCATTCTTTCGAATGCCTGCATTTTCATGCAGTTTGGCACTCTGCGTTGCCCGGACTTTCCTCTCTTTTTACAGAGCGATAGATCACGTATTCTTTATTTAATAAATGCCTCAGTTGCTCCGTATCCAAACCGTTCTTTTCGAGCGTCTTTAAACGTTTTTACATGAGGATGTTTTCCTAAATGGGTTTGAATTTCTTTGCGCAATATTCCATTACCTACTCCATGTATAAAGATAATTTGGTTTCTACCTTGTTGAATCGCTTCGTCTAACTTTTTTTGGAATACTTCAATTTGTTTAGAAAGAACAAGCGTTGGGTCGAGGTTTTCACCTGGAAAAAGCATTTCTGTATGAAGATCTATTTCTAATTCCCTAGTAGATAATTCAGAAGTTTTAATTTTAGCAACAAACTCATTATTTGGTTTGTTTTCTAAAATAGACTCTCTTATAAACTCTGCAGTTGGAATATTGGACTTTTCGTTGGTGCTAAACATCCAAACAGGATGGTCAAAATCACGGATTTTAATCGACTTACCCTTAATCATTAATTCTTTAACCTTGAATTGCTTAGATATGGGAGATAAATGTATGTGATGCTCTTTTGCAAAGAAAAAACCTTCCAATAATACTTCATCTCGTTGAGTTGCATGTTCATTCAACTCTTTAAAAAACAATTTGAATGAATGTGGATTGACGTCAGACTTGTCCATACCAATCCATTCGTTCCCTATGCGTTGATTTGTTGGCTTACCGAATAATGCACCGCTAAAAAGTACCGAAGTGTAGTTGAAAACGATATATGAAATACTGTTTTCGTTACGTTCAATAATTAAATAAACCCCATTGTCGAATGGGTAATTCTGTTTTTCAATAAACTCAGTTTTTTTAGCAATTGTGGTAGGTTTTGAAGCTGGATCTTTCGTAAATTTCTCCTCTTCTTTAGCAATTACGGCTACCTCATTTTTTAATACTGGCAACATAAATCCATCGTCTAAAGCAACGTAAACTAAATCGCCATCAATTCGGTTGATGAAGCCTTCATCTCTTGAATTCATCAACCGAACACGGTCTCCTATGTATAGTTTTTCTGACATTTACGCCAGTACTTGTTTTTTTGCTGATTCTAAAATAGCAATGGTCATTTCCATACTTTCAGATTCTGCATAAAGCCTCAAAACAGGCTCGGTGCCAGAAGCACGAAACATTACCCAGCGATCGTTCCCTAAATGGAATTTGTATCCGTCTAAATCTTCTTTTTCGGTAATTTTGAATCCATTGAACTCAGTAAAACCGTTGTTTTTGCACATTTCTATAGTCCTTAACTTAATATCGTTATCGATATGTAAGTCGTAACGTTCCATTGCAAATGGCCCAACAAGAGAATATACTTCTTCTATAAGCTCGTCTAAAGTTTTGCCGGTTTTAGCCATAAACTCCAAAAGCACAAGGCCAATCCAAATGCCATCGCGTTCAGGAATAAATCCATTGATGGCAATCCCACCAGACTCCTCACCGCCAACCATAACATTTTCTTTTATCATGATTTCGCAAATGTTTTTGAATCCAATTTTGCAAACTTCATAAGGTATTTCAAAAAACTCGCAAAGGCGTTTTAGCTTTTGTGTATTCGAGAATGAGAAACATACTTTACCTGTTTGTCCTTTGTATTTATGGGTATACAAAACCAATAGAAGGATAATGTGATGCGAATCGATAAATTTCCCGTCTGCATTCATTAAGCCAATTCTATCTGCGTCACCATCTGTGGCTAAGCCTAAATCCAAATTTGGAGAGTTTTTCATTAAGGTTGAAAGTTCTCCAAGGTTTTTCATTAGTGGCTCAGGAGGAGTTCCTCCGAACAAGGGATTATGCTCGCAATGTAGCATTTGAGAGTCTGGCAATAACCTTCGAATCACGTTTTGTCCTGAACCATACATGGCATCGTAAGCCAAGCGCATGCCTGAGTTTTTGATAGCATCAAAATCAAAAGCAGCTTCAGCTTTTTTACAATATAAATCTTCTAAATCTACATCAATAATAGCGCCTTCGGCATGAAGTTGCTTATAAGATTTTAATGAAAATGGAGCTGAATCAGGGGTGTAATTTTCAACTTCTGCAATCATTGAAGATAAAGCTGGACCACCGTAATTCGCTTTTAACTTATACCCGTTATAATTTGGAGGGTTATGACTTGCAGTAATAATTACTCCTGCATCGGTTTTTAAATCTATGATTCCTGACGAAATCATTGGAGTTGATACAAATGCATTATTCGCAATGTAAACTTTAATACCATTATTTGCTAGAACTTCAGCCGTATGCTCTGTAAAAAGTCTGCCTGCAAACCTGCAATCATGACCTACCACTACACTTGGATTAGGATAGTTTTTAACCAACCATTTTGCCGTACCTGCAGCTACTCTTCTTACGTTTTCTACAGTAAATTCGTCTGCAATAATAGCTCTCCAGCCATCTGTGCCAAATTTCAGTGTTACCATTTGTTATTTTTGTTGTAAATATTCATTGATTGAGTCCCAGCGATAGTACAATGCATTCAAATAATTCTGACTTTGTTGCATTGGTATCTCTTGGGAATTTATACGATTTGCACGTATATATGTGTTATTTGCTTGGCAAACTCGCGTAAAATTGTCATCATTAATTAAAATATTCCACGAGTTTACTATGGGTGCCGAAATATAATCAATCTCGGTTGAACCTTCAGGGGTTATTCCTATCATGAGAAGCGTTCGAGTCAGTCCATTGCTAGAATTAGACCATTCTTCGACCAATTTTACGGACGAAAGGCTCAAATTCTTTTTTAAATATAGGCTCCTATTGGTTTCATTAACTTGGGCTATAAACTCAGATTGATTGTCTTTTATAAACGAAATCAAGGCAATGTGAAGCAATTGATTGTTTATTGAATCGGTGTTTTTAGAAATTTCTAATAAAAGCCTTTTCTTAGTTGAAAGCGAATTTACATCTGGATTATATTGCCCTTTCGAAAAGTATTCTTCTGTAACTTTTCTTTCTTGCCTTGGGGTAACTAATGAGCCATCAAGCGTTACCATTTCATAATCGTAAATCTTTAATTGGAAAACCTGCCACCAAGTTAGGGGAGAATAACCCGTAGCATTAACCTTAACTTCGTTGGTTTTAAGTATAGATGTTAAGTCTGAAAAATCGATAAAACCAAAATTTATAATTTCGTCTTTTCTTGAATCCAATACAAACGAAATACCATGGATTTTGCGATACGTTTTTTTAGATTGATTTTCCCACATTTCATATATTAATAGTTGATTTAGTTGCTGAAATGGGGCTTGTGATTGTACTTCTAGGGCTTGTAAACTCTTTCCATCAATTCTTTTTGATTTGTTAGCATCTGTCCAAAGTTTTATTTTTCCATCAACAATAAGTGGATATATAAACTTGGTGAAATCTTTAACAATAGAAAATCCATGATCGCTAGTTTGAAATTCTGACTTAATAGACAAAACTACTTTGCGTTCTGCAACCAAAGTAGTTGAGGTTAAAAGCATACAAAATAAACTAGCCAAGAGGTATCGTATCATATAATGTTTTACGGTTGGCTCAAAAATAACAACATCTTATAGCAGATAAACTTTATTTTTGCATTCAATCACAAATAAATCAATTTTTTAACATCATGGCTACTGTTGAAGCACTTTTAAAACGCTTAAATAGCGACTTTTTAGATTTAATTGCTGTTAGAAGCGAATTAAATGATTTAAGTTATAATGACGACAAATATGACGAAATTGAAGAAGAAGTTCAGGATTTCGAAGATACGTTTTTAGAAAAATACGGAAAACTGCTTGATAAAATTATACTTAAGATTCATGCTCACTATTGTCCCGATATAGAGTCTCTTTTACCCACAGCATATATTGCAAAAAAGTACTTGCAAAGCCCAATTAATGAGGGCGAATACGAAGTAAGCCCGAAAGATGGAATTGTGTTAAACACCATTTTTGACGATGCGCAAATGCGTCCAATAAAAGTTAATTTAACCATATTGCCTTCTCCCTTTCGATTTGTAATGTTTGCAAAGGGTGATGCTAAAGTAATTTGGAACGAACAAACTCCTGAAGTGTTTTCTTTTGAGACATTAGATTAAATGGAATCTGTTCTAACTTCAATAAACCCTTTTACAAATCAAATTATTGAAACTTTTGAGTGCTCAACTTTTGAAGTTATTGATAATCAGATTAAAA
The DNA here is from genome assembly GCA_947084835.1 of uncultured Bacteroidota bacterium. Lineage (GTDB taxonomy): Bacteria > Bacteroidota > Bacteroidia > UBA7662 > CAMTUB01 > CAMTUB01. The sequence goes on along the minus strand of CAMTUB010000011.1, from coordinate 14,699 downwards.
ATGCGCATGAGTCTTTTCAAAAATGGAGATTTATGGATATGGAACATAGAACAGCATTTTTTCAAAAATTGGCTGATGCTTTTGAACAGAATAAGCTTGCTTTAGCCAATTTATTTACCCTTGAAATGGGTAAACCTATACAAGAGTCAGTCAGCGAAATTGATAAATCAATTTATTCGATTCGATGGTATGCAGAGAATGCACAAAAGCTACTAACCGAAGAATGTGTCGATTTAGGCGCTTTAAATGCAAAAGTTACTTATCAACCACTGGGAGTTATATTGCTAATTATGCCTTGGAATTTCCCTTTATGGCAAGTTATACGGGCGGCAATTCCAGCAATGATATTAGGGAATACAGTAGTATTAAAACATGCCAATACGGTTACCAAAAGTGCACTGGCTATTCAAAATATATTTTTTGAAGCAGGTTTTGATAGTGGAATGTTTGAAGTTATTATAACGGACATCGATAAAATACCTTCTATAATTGATCATAAGCTAATAAAAGGAGTTTCGCTAACAGGAAGTGAAGAAGCTGGTATAAAAGTGGCTGAAAAAGCAGGCAGTGGCCTTAAACCAGTTATTTTAGAGCTAGGAGGAAGCGATCCATTTATAGTTTGCCAAGACGCAGATTTAGAATTAGCTTCAACAATAGCAGTTAAATCTCGATTTATAAATGGAGGGCAAAGTTGCATTGCAGCTAAGCGTTTTCTAATTCAAGAACAAATTTATCATCAATTTTTAACATTATTAACAAACAAAGTTAAAAAGCTAATAGTTGGTGACCCTTCACTTTCAATTACTGACATAGGTCCACTTTGTAAACCTACATCCATTCAAACATTGGATAGTCAAATTGATTTGTCAATAAGGTTAGGTGCTAGAAAAGTGTATGAAAGTAAGTCTTTAGTTTCTGATGGAAACTTTTTTTCTACTACTATTGTAGATGGTGTTTTGCCAGGAATGCCTTTGTTTGATGAAGAAGTTTTTGGGCCTGTTATTTCATTAACAACTTTTTCGAATCCTCAAGAGGCACTTAAATTGGCTAACCAAACAGATTTTGGGTTAGCTGCTTCAATATTTACTCGCGATGAAGATTTAAAAAAGTATTTTTCTGAAAGAATTGAAGTTGGATCAGTTTTTATAAATGAGATGGTAAAATCTGATGTCAGAATTCCTTTTGGAGGTATTAAAAAGTCTGGCTTTGGAAGGGAGTTAGGAAAATACGGACTGTTATCTTTTGTTAATATTAAAACAATTGTCACTTAAGTATACTTAAGTTTTTTAACTCTAACTAATAGTGTTTAAAGTGTTGATATTCAATTGTTTATTATACGTTGTTTTAACCACTTTTATTTTAAATTATTATAGTTCTTACAAATTTTTACGATTTGGTTATTTTGCCCCCTATATATTGAAATTAAATTAGACCTAAAGCCATCATTTGTCATGAATTCATATATATATAAGTTGCTTTTCCTTAGCTTATCAACTTATCTGTTTTTTGTAACGGGTTGCAAAAAAACAGAAACGACAAATGAGTATCCAAATCCTACTCTTTTTAATATTTCACAAGCTATACCTAATGGATTTCCGCAATTAAAAATATCATCTGAAAATCCTTTAACGGTAGAAGGTATAGCATTAGGTCGCAGGCTTTTCTACGATCCGATTTTATCTCTTGATAGCACAATTAGTTGTTCAAGTTGCCACAATCAGATTAATGGATTTTCAGATAGCCGAAGGTTTAGTGAAGGAGTTGGTGGTCTGAAAGGCACCAGACAAAGCATGCCTATTTTTAATTTATTATGGTCTTCTACCTTTTTTTGGGACGGAAGAGCAACCACTGCTAGTCAACAAGCTTTAATGCCGATTCAAGATCCGGTAGAAATGCATGAGCAATTGCCAAACGTTATAAATAAGCTACAAAAGCATACTATTTACCCTGATTTGTTTGGAAAAGCATTTGGGAATAAAATAATTACTTCAGATAAATTGGGTAAAGCCTTAGAACAGTTTGTGTTAAACATTGTTTCTGTGAATAGTAAATTTGATTCGGTATATGCTGGAAAGGCTGTGTTTACACAACAAGAGCAACGCGGTTTGGTGTTGTTTCTTACTGAATATCGTGATCCGTCATCCGGTCAAAGAGGGGGTGCAGATTGTTTTCATTGCCATGGACAACCTTTATTCACTTCTGATCTTTTTAGCAATAATGGCCTCGATACTATTTTCAACGATTTAGGCAGAGGCAAATTTACAGCAAACGCATTTGATAATGGCAAATTTAAGGTTCCCACATTACGAAATATCGAGGTTACAGCACCTTATATGCACGATGGGAGGTTTTCTACATTACGTCAAGCTATAAATCACTACAATGTGGGATTAGTAAACTCAACAACAGTCGATCCAGTTTTAAAAGCAGTAAAAAGCAATGGGATGCAACTTTTAGAATCAGATTTAGATGATTTAGAAGCATTTTTAAAGACTTTGACTGATTACAAGTTTCTCTCTAATTCTTCGTATAAATCACCTTTTTAATCGTTTTTAGATTAGTTTCTATTTTATACTTTTTTAATTTCTTTTTAAGAAAATCGTTTAGAATTAAATTCACTTTAAAAACATCAAAATAGAGATCTAGAAAGTAATTTTGGGAAATGATTCGCAAAAGGGCTACATTAAGTATTTTATTCGTGTTATTCTTATTTTCAACCCTTGTTAAGGGTACTGTTTCACGTGTTGATTCGTTAGGAACCATTGAAATAAATAACGTTAGGTATATTATTCATAAAATATTACCAAAAGAAACTTTAAGTTCTATCAGTAGAAAATACGGTGTCAGTGTACAGGTTATTCAATATTGCAACCCCGGAGAAGTTGTTTTAAGGGATGGCTCACTCTTAAGAGTGCCAACAGTTATTGATGCCATACGTATCGAGAATAAACCAGAATTCATTGCAGATTTAAATGCAACTAAGAAAAACGAAAAAGTAGTATCTATTCTGAATAAAAAGGAAGAAAAAGCACCTTCTTTGCCATTAGTATCTAAAAAGGAAGATAAAGCAATTGCAATAGATAAGGGTAATCCAAGTGAACAAAAGCACATTGTTAAAGCAGGAGAAACGCTTTCAGCAATTTCGCGTATTTATGCTGTTTCCATACCTCAAATTAGAACCTGGAACCCTAAGTATTCGATAAAAAATGCCCTTAATTTAGGCGATACAATACTTATTAAAATTGCGAATAAAGCAGCTCTGATTGTCGAAAAACCTATTGAACAAGTAACTCCAATTAAAAAAAACGACTTTGCAAAGCCTGAAACAAACCTGAACGTAAATCAAAAAACCATTTCAATACCCAAAAACCTTGGAAAGCAATTTTTAGCGATTGCAGATAATACGGGTTTATTTAATTCCGATAAAAAATTAGGATTGCATAAAACCTTGGATCAAGGAAGTATTGTAAAGTTGATTAATAAAGAAAATGGACGTATCGTTTATATACTTATTGATGGACAAATGCCTGAAAGCCCTCAGTTTGCAGGTATTGAATTAATTATTAGTAAGTCAGCTGCGTTGCAAATCGGAGTAAAAGACCTCCCTTTTAAGGCGGAGTTTGGCAAATAGAAAAAGTTAGTGTATTTTTTTACCTTCTTTTTTTTTAAAATATACATTCAGAAATAACGTTATAACGGGTATTAAATAGAACTATGAAAAGCATTGTGTTGTTTTTTACCCTGATTTGCTTTGGATTAAATGTAAAGTCTCAAGATTTGTCGAAAGATGAAATAGAATTGTACGATTTAATCATGCAATATAGAGAAGTTAATAATTTACCTAAAATTCCAATTTCAAAGTCGCTTACCTATGTTGCACAGACCCATGCAAATGACTTAGCTAAAAATGCTCCAGATGTCAGAGATTGCAATCTACACAGTTGGTCTAAACAAGGAAATTGGTCTCCGTGTTGCTATACGCCAGATCATTCCAAAGCCAAATGCATGTGGGACAAACCCAAAGAGTTAACAAAATACCAAGGCACTGGATATGAAATTGCCTACAAAACAACTAAAATTGTTAAAGGTGAGGATGCACTTGATGGCTGGAAAAAGAGTTCAGGGCATAACGCCTTAATTCTAAACAAAGGCACATGGAAAAAATATGATTGGAAGGCGATTGGTATTGGAATAATTGGTGGGTATGCAACCGTATGGTTTGGAAAAGAACTGGATGACTAATGTTTTTTTAAGTAGTTGGATACGATAAGCCAAATTCAATTTGAAAAAATGATTAATGTTTTAAAATAATAAATTGGATATCCAATTTATATTTTGAAACAAAACTTTATTAGGTATTGTAGAAGAATCTATTTAAAAAAAAATTACATTTGCTTTCAAAAAAAATTTCTCAAAGTGCTAGCCTTTACTGTTTAGGACGAGGAAGTATTTAGCTAATTTTTATTATATCTTATGAATGAAAATATTTTAAAATTTCTAGGTCAAGTTTATATAAACTTTAAACGCTCTGAACTGGCATACAAGCAATATAGGGAAGATGGCAGTAAGTTTATTTATGCTAAGATTTTAAAACAATGCAATGAGAATATCCGAGATTTATTAATTCAAAATTCATTTATGCTTTCTGAAAGACTTCTTGAAAACGCCATTGAGTTAGTGTTTCATTATGACATTTGGATTGAGAAATGGAATCAATTAGAAGGAGAATTAATGCCTTCCTTAGAGGATAAATTTATTTTTCAAAATAGTACAACGTTTCCAAGAGCAGCAGCTCAAAACTTAGAAAATGAGTTTTTGAATATAATTAGAAAAAAATAAGAACCAACAGCAACATTATTATGAGAATTTTATTTATTGGAAAAAAAACGACCATTACACAACGCTTGCAGCAGAATATACTAAACAAATTTTTCCTGAAACTATTGTAATATTTGGCCAAAGAGGAGACAAGTTTCCCGAAGAGTTAGGCAATTGGAAAGGCGATTTCGTTTTTTCATATTTATCGCCTTGGATTATTCCAAACTCTTTGATCGAGAATGCTGAAAAAGGCGCAATAAATTGGCAACCCTGGTCCACCAGAATATCCTGGAATTGGATGCTCAAATTTTGCCATTTACAATAAAGAGCCCGTTTTTGGCATAACCTGCCACTATATGTTAGCAAAAGTGGATACCGGAAAAGTTATTGAAGTTAAAAGATTCAATATTCTTGAAAACGATACGGTATATTTTGTAACCCAAAAATGTTATGCTTTAATCTCTCAGTCCTTTTTTAGTATAGTAGAAAAATTGACTAATAATGAAGCTTTGCCTGAAACAAACGAGCATTGGACACGAAAGCCATATACCCGCAAAGAGCTAGATGCTTTGTGTGAGATTACGGAAGAGCATTCAAAAGAAGAAATGGAGCTACGTATTAAAGCCACAACTTACGATAAACCATGGGCTTTCATCAATTTTAACGAAAGAAAATTTTATTTGAAAGATTAAGTTTAATAATGATTTTTAAAACATAAAAAGCTTTCAATTGAAAGCTTTTTATGTTTTAAAATAAATCATTTTTTAAACAGTTTAAATGCCTTATATTTAAATTCAGTAAATGAGAATTAAATCTATAGCATGGCATATATTGATTATTACAAGATTTTAGGTATAGATAATAATGCAACTGAAAAAGATATCAAAAATGCGTACCGCAAAGCAGCTCGCAAATATCATCCCGATCTAAATCCTGGAAACCCAAAAGCTGAACAAAGTTTTAAAGAAATTAACGAAGCTAACGAGGTGCTTAGCAATCCCGAAAACCGAAAAAAGTACGATAAATACGGTAAAGATTGGGAACATGCAGATGAGATAGAAAAGGCCCAACAACAAAGGGGAAACCGCACAAATCAACAAGGGTTTTCAAATGCAGAGGGTCAAGATTTTTCAGATTTCTTCGAATCCATGTTTGGTGGAGGTGCTTCGTCATCGCATCAGCAAAGAAATAGAGCCCGATTTAAAGGTCAGGATTACAATACGCAACTAGCTCTTCAGCTTGTTGATGTTTTCACTTCACATCAACAAGTATTGGATGTAAACGGGAGTAAAATAAGATTCACTATTCCTGCAGGAATAGAAAATGAACAAGTGATTAAAATTCCGAATAAGGGAGCACCTGGCATAAATGGGGGACCAAACGGAGATTTGTATATAAAATTTGTTATTGAAAACAATACAAAATTTAAACGTGATGGTAGCACATTATATGCTAATGTTGATTTAGATGTATTCACAGCCCTGATAGGAGGAGAAATAAACGTAGATACTTTTAACGGAATCGTAAAGTTGAAAGTAGCTCCACTAACTCAAAACACTACTAAAGTAAAATTAAAGGGGAAAGGATTTCCTGTTTACAAAAAGGAAAATGAATTTGGAGATTTAATCATCACATATCAAATTAAAATCCCAACAAATCTTACCGAAAGCGAAATAAATGCATTAACGGAAATTCAAAAAAACAGGTAAAATGGAAAATCTACACTTTATAGAAATCAAAGGATTGAGTTCACATTATAACCTTGAACTTTCATTTTTTAATGAGCTTGAAAGGGTAGGATTGATAGAAATACACATGGTGGCAGAAGCTAAATGTATTCATGAATCCTATATTTCTAAACTTGAAAAAATTATCCGGCTCTATGAAGAGTTGAATGTAAATGCTGAGGGGCTAGACATAATTTTGAATTTGCTTGATAAAATGGATGAAATGCAAAATGAAATTTTGAGACTAAAACGAAAGTTAAACCTATACGAAACAGATTTTTGAACGCATTTAGATATCGATTTCAAAATAAAATAGTGTCATTAAAGAGCTTTAATTGTAATTAATTAAATAGCACAAGCTTTAGCGGTAGCTTTGTGAATGAAAAAATCAGTTGCCATAATAGGCAGTGGTCCATCAGCTTTGATGCTTGCAGCCCAACTCGACCCGTTTAAATTTGATGTTACGATTTATGAAAAAAACAAATCGGTAGCACGCAAATTTTTAGTAGCAGGCGATGGTGGCTTTAACTTAACGCATTCTGAACAAATGGATGTATTTATGGAGAAATACACTCCATCTTCATTTTTAAATGAAGCTTTAGAATATTTCAGCAATAAAGATTTAGTTAACTGGTTGTTATCCATAGGCATACCCACCTATGTGGGGAGTAGTAAACGCATTTTTCCGCGAGAAGGCATTAAACCGATAGAGGTTTTGCAAAAAATCATTCATGTACTGGGTCAAAATAGCGTTACCATAAAATTTCAGCACGAGTGGAAGGGGTGGGATGCAGATGAAAATTTAATTTTCAATTCCGACATAAAAATTAAACCTGATATTTCGGTATTTGCAATGGGTGGTGGAAGCTGGAAAGTTACCGGATCAGATGGAAGTTGGCTTAATTTATTTGCTGATAAAGGCATCACTGTTTTTCCATTCAGAGCGTCAAATTGTGCATTTAACATTCAGTGGCCAGAAGAATTTCTATCACATAATGAAGGAAAACCTTTGAAAAATATTTTGATTTCATGCGATGATAAAGAAAAAAAAGGGGAAGTAGTGATTACCCGAAATGGGCTCGAAGGCAATGCCATTTATGCACTGAGTCCACAAATACAAGGACAATTGGTTAAAAATGGCAGTGCAAATATTGTACTAGATTTGAAACCCGATTTATTATTCCACGAAATTTTATTCAAAATTGCTAAACCAGCAAAAAAAATGAAACTCAGCGAAGTTTTATTGAAAGTTGTGAATTTAACAAGCACACAATTAAGTTTACTTAAATCATCGCTAACAAAAGAGGCTTTTTTAAATCCTGAAACACTCAGTTTTCAAATTAAAAATTTACCTCTAATTATAACAGATACAGCCCCAATAGATGAAGCGATTTCTACAACAGGCGGAATTGACATTCAAGAATTAAACTCAAATTACGAATTGAATGCCTTGAAAAACACCTATTGTATTGGAGAAATGGTGAATTGGGATGCTCCAACAGGGGGCTATTTATTGCAAGGCAGTTTTAGTATGGGTGCTTTTTTGGCAAAAAAGTTGAATGAGATTTCATTGACATAAGACTTTGATTTTAATTAAAAACATAGAAACAAATTAAAAGAATTTACCTCCATCATAATGACCCTAGATTACATTCATAACATAAATGCATATGGTGAAAATATTGTAAGACTGTATGACTTCGATATGGCTCAAGCAATAAAATTTAGGGATGCATTGCAGCAAAGTATTCTCGCTAACCAAAAACAATTAGAATTAGCCAAATTAGATTTCGTTATTGCCCGAAATTGTAGCCTAATACTACGTATTGCAGATGAAGATGTTGGATTAATAACTGAAGACCACATCCACTTTTATTGTGATCTCACCATAAAAGGGTTCGAGCAAATGTATTTATTGTTAGCTCCTTTTTGTTTAAGAGAAACAAAAGGCTATCAATGGCTTTACGATATCGATAATGAAACTGATTTTTTGTTTTCTCCAGGGGGAACTTGGTAGGAAATAATATTTTTTAATTTTCAGTTTATATTATAGTGGTTTACTATTTCTGCGCAAATAGATATTAAAACCACTTTAAAAATTAATTCTAAATAATTAGGATAATCTTAATAAAATCAGTTTTATAATTCAAAAGCTGGTTTTATTTTTTAACAGCATATTGTCATAAAGGAGTATGTTGCAGCCTAACCATGTTACCTAATTCCCGGTGCACGGGCACCTATAGCTTTAGAAATAGCACGCAGCTTTTAAAAAGCGGGCATATTAACCTACTTTTTTGGCTTATTATGTTAAGTCAATTATTCCCCTTTTTTAAAATAATCATTTTAAAATTATCTGTTTCTATATAATTATGATGTATTTGAGCAGGCAAATAGTAATTGTTTTAATTAATCTAAGTAGTTATACTTTAATGTATTTTTAATGTACTATTTTATTTGTAAATTGAATAAAATAAAACATTTGATATGAAAAAGTTTATACTCATAATGATTGTTATCTTCCCATATTGTTCAAATGCAATTGAATTTAATAGGTTTGATGTTATAGAAACTAAATCTGCCGTATTGTTGGCTTGGGATGTAAGTAATGCTGAAGAAAGCGATGGTTTTTCAATTGAAAGATCTTCAAATGGGATAGTTTTTGAAACTATTGGTTTTGTGGTTAGCAAAAAAACAAAAAAAAACATGTCTTACATTTTCAAAGATGAAAACCTGCTTTTTGGAAAGCTGTTTTATCGAGTTGTTGCTAAAGTGAACGGACAATTATTTTATTCAAAATCTAATAATACATTAAACCATGATTTAAAGATTCAGTTTAATTACAACCCATTTCTAAAAGTAATCAAAGTTGATATAAACTCTGAAAAACTACCCGCCTTAAAAGTCAGATTAATTAATTCAACTATGGGCAATGAGGTTTTAAAGTTTGATATTTTAGAAAATGAGCACTCTAAAGTATTAGATTGCAAAAAGTTGCCTCGTGGAAACTATTATTTAGTTGCAAAATCAAATGAATTTGAACTAACACAAGGCTTTATTGTAGAAAGATAAGCTATTCAAACAAAGTGTTTCCAGAATTTGGAATCAATTTACCCAAATGTTTATAGGCTAATTGAGTAACTTCTCTGCCTCTCGGGGTACGCATAAGAAAACCTTCTTGTATTAAAAATGGTTCGTACACTTCCTCTATAGTGCCTGCGTCTTCACTCACAGCAGTTGCTAAAGTATTTAGGCCAACTGGTCCACCTCTGAATTTATCAATCAATGTGCTTAATATTTTGTTATCCATTTCATCCAATCCAAAGCGATCTACATTTAAAGCTTCTAATGCCATTTGAGCTATGGAAACATCAATACTTCCATTTCCTTTTACTTGTGCAAAATCTCGTGTACGTTTTAGCAGTGAATTGGCAATTCGAGGAGTGCCACGACTTCTGCGGGCAATTTCAAAAGCACCTTTTTCGTCAATAGGAACTTTTAAAATACTAGCCGATCTAATAATTATATCGGTTAATAATTTAGAATCATAATACTCTAATCTGGAGTTTATGCCAAATCTTGCTCTTAAAGGAGATGTTAACAAGCCCGATCTAGTTGTTGCGCCAATTAATGTAAATGGATTTAAAGATATTTGAACGCTTCGAGCTGCAGGACCTGTATCTATCATTATATCAATTCTATAATCTTCCATGGCGCTATACAAATACTCTTCGATAACAGGACTTAAACGGTGGATTTCATCAATAAATAATACATCTCCAAACTCAAGATTGGTTAATAGTCCGGCTAAATCACCAGGCTTCTCTAAAACTGGTCCACTTGTAACTTTAAATCCAGCATTCATTTCGTTCGAAATGATGTTAGCTAAAGTAGTTTTTCCTAACCCTGGAGGACCATGTAATAAAACATGGTCTAATGCTTCGCCTCGTTGTTTAGCAGCTGTTACAAAAATCGATAAATTGTCTATAATCTTACGCTGACCGGTAAAATCATCAAAAGTCTTAGGTCTTAAGAACTTTTCAATCTCCAATTCACTTTCATTAATGTGGTTGGTAGTACCGTCTAATGAGTTAGGACGCTCCGTCATATTATAACAAAGTTACGCACACGAAATAAAACCATTCAACGTTTTTATTTCTTCGTCTTATATTCGCAATCTAATGGCACAAGAAAAGTTACTGGTAATCATTCCTACTTACAAGGAAATTGAAAATATCGAGAAGATGATTCACAAAGTAATGTCATTATCTTCTGGATTTGATTTGCTAATTGTAGATGATAATTCGCCAGATGGAACAGCGCAAGTCGTTGAAAGTCTAATTGATAAATATCAAAATAGGCTTCATTTATTGAAAAGAGCTGGGAAGTTAGGATTGGGAACAGCTTATATTGCTGGATTTAGATGGGCATTAGATCGAAATTATCTACGAATTTTTGAGATGGATTGTGATTTTTCTCACAACCCCGATGATCTAGAAAATTTGTTGATTACTTCTGTTGAAGGTTCAGATCTTGTTATTGGATCTAGATACGTAACGGGTGTGAACGTTGTTAACTGGCCTATTGGTAGGGTTATTTTATCGTATTTTGCATCTGTTTATGTTCGATGGATAACAGGTATGCCTGTAAAAGATGCAACTGCTGGTTTTGTATGCTACCACGAAAAAATATTACGGAGCATTAATCTCGATAAAATTCGTTTTATAGGATATGCATTCCAAATAGAAATGAAGTTTAAATCCTGGATTAGAAATTTTACAATAAAAGAGGTCCCTATTATTTTTACGGATAGAAAAGAAGGACAATCTAAAATGTCAGGGTCAATCGTAAAAGAAGCTGTTTTTGGAGTTCTTAGTTTGAAAATATCAAGTCTATTTGGAAAAAAGGATTAATCCCTAAAAATACCAGTAAATAATCCGGTTTTATCACCGTACGATGCCCTATACATTCCTACAGAGTTAAAAGAAAAATGGATAACTCCTTGCTTGTCAATAGCAATAAGTCCACCTTCGCCACCAATAGGAGCTAGTTTATTAAAAACTACTTCGCTGCAAGCTTCTTCTATTGAAAGTCCTTTATATTTAATTAAACATGCGATGTCGTAAGCAACCACATTTCTAATGAAAAATTCGCCATGTCCAGTACAGGACACCCCACAATTATGATCTGCCCATGTGCCAGCTCCAATTATTGGTGTATCTCCAAGCCTTCCAAAGCGCTTATTAGTCATTCCTCCAGTTGAGGTAGCTGCTGCAATTTTGCCAGAACTATCTAATGCTACCGCACCCACCGTTCCAATAGGTTTTGGTATCAAAATATTATGATCTAGTGTAACCCGGTTTTGGCTTTTTGCAACCAACAATTGCTCAAGTCTAAAATCAGTATGGAAATAAGATTCTGATTCAAATTTAAAGCCATGTTTAAAAGCATATTCCATCGCTCCAACTCCTGAAAGTAAAACATGGTCTGAATTAACCATTATATTTTTAGCCAAAGAGACCGGATTTTTAATTAATGAAACACTTGCAACGGCACCTGCCTCACCAGTAAATCCATCCATTATTGATGCATCCAACTCAACTTTTTGATCATGAGTGAAAACGGAGCCACGACCAGCATTAAAAAGTGGGCAATCTTCCAATGAAATTACTGCAATTTCAACTGCTTCTAAAGCATTACCGCCTTTTTTGAGCACTGCATATCCCGCTTCAATAGCAACCTTCAAGCCATCATTGTACGCTTTTTTTTGATCAGAGTTTATCGTTTTTGGATCCAAAGTCCCAGCTCCACCATGTATGGCAATTGCAAAATTATTATGCATTTACAGTTTCATTTACGTTATTTGGTATTTCTATTTCAAACGTAGTTCCTATTGAAACTTCAGAAGAAACAGTAATTCCCCCCCCCAATCTTTTAACAGTTTCTTTTACTAAATAAAGGCCAATTCCGCTGCCATTATTATCATGGGAACCTCTGTAAAACATATCAAAAATTTTATCAATCTGCTTCGAGTCAATTCCATTCCCATTATCCTTCATTATAAATTTAAAAGTATCAAAATGCCGTATTCCCCAAAAACTTAAAGTCAAATTATCATTCGATTTTCCTGAATGTTTTATGGAGTTAGAAATTAAATTTGTAAGAATATTTTTAAATCTAAATGGATCTGAATGAAACTCTAAATTTTGATCAATTTTTATTTTTTTAATAATATTGATTGTTGGATTTATATATTTTAATTCATCAATACATTCGTTAATTAAATCATTTAAATATATTTTCTCGTAATGAACCTCATTTTTAATGTTTTTATGATAATTAATTATTTGATCAATAAAAGAATCCAGTTTATTAACGCTAGACTGAATTAATGATAAATATTTAAGAACGTTATCATTAGGGCATTCAAATTTTGAAATTTCTATTAACCCCATAATACTAGTTAATGGGGATTTTAAGTCGTGTGATGCGGAATAAATAAAATTATCTAATTCTTCATTTTTCTTAATCAACTCAGTATTAACTTCTATTAAAGAAGTAGATGTTTCTTTTAATTGACTTACATTATTGTATATAGCAATTATTGAGTTGGTTTTACCATCTATACATACTGGATAACTGGTAAGCAACACATCTAATATTTTGCCATTTTTTGTTTTTCTAATGGTTTCTAAATATGTAAAATCTCCATTTAAAGACCGATTTGACACTTGTTCAGCTTCAAATTTTTTGTTGTCAGGAATTACTAGGCTATTAATTTTTTTATCAATAACATCTACTTCCTCATATTCAAAAATATCTAAGAAACTCTTGTTTGCCATTGAAACACAGTCGTTTGTATTTAAAATTACTATTGGCAAAGGCGATATTTCAAAAAGGTTTTTAAATAAATCTTCATTTTTAGAATCTGGAGATATGGATGAAACTACTTCTGCAATTTTTATTTGATAGTATAATATACCTTCTATTTCTACAAGGGTGACTTTTGTTTTACCTATGAATTTCTCACCATATGAATTTAAGTATTCTTTGTCTGCAGTAATAAAACTTTCATTATTTGAAATAGTAGAGTTTAACAACAATTCTATTTCTGATTTGATATTTAAATTGGTGAGGTCTTTTAAATAATTATATTTTTTTGAATTGATACCAAATATTAAATCGGCTGATTTGTTGAAGTATTCTATTTTTTCAGTTTCGCAATTAATTAATATTAAATTTTCATCAATTGAATTAAGAAATGATTCTTTAAAAGAAATATTTTTAGAAAATTTTGCTTCAATTTTACTGATGTTATTTAAACTTATTAAGGCTTTTGAAGCGCGACCTATTTTATTTACAATTGGTATAAAACAAGCTTCAAAAGTTTGATTGTTTAAAATAAACGTTGTTTCAAAATGAACCCCTTTTAAGGAATTTACAATTTGTAGTTGATATTTTGATAGTACATATTTTTTAATGGTGAGCAAAAAAGAATATTCATTGGTCAGTTTATCATTTTCAAAATGAAAAGATTTTTCATTTTGAAAATGATAAATAATGGAGTTGTCATCATTAAGTATAAAATATTGATCTAGTTTTGAAGAAGAAATTAAAAAATTTATTAACTCTGGTGTTAAAACACAGTCATTTAATTGAGAAAAAAGAAGTACACTATTGTTGTTTTCCATTCAGTTTAAATGATTATAAATAGTATTATTTTTTAAATGTACATAATTACGCCTCTCAAAAAAATACCAATTCAAGTCCAAATATATATTTTGTTTAAAAGAATTACTTTCCTTACTTAAAGTATTTGTTAACATTTTACTTGAAAATTTTATTGTAAATTACATTATATATGGTAATATGTGTAAGTATAAGCAATAAAGATGTATTTACATAGATATATATAAAATATAACTAATATGCGTTTTGTAATCTTTTTATAATTGTTATTAAAACATAAAGATATTACATGAATATTTTTATGTATTAATCTAAGTTTTAGACTAGCAATCATTGTTGTCCGATAAAAGTAACTAAAAAAGAAGCCATAAAAATGGCTTCTCAATTAAAATCGTAATTTGGTTTTGTAAAAGACAAAAAACGATGGGTAAAAGTAATTATTTTTCTAGTAAATCTGTTTTCGGACAG
>CAMTUB010000010.1:0-48399 GCA_947084835.1 uncultured Bacteroidota bacterium | reverse complement strand
CTTTAAGTAAAACAAAGGCTCTGAGAATCGCCTGTATGGAAGTGGTGATGCACCGCGACCCGAATACTTTAAAGAAAAAGAGGTTGTTTTCAATTCGAAAACAACCTCTTTTCATAAACAGCCACTTTTTCAGTGGCCTCGAATTTTTCAGAGGCTTTTTTAATTTAATTCATCAGAAACTAGAATTGTTCGTTAGAACCTTCAGTTCTTTCTTCTTGACCAGTTACGCGTTTGTAAATAATCGTTCCTTTATAATCAGTTGATAATACTTTAAATGTAGTTCTACGGTTTACTTCGTGTTCTTGTTCGGTACATTCGATGCCGTTTGCGCATTTGTTTAGTAATTGGGTTTCACCAAATCCTTTAGCTAACAAACGATCTTTTGAAAGTCCTTGAGATACCAAGTAATTTACCACAGATTGCGCTCTACGCTGAGAAAGCTCTAAGTTATATTCATCGCTACCTCTTGAGTCGGTATGTGAATAAATTCCAATTTTTAAGTTTGGAGAATCTTTCATGATTTTAACCAACGTATTCAAAGAAACCTTTGATTCTTCCCGTAAAACATCCGAGTTAAAGTCATATAAAATGTCTTTAAGTGTTATTTCAACTTTAGGTATAGCTTTTAAGTTTAAATCTAATGTATACGCTTTAGAAAACTCTTGACCAACGGTAGAAACTTCACCAGTTGCACCAAAATACTCTTTCTTGTTTGCCATTACGGTATAAGCAACATTCTCTTTTAATTTGAAACTATACTTACCATTAACATCCGTAATGGTATCGATATACGTACTGTCTTGCATGATAAGTTTAATCTCAGCACGTGCTATAGCTTTTCCTGTAGAATCATCGCGTACAAAGCCTGAAAGAGTAAACTCTAACGGAGTTAAAATCCACTGCCAAATATCATCGCCACCACGACCACCATCTCTGTTTGAAGAGAAGAATCCTTTATCGCGTTTTGCATTTGAAACATACCCAAAATCATCACCACCAGAATTAAAAGGAGGCAATAAGTTTTCAGGTTTAGACCATGCGCCATTTGCTGGTTTGCTTACAAATAAATCTAAACCACCCATACCGGGATGTCCGTTTGATGCAAAATATAACATTCCATCTTTGTTTAAAAATGGAAACAACTCATCGTTAACAGTGTTAATTGTTGCACCTAAATTTACAGGTTGACCCCAATTTGCTTTTTCTTTGCTTACCATCCAAATATCTCTGCCACCTAAACCACCAACTGCATTGGTAGCAACAAAGTATAAGGTTTTTTCATCTTGCGATAAATACGGTTGACCAACAGTTGTGGTATCGCCAAACAAACCTAGGGTTTGAGGCTCGCTCCAATTAGCACCTTGTTTTTTTGAAGTTACAATTTTGCAACGGCCTTCTTTGTTAGAGCATAAGGTGAAATACATAATTGAACCAGCTTTGTTAAAGCAACTTGCACCTTCGTTATAAGGAGAATTCACAGTTCCTTCTAATATTTTAGGTGCACTCCATTTGCCGGTTTTAGCATCAATGTATGACTCAAAAAGGTCAGAATATTCTTCACCAGTTCTTCCATCAACTTTTTTGCCAGTTGCATCTTCACGAGAAGATGTAAAAACGATACCGTTGTTTTTATACAAAGTAGGAGCGTAGTCTGAATTACGAGAGTTGAAAACTTTCATATTTTCAACTTTGTAACGCGTTTCTCCGTTTTTCCATTCTTTCGACAACTTGCAGCCTTCGATCGCATTTTTTGCTTGTTGATCGTCAGGCATTTTAGCCAGGTAGCTGTTGTATTGTTCGATAGCCTCATCGTATCGCTCAGCTGATCGTAAAATATCTGCATATTTCAATATAGCTGAAGGCTCAGCATAACCGGCTTTTATAGCACGATCATACCACGGTTCTGCCATCTTCACATTCGATATGATTCGGTAGCATTCCGCAACTTTATAATATGCTTCCGCCTTTACATTTTTATCTTTTGATGCTGCTTTTTTGTAAAGCGTAATGGCATCAAAATAATTTTCTGTATCAAATGCTTTATTAGCCTCTTTTAGGCTTTTTTGAGCGAAACTCGTATTTATGCTCAACAAAAGAGCAAGCATAAAAAATGAAAAAAAGCGTGTTTTACGCATAGAACTAATATAAAATATTTTGCTAATTTCAGGTTAAGATTGCAAACTACGAAACTTTTTTAGACTTATAATGCATCCCACAAAAGAACTTGTTCAAGTTTGATTTTTGAGCCAAAGAAAATACGTGTTGACTGTTCAAATCCTTCGGTATAATCCGAAACATAAAAGTGATGTTCGGGATGATTTATAGTGCTTAAAAAATGGGTGTTTGTTAGGGTTTCTTTGATTTTTTCAGCAACACACATGGCTGTATCAATGATATCAATTGGCTTGTCGTAAAATGAAGCTATTTGATTCAATATCAATGGGTAATGGGTACATCCGGGAATCAATTGCTTCACGTTTTTTAAACGCTTGTGAGACAAATAATTGTTGATAATGGTTTGGCTTATGTTGTTATTAAAAAAGCCTTCCTCAATCATGGGAGCGAGTAACGGAGTTGCTACTTCTTCAATTTTAGAATCTGGAAGTTTCGATTTTATTTTTTGAGTGTAAATGGTTGAGTTTACTGTAGCCTTAGTGCCAATTACACCAATTTTGCCTTTTTTGAAGTTTTTAACAACTAGGTCTACTACTGGATCTATAACATTAATCACAGGTATGGACTCTCCTACGGTTTTTTTAGTTATGTCAAAAGCCAAGGCCGATGCAGTATTACAGGCGATAACAATCATTTTAACCCCCTTTTTTAGTAAAAACTCTGTAATTGCATGAGCATATTTCTGTATGGATTCTTTAGACTTGTCACCATAAGGTAAATGTGCAGTATCGCCAAAGTAAATTAATTGCTCGTTCGGAAGTATTTTTTTAATAGCGCTTGCTACTGTCATTCCTCCTATACCTGAATCAAAGATGCCGATGGGCGAATTGGGTGTGTACATGATAAAAAAGCCGGCTTTAAGCCGGCAATTTAATTCAATTAATTGATTTATTTTTTTGGAGTATTCGTTGGTGGTGAAGTTGGTTTTTCTGTAATATTCAACTTCTTTTTAACTAAATCAATAATGTTATCCGAATCTTGTGCGTAAATAACGGCACTCACAGATGCATCTAAGATGTAAGAGTATTTTCCTTCTTTAGCAACCTCTTTAACCGCTTTTTCAGCTTTCTCTAAAATTGGTCCGTAAATTTCTTTACGCTTGTTTTCGATGTTTTCAGAAGCCTTCTGTTGGAAATCTTCAACACGTTGTTGCATGTCTTGAATTTCCTTCTGACGAATTTCACGAACTGCATCCGCTAATTTTGCTTGAGCTGCTACAAAATCTTGATATTTCTTTTGTAATTCGCCAAGCATAGCTTGCATTTGATTGTTTAAATCATCTGTGTACTTTTTTAACTGTTCGTCAGCAGCTTTAGTTTCTGGCATCATTGAAACTAGTTCTGCAGAATTAATATGGCCGAATTTTAAGGTAGCTTGAGCTGATGCTGCATAAATGCCAGCAAACAAAAGAGCTACAATAAGCAATGTACGTTTCATAGTTTTTTGAGTTTATATTTATTTTTTTTTGTCTGTAGTAGTGTTTAGCGTTGAAATGGTTTGTAAAATTTCTTCGCTTTTATCGTATTTAGAGCTTGCGTATAACATTAAAAGCTCATTTCCCTTGTCAAAGATAAAGTCGTAACTCTTTTCTTTTGCTAATTTTTGAACCGCATCAAAAATTCTGTCTTGAATTGGTTTTATCAAATCTTTTCTTTTCTGAAAAAGTTCACCTTCATATCCAAAACGTTTGTTTCTTAAGTCGTTAAGCTCTTGTTCTTTTAAACGAATATCTTTTTCGCGTTGGGTTTTCATTTCATCGGTTAAAAGAACCACCTCTGCTTGAAGTGTACGGTACATTTTGTCGATTTCTTGTTGATATTTTTCTAAGTCTTTTGCCCAATTTTCAGCTAAAACATCCAACTGTTTTTGTGCAGCTTTATATTCGGGCAGTTTACTTAAGATATATTCGGTATCTATATAAACAAATCGTTGTGCGTTTACTTCATTGGTAATACTTGAAGCTAAAATCATGCCAAGAAACAGAAAGAAAATTCTTCTTATGGATTTTATCATGAGATGTGGTTAAAATTGTTGACCAATTGATATGGCAATATTGCCTTTATTAGCTCCAGGAGACCAAGGTACATTGTCGAATCCATAACCCCAATCTAATCCTAACAGTCCAAACATGGGTAAAAATACACGAACTCCAACACCAGCAGCTCTAAAGTTGTTAAATGGATCGAAATCTTTAACTTTTCTAAAGTTGTTTCCTGCTTCAACAAACGTTTGAAGCCAAATTGTTGCACTTGGATTTAATGAAAGCGGATATCTTAGTTCAACAACATATTTTTGAAATGCTGCACCGCCAATTGGGCTGCTTTGGTTTGCTGCTACTGGTGTAATTGCATTGTCTTTATAACCACGAAGCGCTAATAATTCACGGTCATCTAACTGAAAATTGTTAATTCCTGACCCACCTAAGTAAAATCTACCAAACGGAATTTCTCCCACTTTTGAATTATACGTTCCCAAAAATCCAAATTGGATTTTTGTATTCAGCACAAGTTTTCCAGCCTTATCTAATTTTGTAAACCAATTTCCATCAAACCTCCATTTGTGGTATTCGATTATTTTATAACGTTGTGCTGATGTGAGATCGGTATAGTCTTTCCCGTTAATTAATGAATAGGGAGGGGTAAACGCCAGAGAAAGGGTAAACATCGAACCGCTTCTAGGGTAAATAGGTTGGTCGATAGAGCTTCTAGAAAGTGTTTCTTTGATATTGAAATTGTTTGAAACGCCATTTTGAAAAAAGTGGTTGATGCCAAAATTTTGAGCATTGTATTGCTGGAAATTAGCAGAATGCATCAAGCTGAAATAATCATCAGGCCATTTTAATCGTTTCCCCATTCCCAACGTTACTCCCGTAATATTTAATCCTTGTCTGTTTGGATCTTTTGAAGGTAAACCGTTTGTGTTTTGTATTGATTTAAATACAGATACGCTTAATGAGTTTGGTTTTTTACCTCCAAACCAAGGTTCTGTAAACGAGGCATTATACGATTGAAACCAAATACCATTCGACTGAGCACGTAGACTTAAGCGCTGTCCATCGCCAGAAGGAATTGGACGCCATGCGCTTGGGTGTATGAATTTACGTGCAGAGAAGTTATTCAATGTTAATCCTAATGAACCTACAACACGGTTTGCTCCCCAACCACCCGAAAGTTCGACTTGGTCGTTTGATCGTTCGGTTACTGAATAATTGATATCTACAGTCCCATCTTGAGGATTAGGCACAGGATTTACACCAATTTTTTCAGGATCAAAATACCCTAACTGAGATAATTCACGAATTGTACGTTGGATATCAGTTCGGCTAAATTTTTGGCCAGGACGGGTACGCATCTCACGTAAAATTACATGGTCGTTGGTTTTGTCGTTGCCCGTAATTGTTATCTTATTTACGATGGCCTGTGCGCCTTCTGTAATTCTTATTTCAATGTCTATAGAATCGTTTTCAATATTTAACTCAATGGGATTTGCTTGGAAAAATAAATAGCCATCGTCCATGTAGAGCGAACTTAGGTCACGACCGCCTGGGTCCATAGTCATGCGCTGTTCTAAAATGGTTTCGTTAAAAATGTCGCCCTTTTTTATTCCTATTAACTTATGAAGAAGCGAGTCGGAGTGAATTGTATTTCCTTTAAAACTGATTTCTCTGAAGTAAAATCGATTTCCTTCGTTCAGATTTACATCTATATTTATCCGATTATTTGAAACTTTGTAAACAGAGTCTGAAATAATGCGTGCGTTTCTGTAGCCTAACTCGCGGTATTTGCCTTCTAGCTTTTGTTTGTCTTTTTCATAGGTTTCCTCCATAAATTTAGAGGTTCTAAAGATATTATAGTAGCTAACTTCTTTGGTGTCTTTAAACGTTTTTTTGAGCTTTGAAGTTGAAACCTGCGAGTTACCAGTAAAGTTAATTTTGGCAATTTTTATTTTCTTTCCTTGATTAACAAGCAATTTAAGTATTACACTGTTTTGAGCCGATGTATCAATCATTTCATCCGATTTGATTTTTACATCCCAATACCCTTTGTCTATATAATATTCTGTAATGATGTTGTCAATCCTCGACCTAATACCAGCAGTTATTATTTTACTTTTATATTGTTTTATTTTATCATTAATGTTGTCTACATCGCCTTTTTTCAAGCTTTTGTTGAAAGCAAATTTTGATAATCTTGGCCGCTCTTGAAGGTATAATTCAAGAAAAATTTTATTTTCGATTATTTTTTCTACTGAAATTTGAATATCGCCAAACAAGCCTTGCTTCCAAAGTGAGTTAACGGCTTTAGTGATTTTCTCGCCCGGAATTGAAATGTCTTCACCCAGTTTTAATCCTGATAAAATAATTAAAATGTCTTTATCTAGAAATTGAGTTCCTGAAACACTAAGTCCTGCTAGCGTGTATGTTTGTGGATTCTTATAATCAACAGTGTCTAATTTACTACTTACTTGAACTTGAGCACCGACTTGTAAACATATTATAGTTAAAAGGCAGGTTATAATATGTTTAATCATTTCTTGTTTTGTAATTGATTACTGGTTAGTCCAAATCTTCTTTCTCTTTGTTGAAATTCAATAATTGCTTCAACAAATTGAGGTTCTCTAAAATCTGGCCAAAGCGTTTCAGTAAAATATAATTCAGTATAAGCGAGTTGCCATAATAAAAAATTGCTGATTCTTTTTTCTCCACTTGTTCTAATAAGTAATTCAGGATCAGGAATGTTTTTAGTGGTTAAATAGGAGGATATTAGTGTTTCGTTAATGTCTTCAGGTGATATTTTTAACGATAAAACATCATCTGCAATACGTTTTGTAGCGTTTACCATTTCCCAACGCGAACTATAGCTTAACGCTAAGTTTAATTGAGTTCCTGTATTTGCAGCAGTAATATTCATTGATTCATTCAATAAATCTTTACTTTCTTTTGGCATAGAGTCTAAATCACCGATTACAAATAAACGAATGTTGTTCTTTAAAAGCGTTTCGGTTTCTTGACGTATGGTGTATGCTAAAAGTTGCATTAAGCCATCTACTTCTTCTTTGGGTCTTCGCCAATTTTCAGTTGAAAATGCATATAGTGTCAGAAATTTTACGCCTAATCGAGCAGCTTCTTCCGTAACTGCGCGTACCGAACCCACACCATTTTGGTGGCCAAAAAGTCTGTTTTCTCCTTTGTTTTTAGCCCATCTTCCATTACCATCCATAATAACGGCAATATGTGAAGGGATATTCGACTTATCTAAGACTGAAGTTTCGCTTTTTTGCATTTCTTTCAAGGCGCAAAAGTATCATTTAAATTGTGGACAATTACTTTGTTTGAAAGTATAAATATAAGTTATGCCCGTATAAAGATAAAAGTCGGTAAATGTTTTATTGCCTCTTTGCTTACCGTTTGCTTTTGGAAGGTACCCAAGTTCTACACTCGGATCGGCTAAAGCCGCAGCTATTTTGCCTTTTCTTTTTTCAATTGTTGCATTGTTGTAATAATTTCCACTCACGTCATCTAAATAATCTGTTAGCGAAGTTCGGCCACTAAATTCTAATGCTATGCTGTTTTGACCCGAAAAATTCCATTTTATCCCACCACCAATTGGTATCGAAAGATTAAATAAGCTGTAGTTTTTAATACCGTCTTTCAGACCTTGACCTTCCGTAGAAAGCGGTTTTAAATACACAGTTTCTTTATTATATGTTGTGTATGGATCGAATTTAAAAACTGCAATCCCCATATAAAAGAATGGCGTGAAGTTGTGGTATTTGTTTCCAGGAACGAATTTGAAAAAATTAAACTCGAGGTTTAAATTAAGCTCTGTTATATTGGTTTCGAAACTTAAATTTCGTTGTTTTTGAGCAAAGTTTGAGGATAAAGAATCGGCTGCTCCAACCTTTGCAAGGTATAATCCACCTTTAATTCCAATATATGGGTTGAAATTAATTTTGCCATAAAAGCCGGCTGCATTGTAATTGAAACTTGGAATAGGGCCATCTTTTAAGTCACCGATATATCCGGATCTGCCATAAAAAACACCCACATCGTATTTCTGGGCAAATAAACTTTGGCTAAAGCCAAAGCAAACAAGGACAAGGCTTGTTATAAAAAATATTAAGTTAGATCTCTTCACTAGAATTTTGGGCAGTTATTTCCCCAAACAATTTTTGAAACGGTAAAACCAACAAAAAAGTATCCATCGTTTGTTTTAGCTGAACCGCGTTTATCCCCTTCCTGTGCAGGTAAGGCAGTAGGATTTAATTCTTGTTTTCTATCAGCTAATGCTGCAGCAAGATTTCCTTTAGTAACTCGTAATAAGTCATTATCAACATATTTGCCAGAAACATCGTCTAAATAATCCGTAAAAGTTATGCGATATCCAGCCTCAATACCTATTCGAAGTGTACTAGATGGAGAAAACTTATATCCAACGCCAAGTGGAACTGCAATTTGTGTGAGTGAATAACTTTTTTTGTCTTGATAATTGGTTTGATTTTGGCCTTCTGTGCCAAGTTGGTGTAATTCGTACCATGTTCCCTTGTAAAGAGCTTTAGGATTCATGTGAAATATTGAAATTCCGCCAAAAATATAAGGAGTGCTGGTGTATGTATAGGTGTCAAAACCTAAAGGTTTAATGTTAATTTCAGCAAGGGCGTTTAATTCAATAATGTCGCTTCTGAAACTTAGATTTCGGTTTTTGTTGTCTAAAACTTTTGCCTCAGCATCGCCACCAGAAATTCTTGCCCAATTTAATCCAGCCCTGTAAGAAAAATGTTCAGTTACGTTTTTTCGATAAAATCCACCTAAAGCCAACCCAGAATTTTTAATGTAGTAGGTTGTCAGGTCACCTATATTTCCTCTTTCAGAAAGTGATTCTTTTAAATCGCCAACATAGTTTGCGCTATTGACTGTTATTCCCCACTCAACCAACTCCTGCGCTTTACTTACAAAAGTATTTGATACTAAAATTAGTGTAATGATGATTTTATTCACTGGATTTTTTTTTTTTTGCTAAATTAAAGGATGTTTTTGCTTCTTTTGAAAAATGTAAGGTACTTCTAATTTCTTTTATCAATACCCCAATGTAATTTTTGGCGCAATGTGTTTAAAAATGTATCGTTTTCGAGCCTAATAAGGTTGAAATAGAAGGGCGCCTTCTTAATAATAAAACATTGATTTGAGTTTACGTTAATATTTCTGTGGTCTAACGTTGCAATTGCTTTTTGTTTATTTTCAGGTAATCTAATTTTTATTTCACAAGTATCCGGAATAATTACCGGCCTTACTGTTAAATTATGTGGAGCTACTGCAGTGATTACAAATGATTTAGATTCGGGATGTATTATAGGTCCGCCACAACTCATTGAATATCCAGTTGAGCCTGTAGGGGTAGCTATTATTAAACCATCAGCCCAATACGAGTTTAATATTTCGCCATTTATCCAAGCTTCAACATGAATCATTGATGAGGACTCTCTTTTTAGCAATGCAAATTCATTTAACGCAAAATTTATTTCATGAAAATGCTCTTTTTCTGCTGAAACCATGACTAATGTTCTTTTTTCAAGAACATATTTTTTTTCAATCAATTGTTTAATCGAAAATTTTATAGCCTGTTTATTTACGTTTGCCAAAAAACCTAGTCTGCCAAAATTTATGCCTAAAACTGGAATTTCGCTGTCCTTAATCATAGTTAAGGCTTCAAGTAAAGTTCCATCACCACCTACCGTGATAAAATAGTTTGGTTTATTTATACTTTCAATGGAGTAAAAAGGATAATTAGAATTCAATTGAATTTGTAATTCTGGAGTTATTTGAAGCTCGATTTTCTCTTCAATCAGAGTTTCAATTAATATATTAAGGAAGGGCAAATCGTCTTTTTTAAGCAATCTGCCGTGTAATGCAACTTTCAGCATGTTAAATGTTTAAAAAATGCATCAATTGATCATACCTGTCTTTATAGATATCGGTTATTTCTGAGTGATGAAAATAGGATTTCACTTTATAATCAAAACGCTCATAGGTTGCAATTAAATGGGTCAAATCAATTATATTGAATTTTAAATAAACTTCAACCATATATCCGTTTTCACTTAAAGCTGTGAAAATATTCATGATTATAGCGTTATTGCTTTCGGCAAGTCTGGCAATTTCCGACAATGAATAATTGATAAATGGCATTTCTAAAACCAACATGCCTCCCGGTAAATTCACGGCTCCCATGGTGCCTATTAAACTTAATACCGAATTAATCGAGACAAATGAATAAGTGCCTAGGTCAGAAACAACAGGCATAACCGTTGTTTTGTTTTGTATTACTTCTCTAATTAAGGTATAGATTGGTTCGTTTTCTGATATTGAGAAATCTCTGAAAAAACTGCTCAATTCACTGATTTTTGAAGACTTGCTTTTGTCAATAAGGTCTTTAAGGGAGATAATCCCCATAAAGTTTTCTTCTTTATCAAAAACTGGCATATGCATAACATGGTTTGCTGCCATGAGTTCAATACCAACAGATGTTTTTGTATCTAGGTAAAGAACAGGAAAATTGACCGATATTAAATCCTTGGTTATCAATCAAGTAAATTTAAAGGCCAACTTTATTTAAAAATCCTTCAAGAATATCGTTGAATAAAGCTGGATGTTCCATCATGGGAGCATGACCGCATTTGTCTATCCAAATTAATTCTGATTGTGGCAGTAATTTATGGAAATCTTCAGCAACAGATGGTGGTGTAACATTATCTTGTTTTCCCCAAATTAAACAAACAGGTTTGTCTATTTTATGCAATTCTGATGATAGATTTTGACGAATTGCTGATTTAGACATGGCTAAAACTCGAATAATTTTATGCTTATCGTTGGCAATATCGAAAACCTCATCCACCAATTCTTCGGTAGCCACTTTTGGGTCGTAAAAAGTATATTCTGTTTTCTCTTTTAAGTATTCTCTACTCCCTCTTTTAGGAAAAGAACCTCCCATTGCATTTTCATATAATCCAGAACTACCAGTTAATACCAAAGAATGATACGTGTTTGGATATGAAATTGAATATAATAATCCAAGATGCCCGCCCAAAGAATTTCCAATTAATACTGGATTTTCAATCCCAAAGTGTTCTATAAAAGACCTGAGGTGTTTTACTAATCCAGGGACTGAAGTTTTTATTAGGGGTAAGGTATATAAGGGTAGAAGCGGAATTAAAACCCTGTATTTTTTTGAAAAACGTTCTACTACGCCTTCCCAATTGCTAAGTGCACCAAAAAGCCCATGTAAAAGAATTAGAGGCTGGCCAGCACCTTCGTCAATGTATTCGAAATCTGATATTTTTTTAATCTCTAGGTTCATTAGAAGTCTTTAAAAATTCTAAGTGCCGAAAATACGGCTTTTAGTTTTAATATAAATTAAATTAATCTCACCCAATTTTCAATAATTTTTAAGCCAAAATCTGTTAAAATAGATTCGGGATGAAATTGAATCCCCCAAATTTGATGATTTTTATGAGAAATTGCCATTATTATTTTGTTGGATGTTTCAGCTGTAATTTCAAATACAGAAGTATTTAAATCAATTACATGCAAAGAATGATACCGCATAACATTAATTTTTTGTGGTATTTCATAAAACATTTCGTGCCCATTATGAGTTATCATGCTTGTTTTTCCGTGCATTGGGAAGTCAGCCTCAATAATTTTACCACCAAAATATTGGGCAATTGCTTGATGCCCCAAACATATCCCTAAAATCGGAAGTTTATCTTTAAAAAAATCGATTACATCCAATGTAATACCTGCTTCGTTTGGTGTTTTTGGACCTGGGGATAACACAATTCCATCTGCCTTTTTCTGTATTAATTCCTCTAAAGTAAAATCGTCATTTTTTACCACTTCACAATTAGTTCCACAAACAGTCAGATAATTATACAGATTGTATGTAAATGAGTCGTAATTGTCAATTAATAATACTTTTTTCACTAGAGTTCAATTTCTGTGTTTGGATCCCAAAAATGGCTTTTGAAATCTACAATGGTATCGTTTTTGATTTCGATTCCTTCAAGTTCAAGTAAATGTTGCATTGCTTCAGGAGTAGAAAAATGAAACTTTCCAGTAAGTTGCCCATTTCTGTTCACAACGCGGTGAGCTGGAACCGATGGAAATTGTCCGTGAGAAGCATTCATTGCATATCCAACCACCCTTGATGATGATTTTGAGCCAACATAAGTAGCAATTGCACCATACGATGAAACCCTTCCTACGGGAATCATGCGCACCACCTGATAAACCATATCGTAGAAGTCGGATACTTTTTTGTTTTTTTGCACTTTAATCAAAATCAATGGCTGAAATATATTTCAAAAATATTCAAAATTTAAGTATTGCTCGTTATGCATCAGGCAATGGAGCTGCTGCAATATGGTTTAATTTTGACCAGAATGCCAATGAATGTATAAATTTTGCCAAAGCTAAAGAAATTGCATCATGGATAAGCGGTCCTATAATAGGAGGTGAATTTAACGAAATTTCCATTTCGAATTTAAATGAATGCCTTGATCTCATAAAGCTCGATTTTATCGTATTACCTTTTGAAATGAAGAATAGCATTGATTTCTCAGAAATTCCAATTTACTGGAAAATATCATTAGTTGACTTACTGCACCTTGATTTAGATTTTAAAGATTCAAATTTTGTAGTGGCAACAATCGATAAAAATTGGTTTGAAAACAAATTGGAGGCAAAAGAAAGTAAAGAAATATTAAAGCAATTGAGTCTCAGGCACCATTTAGTTTTTGATTTTATTTGGAATATTGGCTCTGTAAAGAGCTTTCTTGAAATGCTTCCTAATACAGTTATATGTGTAAACTCAATTGAAGAAAAAGAAACAGGATTGCTTGAAACTGAAGATTTGGAAGATATTATTGAGTTTGTACTAGAAGGAAATTAAATTTTACGTAACAAATCGGAACTCCTTTTTCAAGGTAAATAGATTCATATTGTGTTTTAATATGCAGCTCACTAGGTTCAGGAAAATCAGAATATAAATCTGAAGTTTGAATCAAAATATTTGAGTGATACTCCGTAATTGATTCGATTGAATAATCAAAAAGGGGCTTATTGTCAGTTTTCAAATGAATAGCACTGTTTTGAATAGTGATGGCTTTATACAGGTTTAAGAATCTTTTATAGGTTAGTCTTTTTTTGGTTTTTCCTTCACGCGGGTGTGGGTCTGGAAAGGTTATCCAGATTTCAGAAATTTCGTTGGTCGTAAAAAACTTTTCTAAATCTTCAACACGAGTTCTTAAAAAAGCAATATTTTTCAATTTATCATTGGCAGCTTCTGTTGCTCCATGCCAAAGGCGCGCACCTTTTACATCAATTCCAATAAAGTTTCTATCGGGATACATTTTAGCTAAGCCTAAGGTATATGCGCCACGGCCACATCCTATTTCGAGTGTTATGGGGTTTTTATTGCCAAAATACTCTTGCCACAAAATGGGCTCATCATCCGTGTATTCAAACACATGAGCCATGGTATCTAAATCGGAGAAATGAAGAAGCTTTTTGCGTGCCATTTTTTAAAATTGTGGCGAAATTACAACCCTAATCCCACTTTATGTCAAATTTTAAATAATCAGAGGCCAAAGCATCAACACTTTTACGCTTAATTAACTGTTAAACTCTATTTTTGCGACATGCAACGTGAAATTTTGATTCGTGCTTTTGAGCTAATGTGCGTAGCCAGAGCAATGGCTGATATTTATGATGAAAATCGTTCGATTTGTAAATACGTGCATTCGACTTCTAAAGGCCACGAAGCCATACAGCTAGCCACTGCATTTCATTTGAAAGCGCACGATTACGCAAGTTTATATTATCGCGATGAGTCTATTCTCTTAGGATTAGGAATAACTCCCTATGAGTTAATGTTGCAACTTTTAGCCAAAAAAGAGGATCCTTTTTCAGGTGGGAGAACGTATTATGCACATCCCTCATTAAAGCGCGATGGTTTCCCTCTAATTCCACACCAGAGCAGCGGAACAGGGATGCAGGTAATTCCAGCAACTGGGATGGCACAAGCGGTTCAATACATCGAAAATTTTAATTTGAGAGATTTTCCAGAGCCTCCGGTTGTTCTATGCTCATTAGGCGATGGGTCGGTAACTGAAGGCGAAGTAAGCGAAGCATTTCAAATGGCAGTGCTTAAAAAAATGCCTATAATTTATTTAGTTCAAGATAACGAATGGGGTATTTCAGCAACCGCAAAAGAAATGCGCGCCATGGATGCCTATGAATATGCCGATGGCTTCAAAGGAATGAAGCGTAAACGCGTTGATGGAAACGATTTTATAAAATCGTATAAAGTAATGGAAGAATCTTTTGAATATGTTCGAAAAAAGCGTCATCCCCTTTTAGTGCATGCTACCGTTCCATTATTAGGACATCATACATCTGGAGTACGCAAAGAATGGTATAGAACCGAAGAGGACTTAGAAAAGCATGCAAAACAAGA
Source organism: uncultured Bacteroidota bacterium (assembly GCA_947084835.1). Lineage (GTDB taxonomy): Bacteria > Bacteroidota > Bacteroidia > UBA7662 > CAMTUB01 > CAMTUB01. Next base: position 33,712 of record CAMTUB010000010.1, on the reverse strand, counting down.
CCCAATTATCGACTTACAACGCCAATTACTAAAATATGGAGTAAGTGTCGATGAGTTAATAGAAATACAACAAAACGCCAAGCAACTAGTAGCTTATGATTTTAAACGAGCAATTGATTCTGAAGATCCTGATTTGAATTCAGTATCAGATCACGAGTTTGCCCCAACGCCAGTGCTAGAAGAAAAGGGAAATAGAAAGCCCGAAAATGGTGAAAAAGTAGTAATGGTTGATGCAGCTCTTCATGCTGTTGAAGAAATTTTAAACGATCACCCAGAAGCTTTATTGTATGGTCAAGATGTAGGTGGAACTTTAGGCGGTGTTTTTAGAGAAGCAGCTACATTAGCCGGAAAATTTGGCGACAAACGGGTATTTAATACCCCAATCCAAGAAGCATATATTGTTGGTTCAACTGTTGGTATGGCGGCATTAAATCTTAAACCAATTGTTGAAATTCAGTTTGCAGATTATATCTGGAGCAGTGTTAATCAATTGGTATTAGAGCTAAGTAAAAGTTGTTATTTAAGTAACGGTCAATTTCCAGTTCAATCGTTAATTCGCATTCCATGTGGTGGCTACGGTGGGGGTGGGCCTTATCATAGTGGTTGCATCGAATCCGCAATACTGAGTATTCGCGGTATAAAAGTGGTGTATCCATCAAATGCTGCTGATATGAAAGGATTAATGAAGGCTGCATTTTACGATCCTAATCCTGTAATTATGTTCGAACATAAAGGATTATATTGGAGTAAAGTGCCTGGAACTGACGCTGCAAAATGCATAGAACCCGATAAAGATTACATTATTCCATTAGGAAAAGGAAGAATTTCATTAGAAGCTGATGCAGGAAAAACTGCCAATGGAGATTCGTGTGTAGTTATTACCTATGGAATGGGAGTGTATTGGGCAACAGAAGCTGCAAAACAATTAGAAAACAAAGTTGAAGTAGTTGATTTACGAACACTTTATCCTTGCGATGATGAATTAGTATATGAACGAGTAATAAAACATGGAAAGTGTTTGGTATTAACTGAAGAGCAGTTACTTAACTCATTTGCAGAAGCCTTAGCATCGCGGATTAGTCAACATTGCTTCAAAAATTTAGATGCACCCGTGTTCACCTTAGGTTCGTTGAACATGCCTGCCGTTCCATTGAATGATCAATTAGAAAAGCAAATGATTCCGGGAGTTGAAAAAACGGTGGAAGCGTTGAAAAATCTATTGAATTATTAAAACTTTGAATAAATTAATTAGATTATCAATTAGAAATCTAATTTTGCATTTGATATCCCCAGAAATATGACTGAAGAAGTTCGTTTTTATTTAGATGAGGCTAAAGCCGATATGGAAAAGGCATTAACTCACCTTCAAGTTGAATTATCAAAAATCAGAGCTGGCAAAGCCTCGCCTTCTATGATTGAAGATTTGCGAGTTGATTATTACGGTTCTCAAACACCTGTTAGTCAAGTAGCAAACGTGGCAACTCCTGATGCTAGAACCATTGTGATTCAGCCTTGGGAAAAACCAATGTTAGCTATTATTGAAAAGGCTATAGTAAACTCAAACTTAGGTTTTAACCCTTCTAATGATGGTATATTAATACGAATTACAATTCCATCTTTAACCGAAGAGCGTAGAAGAGATTTAGCTAAAAGAACAAAAGGAGAAGGAGAAAATACCAAGATTTCTGTTCGTAATATCCGTAGAGACTCTAACGAAGCATTCAAAAAGCTACAAAAAGATGGCTTATCTGAAGATATAGTGAAAGATTCGGAAGCAAGCATTCAAGTTTTGACAGACAAATACATTGCTAGGATTGATGAAATTTTAGCTAACAAGGAAAAAGAAATCATGACGGTATAGTCTGCATTTTTTTTATATGTTTTAAAAGGCCACAATTTGTGGTCTTTTTTTTTGAAACATTTTGATAAGTTGATAAATTTCATACTTTTGCTAACGAACGTTAGGTAGTAAATTGATTAAGACCCGGAAAAATATCATTTTAGAAAAGTCAATAGACCTTTTTAGAAGCAAAGGATACTCCGCATCATCGATGCGCGACATCGCCTCTGCGGTAGGAATCGAAGCGGCTTCACTTTACAGTCACATCAATTCCAAAGAAGATATTTTATCGGATATATGCTTTTCATTAGCCGATGCATTTCACGAAGCATTAAATCAAGCAGAAACAAAATCAGAATCAATTGAAGATGAATTGAAAGAAGCAATTTCAGCGCATATTAAAATTCTGTGTTCACGATATCAAATGGCAGGAGTGTATTTGGTAGAGTGGAGGCACCTTAGCGAACCCAATTTGTCGCGATTTGTAGAAAAAAGAAAAGCATATGAAGCAACTTTTGTGGAAATTCTGAACAAAGGTGTTGCTAAAAGTGTTTTTGATATATCGGATACAAATTTTTCGGCTAAACTAATTTTATCATCGTTAAATGGGCTAATACAATGGTATCAACCTGATGGAAAATATACTCCAAATTTGTTAGCAGAGATGTATTACAATCAATTAATAAAAGGAATAAAAACTAAATAAATAATTATGTACGGTGGTGGTTATATACACGAAAACGCATCAGATGTTGCTATAAAGCAAGAAGATGATCCGGCAATGTTGGCAATTTTTGAAGCTAAAATTGCTGCAGGAGAAAAAATCGAACCTAAAGATTGGATGCCATTTGATTATCGAAAACAGCTGATTCGAATGATTGAGCAGCATGCTCATAGCGAGATAATTGGAGCTCTTCCTGAAGGAACTTGGATTACCCGTGCGCCAGGATTTAGAAGAAAATTAGCGTTAATGGCTAAAGTTCAAGACGAAGTTGGTCATGCTCAATTGCTATACAGCGCTGCTGAAACCTTAGGGAAAAGCAGAGAGAATATGATTAATGATTTGATTAATGGCAAATCGAAATATTCAAACGTTTTTAATTATCCGGCAAAATCTTGGGCTGACATTGCAGTTATTGGTTTTTTAATTGATGCAGCAGCTATTGTTAACCAAGTTGCCAATTCTAAAGGCTCATATGGTCCGTATTGTAGGGCTTTAGAGCGCATTTGCTATGAAGAAAGTTTCCACTTAAAGCAAGGACACGACATTTTTGTTGATTTAGCAACGGGTACTCCATTTCAGAAAGAAATGTTGCAAGAGGCGCTAAATCGTTGGTGGGAACCTATAATGCATTTCTTTGGACCTTCTGATAAAATATCGGTTCACACCGAAAAATTAATGCGTTGGAAGGTTAAAATGGCAACTAACGATGATATGAGACAACAGTTTTTAAATATGTATGTTCATAAAATCAGAGAAGTTGGTATTACTATTCCTGATCCTAAATTAATTAAAAACGCAGAAACCGGTTTGTGGGATTTTACAGAGCCTAACTGGGAAACTTTTTTTATTGTTATTAATGGAGGCGGCCCATGCAACAAAGAGCGAATAGCAGTGCGCAAATATGCCGAAGAAAAGGGGCGATGGGTACGCAAAGCGCTTTTGTCAAAATCTGATACATACACAGCTCCATTTGCATAATATGAATATTTTATCCTTAGATCCTCGAGTAAACCGAATGGAGCTCGATGAAAACAAAAATCCATATGTTGAAAATGTGGTTGCTAAACAAGAAAACTGGCATACTTATGAAGTGTTTCATCAAAAGAGAAAAGGAATGCAGCACATCCATGTAGGAATTGTACATGCACCTAGCTCTGAGTTAGCGCTTTCATTTGCCAAAGAACAATATGCCAGAAGAGGTGAAACCGCAAATTTATGGGTGGTAAAATCTACTGATATTGTTGCTTCAGACTATGCCGATACCGACATTTTTAGCACTACTCCCGAAAAAACATTCAGAGAAGCAAGCGGATACAAGGTTATGGACAAAATAAACGCCTACAAAAAAAGTCAAAAAGAATCATGAACACTACTTTAGAGATATTAACGAAGTTTTTGTATAAAACAGCCGATGATCAACTGATTATTGGCCATAGAAATTCGGAGTGGACTGGCATTGGGCCAATTTTAGAAGAGGATATTGCCTTTTCTTCTATCGCTCAAGATAAGATAGGGCACGCGTACTCCATTTACAGCATTTTGCATGAACAATTGAATCAGGGTATTCCGGATATTATCGGATTTACAAGAAACGAAAACGAATTTTGGAGTTGCCAATTGGTAGAACATCCTATTGGTGAGTATGACTTTTCGTTAGTTCGTCATTTCTTATTCGATAACGCAGAATTTATACGATTTAACGAACTTTCAAATTGCACCTATGAGCCTTTAGCTAAACTTTCAAATAAAATTAAAGGCGAAATTAAGTACCATGTTTTTCATGCAGATTCTTGGATGAGTCAGTTGGCTAATGGAACCGAAGAAAGTAAAAACCGCATTCAGATTGCAATTAACACATTATTGCCTATTGCTTTTTCAATTTTCGAACCCATTGAAAATGAATCAGAATTGCAAACTAACTTTTCGATAACTTCAGAATTAGAGTTGCAAACAAAATGGTTTGCCTTGATTTCTGAAAAACTAAATTCTTGGGGATACTCCCTTCCCATAAATTTTGATTTAACCCAGCACTTAGGTGGTAGGAATGGGAAACACACCCCGTTTTTACAACCATTAATTGTAGAAATGACAGAAGTTTTTAGACTTGATCCTGAAGCAAAATGGTAATATGAGTACTATAGACGATGTTTGGAAGGCATTAGAACAAGTTATGGATCCCGAAATCCCAGTTCTATCTGTGGTTGATTTAGGGATTATAACAGGGGTTGAAATGGAGAACGAACAAATTCGTATTTCCTTAACGCCAACCTTCGCGGGTTGCCCAGCAATTAGGTATATTGAAAATTCAATAGTTGAAAAACTTAACGAGCTTGGCTTTCAGAATGTTACAGTTAAAACAACTTTTGATGTTACCTGGACTTCGGATATGATTTCAGATAAAGGCCGTGAATTGCTGAAAAATTTTGGCTTAGCGCCTCCTAAAAAGCATTGCGGAAATATTTCTATGAAAACTGCAGAGCAAGTAACTTGCCCGTATTGTGGAAGCCAAAATACGGATATGAAAAGCCTTTTTGGTTCAACTTTGTGCAGAACCTTACACGAATGTAGGGCCTGTTTACAGGCGTTTGAGGGCTTTAAGCCCATTTAAAGGCATTCTGCTTGTAAATTTGTATTATCAAAAACAAGCAGAATTTATGGAATCACTAATTACCCAAATGGTTGAAGTAAATGTAGTAACTACATTTCAACCAAGATTTTCGAAACCATCTACCAGAGATTTTTTATTTTCGTATCAAGTTACTATTACGAATTTAAATTATCATCCTGTAAAATTGCTTCGTAGAAGCTGGAAAGTTTTTGATTCTAATGGAGAAACACGCAATATTGAGGGAGAAGGGGTAATAGGAGAACAGCCAGTAATTCAATCAGGCGAATCTTATACTTATCGTTCAATTTGCAACTTAAAAACTGACATTGGAAAAATGTTAGGTTCATTTATAATGGAAAGACAAAAAGACAACTCGTTAATTAATGTAAGAATCCTAGAGTTTACATTAATAGCACCTAATAGATTAAACTAGAATTATTGAGAACATTAAGCACACTTATACTTTTTACTTGTTTTGTACAAGTTTGTTTTTCTCAGAATAATTTAATTTTTGAATCAAGAGAATTAAATTTTGGAAATATTATTGAAGGCGACACCATAAATGTCGCCTTCACCTTTTTAAACACGTTTAAGCATCCCATTAATCTGTGCATAATTGAGCCAGAAAAAGGTTGCTCTTTTTTTGGTAGTACAGATACAAATATTGCACCCGATTCTTTAGGAGAAATCGGTATTAAATTTGATAGCCATAACTTTTATGGGAGCATTGTTAGGAATATTAAAGTTACATTTTGTCCCGACAGTCAAATTGTTGATCTTGTTATTGTTGGAAATGTTTTAAGAAATAACTATCATTTTAAGCAGTATTATCCCTACCTATCGGGAAATATTTTGTACATGTCTAAGATCTGTTATTTCGGAATAATTTCTCCTACAGAAAACCTAAAATGCAAAATACAAGTAGCAAATTCTGGTGATAAAACGGTTTGTATACATAATTTCAAAGGGCCTTCTTATTTAAGGTTTCCTAAAAAAGTGAGTATAAAGGCAGGAGAAGAAAAAGAAATTGAAGTATTGATGCGATATAAAAAAGTCCCTAATGAAAAACTCATTAGAGACCTTTTTAGTATTGAAACTTCTGAGAAAAAAAGAATCGAACTTAACGTTGAAATATATAGATAGTTAGTCTAATATAAATTTATCGAAAGTTAATTGAGCCCTGATTTTATCTTTTCCAAAGGCGTTTTGTATTTCTTTGATTTTCGATTCGATTAATATCTTTTCTGGCGATTGGAACATAGTTGCTGCCTTAGTCGATAATGACTCCATGATTTTGTCAAATGGATTTATAGTGCTTGGTAATTCTTTAATCTCGTATGAACTGATTTTTGCCAGCTTTGCTGCCTCTAGAATGGCTGTGTTAAGGCCGCCAATCTTATCCACTAATTTTAACTCGAGTGCCGTCTTGCCCGTGTATACGCGACCCTGAGCTAAATCGTAAACTACATCTTTGCTTAGGTTTCTTCCAATGGCAACTTTGCTAACAAAATCATCGTAGATATTATTTACCCCTTGCTGGATTATTAGCTCTTCTTGTGCGGTCATTGGTCTTGTAATGTCACCTAAATCAGCATATTTTGAAGTTTTTACACCATCAAAATACAATCCTAATTTATCGTTCAATAATTTTTTAGCATTAGGTACTAAGCCAAAAACACCGATTGAGCCAGTAATTGTACCAGACTGAGCAATGATTTTATGTGCCGGAGCTGCAATATAATAGCCTCCAGAAGCGGCATAATCTCCCATTGAAACCACTACAGTTTTTGCTTTGCGAGCGAGAACCATTTCTCTCCAAATAACATCAGAAGCTAATGCACTGCCGCCAGGTGAGTTTACACGAAGTACAATTGCTTTAACCTTTGAATCTAAACGAGCTTTTCTAATGGCTTTCGAAATTCGATCCGATCCAATTCTATTGTCGTCTCCTTGTCCGCTTAAAATCTCTCCATTTGCATACACAATAGCTATTTTATCTGATGCAGATTTTCTGTGAATTGTGTTTATGTAATTGCTTATTGATACAAAACGGGTTTTGTCGTCAGATTTTTGTTTGGTTAATTTATTTAAACGGGTAGTAAGTTGATCGGGATAAATCAAGCCATCAACCAATCGGTATTTTAAGGCATCTGATGGATCTTTGACTAAAAGTTCGTCAGCAATTAGCTTTAAGCTATCCATTGAAATATTTTTTGAGTTGCTTATGCCTTCTAAATAGGTTGAGTAAATGCTATTTATTAATTCTGTCATCTGAAAACGATTTTCATCGCTCATACTAGAGCGAATAAACGCTTCACCCGCGCTTTTATATTTCCCAACACGAATCAACTTTACTTCAATACCTAATTTATTAAGGGCTTCGCTGAAGTACATGTTTTTAAAATTGAATCCATTGAACTGAATTAGCCCTGTTGGATAAATCAAAGTTTCGTCTGCAACTGAACCTAAATAATAGCTACCTCGTGTATAAATTTCAGAATATGCAATTATTGGTTTTTTGGTTTTTTTAAAGTTTGAAAGTGCCGTTCTCAACTCAATAGAAGAGCTAAATCCTTGTCCCTGAAATTCTTGCAAGTCTAAGTAAATGCCTTTTATTTTAGAGTCCTGTCCTGCTTTTTCAACAGCATCAATTATGTTTTTTAAAGATATGCTCTTTTCATCGCCTAATAACTCTGAAGGAATTCCATTTTCAGACTGCCTTTCGTCAATTTTTGTTTTAAAAGAAAGGTGTAATATTGAATTATCTGAAATTGTGTCACTTTTATTGGAGCCATTAGTAGCTATAATTGAACTTACTACGCCAATTACAATAATAATAAGTAGGATATTGAAAAGAAATAAACCAGTAATAGTTGCTAATACTTGTTTGAAAAACTGCCTCATAGTATTTTTTCACAAAGCTACATTATAGGGATTTATAAGTCAGCTGTTATTATTTGTGTGGTCTGTTTATGATAATTATGGCATAAGGGATATTTTAGCGAAAAAATTATTTATGAAAAAACTAGTCATATTGTTGAGTATCGTTTGTTCAAAAGGGTTTGCTCAGGAAATAAAAGTGGATACACTTTGGAAAAAAGCACTGAATTTTCTTTCTCAGTTTAATTTGGGATATAGATATGGAAAAACGCTGGAGGTGTAGACACTTCTTATTTGATATCGAATTTTATGGCTCCAGGATATTTAACCCAGTCTATAGGATTAGAATATAAGCCTGTAGATTATTTTTGGATACGATTTGGTGCTGGAACTATCCGACAAACTTTTATATTAGATAGAGAGCAATACAAAAAGGACGATAGCCCTGATGCAATAAAAAACTATGGAGTTTCTATTGGGAAAAAAGTCCGAAACGAAGTAGCGTTTCAATTTATATCAAATTTTGATAAAGATATTATGACAAATATTAACCTAAAAGTTAGGTATATGATGTTTGCAAATTATGAATTGTTAAATTCATTTAATAACATTGATCAAAGAGTCGATTTAGTTTTAACAGCCAAGGTTAATAAATACATAAGTACTTCATTAACAGGGTTGTTGATTTATGATAGGAATCAAGATAAAGATGCCCAAATTAGCCAAGTGCTGGCTATTGGCATTGTTTATAAACTGCTTTAATTGACGAACTGAGCATGATAACTCTCAGCTGATGCTCGTGTTATTTTAACACGGGCAGTGCCAGCTCTCAAAAAACCAAGTTTTGAAGCAGCACTTTTCGTAAGGTCAATTATATAAGGCGATTTTTTTGCAGTTCTGTCGTTTACTTTAACAATCACAAATTTATGGTTGGCTGTGTTTGTTACTTTCACAAACTGCCCCATTTTCATTTTGGTGGTTGCTCCCGTTAGGCTGTCGTGGCAAAAAATATCGCCAGAACAAGTTTTTCTTCCTTCGAATTTATTGGAATAATAAGAGGCCTTACCAGTTAAACTCCATGTTTTAACTTTCTGACTGTAACCCGTGCTCGAAATCATCAAGAAGCAAATGGTTAGTATGGAAATGTTTTTTAGTTTATTCAATAGGCTAATTTAGTAATATAATTTAAAAACCCAACCAAAACCCATAAAGTTCCGTTTTTGATTCAAACCATTTAGCCGCTGATTTGTTATATTTGAATAATGCTGAAACAACCATCTGAAAATATCCTAGAAGGCTGTATAAAACAAGATCGAAAAGCACAATACTTGTTGTATAAGCATTGCTATGGATTTATGATGATGGTGAGTATGAGGTACACCAATAATCGCGAAGATGGTGTGTCGTTTGTGAATCAAGCTTTTTTAAAAGTATTGAAATCTATTCAATCGTATAATGTAAATATTTCTTTCGAAGCTTGGATACGAAGAGTACAAGTCAATACTATTATTGATGATTATCGGAAGAGAAAACGAGAAAAAGAGTTGATAGTTTATAGAGAAGAAACATTCGATACGGATATTTCTGGATCACAGGCAGCAGAGATTGAATCTAGGCTTGCCGCAGAGGATTTAATGGCCATTATTGCAACTTTACCTCCAATGACAAAGCGAGTATTTAATCTATTTGCCATTGATGGGTATTCTCATCAAGAGATTTCAGATGAATTAGGTATGTCGGTTGGAACCTCAAAATGGCATGTTAACAATGCAAGAACCATGTTACAAGCAAAAATTAAGTTAGTATTAAACAGTTTAAAGTCGTTCGCCCTTTAGTATGGAAAGAAATAATTTAGATTCGCTTTTTAGAAATGCTGCAAGTAAGCATAAGGCGACATTTGCTGATTCAGATTGGGAAAAAATGGAACAGCTTATTGAGGCTGAAGAGTCAAAAAGGAGGTTCTTTTTTTGGTTGAAATTTGTATTGCCCATATTCATTGTAGGTAGTTTAACTGCTTTGTATTTCTATCCGTTTGATAAAGGAAAAGGGGTATTCTCAGAAAAAATGATTGAAGAAGTTTCAGAAAAAAGCAAACCTTTAGCTCCTGTAAAATCAAAGAAATTTGAAACTAAAACCCATAAAAACACTTCAACTAAAAACCAAATTTCAGAAAATAGAGAAATGCTTGTCAATCCACCTAAGGTGGAGGTTGTTAAAACAATAACAGGTAAAAACGTATCAAACTCTCTGAATACTGGCAATACTAAACTTTCAATTTACCCTAAAAAAGACCCATCTTTTTTAACGCATATTATCGATAATTCAAAGACCTTGGAAAGATCAACGGATATTTCAAAACAAAACAAAGAGGTTGATCCTAAAATTGGGATAGTTGAAGGTAAATCAACTCTAGATTCAGAAATTCCTTTATTTAATGATATTCAAGAGCCCTTAAAGGCAGCTATGAAGCGATTTGAAAAAGGCGAAAAACCATTCCATGAGCAAATCAAAAAATCAACCTTATTTGTAAGTGCTGGACCACAAGAACAGTTTTTATCAAATGGTGGATCTACTTCTGATTTTTTCTTCGGCACATCTATGTTATACCAGGAAAATACAAAATTGGCCTATTATGGCGGATTTCAATATAATAGCCGCGGTGGAATTGATATAAATTATGCTGAGAACGTAGATCAAAATGGAGTATATTTTTCTAATTCAATTACTCCTATAAAAGCGTATTATATTGATATTCCGATTGGAATAGAGTGGTTTTATAAAACAAATAATACGTTAAATGTTGGATTGCTAACTTCTGTTTATATAACCTCAAAAACAGAAACAAAATCTACTTTCTTAAACGGTCCAAGAATCAATGAAGAATCAACAAGCAGTGAATTTTCAAGAGACGATAAATTTTCTAATGTCCTTTTGGGGCTAAATGCGGGTTATTCGTACTATTTCAAATATGGATCATCGCTTGGAATGAATGTAATGTATACTCCAGGTTCAATTCTTAAGAAAGATGGATTTGCAGATGGAAATACAAAACAGATGATGAGATTGCAATTAAAATACGCTTATCCCATATTTCAAGGAAATAAAAGACAGATTAGGTAAATAATAGTTGTCGGTGAATCAGTAATGTTATACATATGATATAAAATATATGAAAAAAAGTTGATTTTGTGGTTGCCAGTATATGTTTTTTATTTACTTTTGCACCACCAACAACGAGGGAGTTTAGCTCAGCTGGTTTAGAGCACCTGCCTTACAAGCAGGGGGTCACTGGTTCGAACCCAGTAATTCCCACCAAGTGTTAATTAAAAGGGATTGCAATTTGCAGTCCCTTTTTTTATGCTTAATGAGGACTTAAAATGATGCTCTTTTAAGTCTATCGTTTATGGCTCTACCTAAATCAATATTAGGTAAAATGGGGGCATAAATAGTATCAAGATTAGGTAAATCAAGTGCTCTTAAACCTGCAAAAAGGTTTACAGCAGCTTCGTTCAAATCTGATTTTTTGCTTAAACTGTATTCTGTTCCAGCCTTTGACCAATGTGGAGTTTCTCCGAAAGTTAACACCCCAAAAGTCTTGGATTTTGGAGAAAAATCGTTGTCATCTAAATCATACAACACCACTTTAGGCGTTGGGGAGTAATGGCTGTCTAACATGCCAGGAGCTTCAGGTTTTGAACTCCCTGTTTGGATTGATAAGCACCTAAATCCAGAAACCTCTTCTAGCGTTTCAACAGAAAGGCCACCTAAACGCAAAACATGAAAGCCTTTTTCCTCAACTTTTACTATGGTTGATTCGATACCTACTTTCGAGATTCCTCCATCTAAAATGTAGTCAACTTTGCCCCCTAATTGATCGAAAACATGTTGGGCGCTTGTAGGGCTTACATAGCCAAATGGATTGGCGCTAGGGGCTGCTAATGGCTTGTTACAAGACTTCAAAAGTGACAAAGCGAAAGCGTGGTTTGGCATACGAACTCCAACAGTATCCAAGCCTGAAGTAACAATAAATGGAATGGAATCTTTTTTCTTCAGAATAAGGGTTAAAGGACCCGGCCAAAATTTTTCAGCAAATTCAATTTCTATTGTTTTTGCCTCACAGATAAGCTCTAATTGGTTTATTGAATATATATGAACAATTAATGGATCGAAATTAGGTCTGTTTTTTGCCTCAAAAATTGCTGCAACAGCATTTGGGTTGGTTGCATCTGCTGCTAGTCCATACACTGTTTCTGTGGGCATTGAAACTAACTTTCCGTCTAAAATATATTCAGAAGCTAAAGCAATATCCGTTCCTATTTTCGAATGTTTCATTATTTATTCCAGCCTTCTTTGCCAATTAATGGAACAAATCTAAAGTTCTCGAATTCTTCTTTTGAAAACAAATCATCGCCTTTTTTTGTAACTAAAATCATTTTCTGAGACTTTTCATCTCCAACAGGAATAACTAATTTGCCCCCGGTTTTCAACTGTTCAAGAAGTTTTTGAGGGATTTCTGGGGCTCCTGCGGTTACAATAATTTTGTCGTATGGCCCATAAGTAGGTTTGCCTAAGGTGCCATCACCCAAAAAAAGAGTAGGGTTGTAGCCCAACGTTGGTAGGAATTTTTTGGTACTATCAAAAAGGGTTCTTTGTCGTTCGATACTAAAAACTTTTGCACCTAATTCTAACAATACGCAGGTCTGATAGCCAGAGCCCGTACCAATTTCAAGGATTTTATCTCTTTTTTTAACACCTAATAATTGAGTTTGATAGGCTACTGTAAATGGTTGAGAAATAGTTTGTTCTGCTTCTATGGGTAATGCCTGGTCTTCGTAGGCTAAATGTTGAATGGCTGAATCCAAAAATAAATGACGTGGAATTTTAAGTATAGCATTTAAAACGCCAATATCCGTGATTCCTTTAAGTTTTAATTGTTGTACAAGCTTCTGTCGAAGTCCTTGAAATTTTGGAGAATCTCCGTTTGTCATTTAAATTTTAGGTTGATTTTTAGTCAGAACTGCAAAAGTGAGGAAAATGGTTAACATTTTCGCTCAATAACTGCTTAGATTTCCCTTATTTTGCAAAGTTCTAATATAAAAGAATGCTTAAAATAGGTGTATTAGGGGTTGGCCATCTTGGCAAAATCCATATTCGTTGTATAAATGATTTGCCAGTTTTCGAAATTGTTGGTTTTTTTGACCCTAACGATGCTGTTGCTGAAGAAGTTGAAAAAACGTATGGATTGAAACGTTTTTTAAACGTAGACGAATTAATTTCTCAAGTTGATGTAGTTGACATTGTCACTCCAACTTCTTTTCATTACGAGTTAGCTAAAAAGTCGATAAAAAAATTAAAACACATTTTTATTGAGAAACCTGTAGCCAATACTCCAGACGAGGCAAAAGATTTGCTTCGATTGTCTGTAGAAGCAGGCGTTAAAGTGCAAATTGGCCATGTAGAGCGGTTTAATCCGGCTTTGCGTGCCGTTACAGACAATTACACGTTAAACCCGATGTTCATTGAGGCACATCGTTTATCGATTTTTAACCCACGAGGTACAGATGTTTCTATTGTTCTGGATTTAATGATCCACGACATTGACATAGTATTGAGTGTGGTAAAATCAAGCATCAAAAATATAAGCGCAAGTGGAGTCGCCATTGTTAGTGCTACGCCAGATATTGCAAACGCACGCATTGAATTTGAAAATGGATGCGTAGCAAATCTAACAGCTAGCAGAATTTCGATGAAAAATATGCGTAAGTCCCGTTTTTTTCAGAAAGATGCTTATATCTCAGTTGATTATTTTGATAAAACAGTTGAGATTATTAAGATGAGTGATACTAACGAATCTGATAATCCAATGGCTATGGAAATAGACTTAGGAGGCGAAAGAGGTAAAAAGGTAATTCAATTTGAAAAGCCTGAAGTGAAATCAACCAATGCTATTAGGGATGAGCTGGAGTCGTTTGCGAATGCAATATTAACAAACACCCAACCGTTGATTAGTATTGAAGATGGATACATTGCTTTAAAAACAGCCTTTCAAATTTTGCAACAAATCGAAAAAAATATCAACGCAATAAACGTTCTATAGTTGAGAAATACCATAATATTTTTTACAATTTGTTTGTCAATTAGCTTATTGTCGTGTAATAAATGGGATAAGGTTGAGCCAATTCCAGGGTATATCCATATAAACCATTTCAACTTAACCACCAATTATTTGACACAAGGCACGAGTTCAAATAGAATTACGGACGTTTGGTGTTATAGCAATGGAAAATTACTTGGAGTTTTTGAACTGCCAGCAACTATTCCGATTTTAGAGAAAGATTCTGGAGTGATTATTTTAAGGCCTGGAGTTTTCAGAGATGGTCTCTCCTCTACACGAACTGAGTATACTTTCTACAACCCTTATATACATACACGTACCATAGTTGCAGGTAAAATAGATACGGTTGCCCCAACGGTTACCTATCGAGAATCGTCTTTATTTGTTTGGAGAGAAGATTTTGAGCAACTTGGAGCAACTTGGCGTAAATCAGACTTATCGGATACAACCTTTATCGTGGTTTCAGATACAAATAGATTTGAAGGGTTTGGGTCAATGGGAATTTTTTTAGATGAAACTCATAAGTTTGGAAGGGTTGAAAGCATAGATGCATTTTCGTTGGATAATACAGGCCGTCAGGTGTATTTAGAGATGAATTTTAAAACAGACGATAAGTTTGTTTTGGCATTGCAAGCAGAGTCTCCAACAAATGGCGTAACCTTGCTTAATCGATTCGTATCATTGCCAACTGGAAACAATTGGAAGAAAGTGTATTTGCATTTAACCCCATTATTGAACCAAGTATATCCCGATTCTAAATTCAGGATAGTTATTTACGCACAGAAAACAGAGGGTAAAACCTCATCCTATTACTATTTCGATAACTTTAAATTGATACAATAGATGCGCCAAAAAGTAGATACTGTTTTATACGTTATTTTTGATTTTGTATCTGCTGGATTAGCATGGGGTTTGTTTTTTGTGTTTCGGAAAAAATATATTGAGGCTGTTTTCCTAGGTCAACCATTAATTCCAGTTTACGACCAAAAGCTTTTTTGGGGATTAACCATTATACCTACTTTCTGGGTAATCCTGCATGCTTTAATGGGTGTTTATAACGATGTTTATCGTAAGTCGAGGCTAAATGAGTTGGGTAGAACCATAGGTTCTACAGCATTGGGGGTTACTCTTTTATTTTTCTTAGTTATTTTAGATGATAATGTAATGTCATACAAAACCTACTACAAGTCGGTTTTAGTACTTTACGCTTTAACGTTTACCCTTACTTTCTTTTTCAGATTTATACTGTTGACAGATATTGCACGTAGATATAAAATAGGAAAAATAAAATTCAATACTTTATTAATTGGAAGTAACGGATCTGCTCTCAATATTGTTCATGAAATCAAAAAATCAAAATATCCGTTAGGATACGATTTTAAAGGATTTGTAAATAAAGAGGGTGTTTCTAGAGAATTATTATCGAAAGAAATGCCATGTTTAGGAAAAATAGAGAACATTCCAGATATAATCCGAAACCATGCTATTCAGGAGGTTATCATAGCTTTAGATCACGATGAGCATCCCAATTTCAAAAATTTAATTGATCTTGTAAGAGACGAAGGCGTAATAATTAAAATTATTCCGACCATGTACGACAT
Source organism: uncultured Bacteroidota bacterium (assembly GCA_947084835.1). Classification (GTDB taxonomy): domain Bacteria; phylum Bacteroidota; class Bacteroidia; order UBA7662; family CAMTUB01; genus CAMTUB01. Next base: position 17,944 of record CAMTUB010000010.1, on the reverse strand, counting down.
CATTTTGGGGCATGTGAAAATGCAGCAAATATTTGGTGCAATTCTAATTGAAGTTTATCCAGAGATAATCCCAGCATGGCAAAAAGTTCTAAAGCGCGCAATTGATATATCAGCATCTTTTTTTGCTTTGATGATACTGTCTTTTTTTATGCTATACATTGCCATTCGTGTAAGGATGTCTTCGAAAGGCCCGATAATTTATAAACAAGAACGAATTGGGAGAAGAGGCAAGCCATTTAATATCTTAAAATTCCGGTCAATGTATCCAGATGCGGAGGTTAAAGGACCCGCATTATCATCAGAAAACGATCCACGCATAACACCATGGGGAGCCATAATGCGTAAATGGAGGCTTGATGAATTTCCACAATTCATCAATGTTTTAAAGGGCGAAATGTCGTTGGTAGGTCCAAGGCCAGAACGTAGATTTTACATTGATAAAATCACCGAGGTTGCGCCACATTATAAGCATTTACTTAAAGTAAAACCCGGAATAACCTCTTGGGGACAAGTGAAGTACGGGTATGCTGAAAACGTAACTCAAATGGTAGATCGTTTAAAGTTTGACATTCTGTACATTGAAAATATGTCAATATTAGTGGATTTTAAAATAATGTTTTATACGCTTCAAACCTTGTTTGAAGGCAAAGGAAAGTAAGTTATACGTAGTTTTTACTTCGCGGACCGCAATTGAATATCAAATCTAGTATGGACAGGTTTGGCGTGAATCCAAACTTTGACTCAAAAACTTGAGGATATGATTTTTGTTCAGAAACTAAATTTTCAATTCCTGCTCCTAAATATTCAGTTGTAAAGTTCGCCAATAGCTCTAGATGTATTTTAGAGTTTACCCATTGAAAAAGTTCAGAATTTAGTTGAAACAAGTTGGTGTTTTTTTCAAAAATGGCAAAAAAATGTGTTTCATAATGTTCGAAAAAAGGGGAATTTGCGTAGCTTGATACTATCGTTTTTTTGAAAGAGCTTAGCCAAGATTTATCTAAAATAATTTCGGTTTCGTTGTATTTCTGATGTTTACTTCGCCCGCCATTTATTGGCAAATGAATAGATATTCTCCCATTTGGACCTAAGATTTCAAACCTATTTCTTAAAGTGCCTTTGATGAAATTTTCGTGCTTTTCTAGTAAACTTTTAGGTGTTAATATAAGAGTTGACCACCAAGTAATTGGAGGTAAAATATATAATGGCAAAACTTTGTTTTCAGATATTTGGTCGAAATTCATATTGAATCAAAACTAATTTGTAAAATTGCAGCTTATAAAATTGTGTAAATTTAACATTATGGCATTAGAAATTGGAATTAAAGCACCTGAATTTAGTTTATACAGTTCAGCAAAAGAATTAATATCACTTTCAGATTTTAAAGGTAAAAATGTGGTGATGCTATTTTTCCCTCAAGCGTTTACAGGGGTATGTACAACAGAATTATGTGGAGTTAGAGATACAATGCACACTTACCAAGCACTTAATGCTGAGGTCTTGGCTATTTCTGTAGACTCGTTATTTACACAAGCTAAATTCAAGGCTGACCAAAACTTTACCTTCACATTTTTATCAGACTTTAATAAAGAAGTTTCAAAAATGTATGATGCTTATTTCGAAGAGTTTGCTTTTGGTATGCGTGGAGTTTCTAAAAGAGCTGTTTACATCATTAACGCAGAAGGGAATATAGCCTATGCAGATGTTTTAGACGTAGCTGGCGACATGCCCGATTTTGATTTAGTGAAAGCAGCATTAGAAAAATTAAATTAATTTATTTCAGTGGGATTTTAAGTTTTATTAATCCCTCATCGGCTGAAGCTATTTCAAAAATATTGTAAATAACTTCTAAGCTGTCCTTAATCACATAAGCATTGGAGGGGAAATTTAACTCATCGTTTGAGATTAAATATCCCCCTTCAATAAGATTCACATTTCCTTTTATTCCGTGTCTTTCCTTTAATTTCTCTATAATCTGCTTCTTAGACTCTGTTGTATCTTTTACTAATGTGAAAGAGTGTATTATTTCTCCTTTGGACGAAATAACAATAGCTTTTGTAAAACTATAATCAGTACTAGAAACAGTTTTATGTATGTCTAATGTTGCAGACCAACAGTCATTGTTGTTTTTAAATGCATCAACGTTAACTGAAATCAAATCAACAGGTATTTTCCGGCCTGCTGATACTTCCTTTTTGTTGAAATTTGAAATAAATATTTTAGAGAAATCCATTAGATCAGTTTTAGATTCAATGGCTGTTAAATCTTTTAATGCAGACAAACTGCTCTGTAAAATTTGATTTTTTACGCTTTCGGGTAAATTGTCAGCCTTTATATCTAGGGCAACTTTGCTGCAGTTTCCTAACGAATCTGTACAAAGTGGGTCTTTATATTCAAACGAATAAGCATAATCTGAGCTTGTTGGATTCGATGAAGAATTTGTGTTTTCATTTGAACATGAAAATTGGCTAATAATTACAAAAAGTAAAAGAATAATGCGCTGCATGATTGGATTGTAGATATTTGCACAAAGATATATTTTCAATATGCAAAATAGAGAACTCTTCTTGAGGCATCTTGCACAAACATCAGATTTTCCCCTATCGCTTGAGATAGATTTTGCTGAAGGATCGTGGCTTAGGTCAACAAAAGGCGAGCGTTACCTTGATTTAATTTCTGGAATCGCGGTAAGTAATGTGGGTCACAGGCATCCAAATGTTGTTGAAGCAATCAAAACTCAACTCGATAAGTATATGCATTTGATGGTTTATGGCGAGTATATACAAGCGCCACAAATTCTGCTTGCAAATAAAATTACATCACTGCTCCCTAATAATTTAGATAATGTTTATTTCGTAAATTCTGGTTCTGAGGCTGTTGAAGGCGCCATGAAATTGGCCAAACGATTTACAAACAAACCCAATATAGCATCTTTTCAAAAAGCATATCACGGCAGCACACAAGGTGCATTAAGTATCATTGGTGACGAAAGTTTTAAGCAAAATTTTCGTCCATTGCTTCCCGGAATTATTCAATTAGATTACGACAATATCGATTCTTTAAATTTGATTGATAAAAATGTTGCAGCAGTTTTCATCGAAGGAGTAAGGGGCGAGGCAGGCTATATTATGCCGGATGTTACTTTTGTTAAAACGGTCCGAAAAAAATGTACTGAAGTAGGAGCATTGTTGGTTTTTGATGAAATACAAACAGGTTTTGGCCGCACCGGTAAATGGTTTTCTTTTGAGCATTTTGGAATTGTACCTGATATTATTACCCTTGCCAAAGGCATGGGCGGAGGAATGCCAATTGGTGCGTTTGTATCGTCTCAAAAAATAATGAGCGTGTTGAAATCAAACCCGATTTTGGGCCATATAACCACTTTTGGAGGAAATGCTGTTTGTGCTGCTGCATCTTTAGCAGTAATTGAAACCATTGAAAATGAGAAATTAATGGACGATATTGCCATTAAAGAAGCTATGTTTTTAGACTTAATCCAACATCATTCCATCATTCAAAAAAATGGAAAAGGGTTAATGCTTGGGTTGGAGTTCGAGTCGTTTGAGATTTTACAGGAAATAATTCAGCAATGTATATTGGGTGGAGTGATCACCGATTGGTTTTTATTTAACGATAAAACAATGCGTATTTGCCCTCCATTAACTATTTCTACCCCCGAAATACAATTTGCCTGTGAAACTATTAATAATGCTATAAAGCAGGTATACGGATAGTTAACTTTGCACCAAAATAAGAAATAATGAAACTAGTATCTTTTTTAAAGGAAGATGAAGCAAGATTAGGTCTTTTCTTAGATGAGAAAATCTACGATTTAAACAAAATAAATGCGAATATTCCCGACAACATGGCCGAGTTTTTGGTTATGGGTGACGAAGTAATGGAATTAGCCCGTAAAGTTGAAAAAAGCATTATTGAAAATAAAATAAAACCTTCTACGGTTCGCGTTGATGATTATTTAATGGCTCCAGTGCCATTTCCAACATCATGTAGAGACGGTTACGCTTTCAGACAACACGTTGAAACAGCGCGTAGAAATAGAGGCGTTGATATGATTCCTGAATTCGATCAATACCCAATTTTTTACTTTACAAACCATAATTCGATACAAGGTCCTGGACCAATTATGTGTATGCCTGATCATTTTCATAAATTAGATTTTGAACTTGAAGCATCAATTGTAATTGGCAAACACGGCAGAAATGTTACTGCAGATGAAGCCGACAGCTACATTGCAGGGTACATGATTATGAACGACATGAGTGCCCGTACATTGCAAATGGAAGAAATGATGTTGAATCTTGGACCTGCAAAAGGGAAAGATTTTTCAACCGTAGTTGGCCCATGGTTAGTTACTCCAGATGAGTTAGAAGCCTATAAAGTGCCAACAAAAGTTGGGCATATTGGAAATCAATACAACCTTGAAATGAAATGTTGGGTTAATGGCGAGCAAGTTTCTGAAGGTAACATGAGCCAAATGGATTGGACTTTTGCCGAAATTATAGAAAGAGCATCGTATGGAGTTGATCTTTTCCCGGGCGATATTATCGGTTCAGGTACGGTAGGTACAGGTTGTTTTCTGGAGTTAAATGGATCGGCAAGATTACTGAATCCCAAACACAAAGACCAATGGTTGCTTGCTGGCGATGTGGTTGATATGGAAATTACGGGTTTAGGAAGATTGTCCAATATCATTATAGCCGAAGAGTCAAATCTATCTTTACTTCAAAAGAAAAAAATCTAACAAAATAAATGTTTCAAACTTTTGACCCTAAAGCGCTACCGCTTGGTAAATTGCATGGAATTTTGTTGGGAGCCGTTGCACCAAGGCCTATTTGCTTTGCAAGTACGATAGATGCTGAGGGCAATGTAAACCTAAGTCCATTTAGTTTTTTTAATGTTTTTGGATCAAATCCTCCATTGATGATTTTTTCTCCTGCCAGAAGAGGCAGAGACAAAACAACGAAGCACTCACTAGAAAATGTAAAAGAAGTTGCCGAAGTGGTAATAAATATCGTGAACTACGATATGGTTTATCAAATGAGTTTATCGAGTACAGAGTATCCTAAAGGGGTAAATGAATTTGATAAAGCAGGTTTTACGATGTTAAAATCAGAATTAGTTCAACCACCCCGCGTAAAAGAATCGCCCGTGCAATTCGAATGCAAAGTAATTCAGGTAATTGAAACTGGAACAGAAGGAGGAGCAGGAAATTTGGTATTAGCGGAGATAGTAAAAATACACATAAATGAGGCGGTGTTAGACGAAAATGGACATATTGACCCCATAAAAATTGATCAAGTTGCAAGATTGGGTGGAGATTGGTATTCTCGTGCAAAAATGGGGTTATTTGAAGTTGAAAAGCCGTTAACAACCATGGGAATTGGAGTTGACAGTTTACCAAAATCGGTGCAGAACAGCTCGGTGCTAACTGGAAACGATTTAGGACGGCTGGGAAACATCGAAATTATTCCAAACGAAGAGCAATTATTGAAGATGAGGTTGGATTATTTATCGGAAACCAAAACAATTATAACAGAAAACGAAGTGCATGCTCTTGCAAAAGAGTGGATTTCAGATTCGAAAAGTACTGATGCCTTAGCTTTATTGTGGGCATTTGATAAAATTAAATTAGTTTAAATACAATTTAACGACCTTTAAAGTCGATTTAAGGCATATGTCAGAGATAAACGAACAAGAACGTTTTCGCAGAGACGCACTAGCAGAACTTGAAAAACTAGGAATAGATCCTTTTCCTTCTGCAACATTCGATGTAACCCATAAAACAACTTTCATAAAAGAAAACTACCAAGACGAAAGACCTGAAGTTTTTGAAACTGTAAGTTTGGCCGGAAGAATTATGAGTATGCGCGCAAAGGGCAAAGCCTCTTTTGCCGAAATACAAGATTCGGTAGGTCGCTTGCAGTTGTATGTTAACCGCGATGAACTTTGCCCAGGCGAAGATAAAACCATGTATGATCAAGTTTTTATGCACCTGATTCACTTAGGCGATTTTGTGGGAGTAACCGGGTCGATTTTCCGTACTAAAATGGGTGAAATTTCTTTAAAAGTTAAAACCCTTACTTTTTTAGCAAAAAGCCTTAAACCGTTACCTGTAGTTAAAGAAAAAGATGGCGTAGTATACGACTCATTTTCAGATCCCGAATCAAGATACCGCCAACGTTATGTTGATTTAGTTGTAAATCCACATGTACGCGAAATTTTCATTAAACGTACCAAGTTGGTAAATACTATGCGTTCGTTTTTCAACGATTTAGGGTGCCTAGAAGTTGAAACACCCATATTACAGCCAATTTATGGCGGAGCAGCAGCCCGTCCGTTCAAAACCCACCATAATACGTTGGATATGACCTTGTATTTGCGAATTGCAAATGAATTATATCTAAAACGTTTATTGGTTGGAGGTTTTGATGGAGTTTACGAATTCTCAAAAGACTTTAGAAACGAAGGGATGAGTCGTTTTCATAATCCAGAATTTACCCAAGTAGAGTTATACGTTGCCTATAAGGATTACCTATGGATGATGGACATGACAGAAGAATTAATTGAAAAAATAGCAATAAATCTACATGGAAGTTCGAAAGTGCAAGTAGGCGAAAATCTGATTGATTTTGCTCGTCCGTGGAAACGCTACACTATGTATGAGGCAATTGCACACTATACTGGCACGGACATTACTGATTTTACCGAAGAAGAAATGGGCCAATTTGCTAAAAAAATTGGAGTTCCCATCGATAAAACCATGGGAAGAGCCAAGTTAATTGATGAGATTTTTGGCGAAACTTGCGAGGGGAAATTAATCAATCCAACATTCATTACGGATTATCCGGTTGAAATGTCACCACTTGCAAAAAAGCACCGCAGTAAGCCTGGTTTTGTAGAACGTTTCGAAGTTATTTGCAACGGAAAAGAAATAGCTAATTCGTTTTCAGAATTAAATGATCCTATTGATCAGCGCAAGCGTTTCGAAGAGCAGCTTGAGTTGGGAAAGCGTGGCGATGAAGAAGCAATGGTTTTAGACGAAGACTTTTTACGGGCACTAGAATACGGCATGCCGCCAACAGCTGGAATAGGAATAGGAATTGATAGATTGACCATGATAATGGCCAACGCACCTTCTATTCAAGAAGTGATTTTATTCCCTCAAATGAGAGCAGAAAAGGTAAAAGATTCCAATGCAGATTAAAACGTGGACACCCACTAGCTTTCAAGAATACGAATTGCTTGATTGTGGAAATTTCGAAAAACTAGAACGTTTTGGAGACTTTATTTTGATACGTCCCGAACCACAGGCCTTATGGCACAAAGTTTGGAGCGAAGAGAAATGGAAATCGGTAGCCCATGCAAAATTTGAACAACTAACAAGTTCGTCTGGACAATGGAAAAAGTACAAACCCATGCCCGATGAGTGGAATATAAAATATAAATCTGCCGAGGTTTCAGTTAAATTGCGATTAGCACTTACGGGCTTTAAACACGTAGGCATATTTCCGGAGCAATGCGTTAATTGGGATTATATTTCACAACAAATTAAAGCCAGGAAAGGACCAACCAAAGTATTGAACTTGTTTGCATACACTGGCGGAGCATCCATAGCTGCTAAAGATTCTGGGGCAGATGTTATACACCTTGACTCGGTGAAACAAGTGGTTAGTTGGGCCAAGAAAAACCAAGACTTAAACAATTTAACCGATATCCGTTGGCTGATTGAAGATGCACGAAAGTTTGTGCAACGTGAAAAAAAGCGCGGCAATGTATACGATGGAATTATTTTAGACCCTCCAGCATACGGATTAGGACCATCTGGAGAGCGGTGGAAATTAGAAGAACATATCTATGACCTTTTGGTTGATGTAAAAGCTATTCTTGATCCAAAAGGGTTTATGGTGTTAAATACCTATTCTTTAGGATTTTCTGCATTAGTTACAAAAAATTTATTGGATACTTTATTTAATGATTATCCAATAAAAGAAACGGGTGAATTGTATTTACAATCTACTTCAAATATGCACTTACCCTTGGGAGTTATTGGTAGAGTTTCTTATTGTTAATAATATTTGGATTGTATTGTAGTTTGGTATAATTTTAAACTGTAAAACCCCTTTTAAAAAAAATGTCTAAAGAAAAACAATTTAAATTTAATTCAATTTTACTGATTGATGACAACGAAATAGATAATCTGATAAATCAAAAAATGATTGAGGCAAGTGGATTTGCTGAAAGGATTTTTTTGTTTACGGGTGCATATGGGGCGCTTGATTTTTTAAGAAATCTTGAAAAGTCTAACGGAATAACAGAAGAAAATATTCCTGACCTAATTTTTTTGGATATTAATATGCCACTACTGGATGGTTTTCAATTTTTAAACGAGTACCAAAAACTTTCACCGAAAATTACGGATAAATGTAAAGTGGTGATGGTATCATCAAGTACAAGTCCGATGGATATGGAAAGATCCATAAATGCAAAGCACGTTATTAAGTACGTAAATAAGCCATTAAGTATAAAAATACTTCAATCGCTTAATACATAAAAAACATAAAATAAAATGAATTAAAGAATAAAGCTTCCTAATTAATTAGGAAGCTTTATTGCGTTTAGGTATGTCAAGATTTGATCGTGACCCGTATTGATTGCCTTAAAACGTTGGAATAAACTTAATATTTTATCCTTTTGAGTAGGAAAGTGTATGATTTTTGTGATACATTTTACAAATACCTTTGCTGATTCATATTCTAACTCGCTACTGTTTCTTATTTGACGGTGAACGCTTTTTATGAGTTGGTTAAACAAATCTTCTTTATTTGTTTGGGTGTAGGCATAGGCCAATAATAATTTCAACTCCAATTCAATATGCGGAAAGCGCTTAAAGCTGATTTCATTTCTCATCTTACTCAGCACTTTTTCAGCATCTGAAAAGTTGTTGTTTAAGATAAAACAAGCCGCTTTAAAGTGATAAAATGTTATATATTGGGTATAATTGCTAGGTTCTGTTGAATAAATGGATACAAATCCTTCATAATCTGTAAGCAATTTTTCTGGCTGCATTAAACGCGATGACCTTTCTAAAATGCTAATCAAATAACGTGGTGAGAAGGTGTAATAGCTGTAATTTTCTATAAATAAGGTAAGGTTTGTTTTAATTTCATCGATATAAAACTCTTCCTTTTTAGAGAGATGCAGCGTGTGGTAATATTCGAAACGTAAATAATCGAATGCCAATCGAATTTGGAAATAAAACGAATCGTTTGGGTATTTTTCGAAAACAAAATCAACTTTCGCAAACTTCTCTTCTAAGTCGTCAAGTGAGTTTGGATTGGTTTCTTTTTCTATAAAAATCAGGTGGTAAATTTCAACCAACGATTCAAGTATAAATAAACGATGGCTTTGGTATAGATTAGCAATTGTATTGATTTCTTTGCGAATTATTTTTAATTTTTCAATGTGTATTAACTCACGTGAAAAATAAAAGTTTGAATAAGTATTGAAGTAGTTTCCGACTAAATCATCCGTTTTATTTACTGCTAAACTGTAAGCTACTTGCTTGTTATACAGTTGTGAGTAAGAATAAAATAACTCTGAATCATGAATATATAATTGCTTTAGGTTTTGATAAACCTTTATAAGTTCTCCAGGTAAATCATAATCTAAAAGCTCTTTTTCAAGCTTTTTTAGCATTACAATTAGTCTATCCTTGTCGGTTAATAAGAAATGTTCTGAAGCATAATGGACGTTTTGCACCAAATCCATTTTGGGTGCATCCATTTTCGACAATAAATAATTCTCAATTTTTTGGTTTAACCTAGATTTTAAGGTGTAATATGCGTTTGGTTTAATTTTTAAAATCTCAAAACATTCCTTGTCAGATAAATTTTGCTCACGAGCCATTGCAAGTAATGAAGACGATTTGTCTGCATTATTTGATGCAATTTGATCAAAAAGTTCACTGTATTCAGTTTCTTTTAAAGATTTTATGATTTTGCCTAACCTATCCATGCCTTGCTTTTAAAACTCTTACGTAACAAATGTAATGCAATTTCAACAAAAATGAGTTTAATATACTTTAAATTTAATAGCAATATTTTCGTAAAAAACAGGCTTATAGAATAACTTTGCAGCATGCCCCTGTTTTCACATTTACACGTTCATACTCAATTCTCATTATTGGATGGAGCTGCTTCCATTTCTTCGTTATTTAAAAAGGCAGCAAAAGATAATATGCCCGCTGTGGCTATTACGGATCATGGAAATATGTTCGGGGTTTTCGATTTTGTTGCAGAGGCAGGAAAGCATAAATTACCCAATGGCGAGCCCATAAAACCTATTGTGGGTTGTGAGTTTTATTTAGTTAACGACCGAACAAAAAAGCAATTTACACGAGACGATAAAGACAAACGATATCATCAGCTTTTCTTAGCAAAGAATGAGTTAGGCTACAAAAATCTAACTAAATTATGCTCGCTAGGTTTTATTGAAGGACAGTACGGTAAATATCCAAGAATTGATAAAGAGTTGGTACTCAAGTATCACGAAGGGTTAATTGCTACAACTTGTTGCTTGGGTGCAGAAGTGCCTCAGGCAATTTTGCAAAAGGGAGAAAAAGAAGCCGAAAAAATTTTTAAATGGTGGCTTGATATTTTTGGCGAAGATTATTATGTTGAACTTCAACGCCATAAAATACCTGAACAAGAAAAAGTAAACCGTGTTTTACTTGAATTTGCTAAGAAATATAATGTAAAAATTATTGCATCCAACGACTCGCATTATCTGGATAGAGAGGATTCGAATGCTCACGATATTTTGCTATGCATAAATACACAGGAAAAGCAAAAAACGCCTAAAATGAAAGATTTTAGCGATGATGATGTGCAAGCTAAAGGCGCTCGATTTGCGTTTTATAACGATGAGTTTTTCTTTAAAACTACCGATGAAATGTCGGACATTTTCAAAGATTTACCTCAAGCTATTGATAACACCAACGAAATAGTAAGCAAAGTTGACCGACTAAAACTTACCCGTGATATTTTATTGCCCAATTTTCCCATACCACCAGAATTTAAACTCCACCAAGAGGACACCCTGAATCAATGGGAATATTTAAAATACATGACCTTTGAAGGCGCCAGAAAAAGGTATATCGAAGTTAGTGCTGAAATTGAAGAACGTATTAACTTTGAGCTTTTTACCGTAAAAACCATGGGTTTTGCGGGATATTTTTTAATTGTAGCTGATTTTATAGCTGCTGGCCGCGATATTGGTGTTTTTGTGGGTCCAGGAAGAGGTTCTGCTGCGGGTTCAGTAATTGCATACTGTATTGGAATTACGAATATCGACCCCATAAAATACAACTTGCTATTTGAGCGTTTTCTAAACCCAGACCGTAAATCACTTCCCGATATAGATACTGATTTTGACGATGAAGGCAGAGGGAAAGTTATCGATTACGTAGTTAAAAAATACGGCAAAAGTCAGGTTGCCCATATTGTTACTTACGGCACAATGGCCGCCAAAATGAGCATTAAAGACGTTGCCAGAGCCTTAGATTTGCCGATTGCAGAATCAAATGCATTAACTGCTTTAGTACCCGATAAGCCTGGAATTACCCTTAAAAGGGTAATTCATGCACCACTAGAAGGTGAAAAATCGTTAAAAGAAATAGAAGGCCTTACCGCAGAAGTGCTCGATAAGGTTAAAAAGTTTAGAGAGATTTATAACGATAAAAACCTACCTGAATCCAATGTGTTAAAAGAAGCTGAAAAGTTAGAAGGATCAGTCCGGAATACAGGAATTCATGCTGCAGGAATCATAATTGCGCCTTACGACTTAACCGATATTTTGCCCGTTTTTACTGCTAAAGATTCAGATTTATGGGTTACCCAATTCGAAGGCAAGATAATTGAAGATGCAGGCGTAATTAAAATGGACTTTTTAGGTCTTAAAAATCTTTCTATTTTGAAAGATGCGCTTCGTAGCATAAAAGAAAATCACGGGGTAGAAATTGATATTGATACGCTGCCCTTAGATGATGAAAAAACGTATCAATATTACCAAAGAGGCGATACCAATGGGACTTTTCAATTTGAAAGTCCTGGTATGCAAAAATACCTCCGCGATTTAAAGCCCGATAAGTTCGAAGACCTTATCGCTATGAATGCATTATATCGTCCCGGTCCAATAGATTATATTCCGAGTTTTATCAAAAGGAAACATGGTTTAGAGCCCGTAGTGTACGATTTGCCAGAAGTTGAATTGTATTTACATGAAACCTACGGAATTACGGTTTATCAAGAACAGGTAATGCTTTTGAGCCAAAGTTTGGCTGGGTTTACCAAAGGCGATGCGGACGTTCTACGTAAAGCCATGGGTAAGAAAGACCGTAAAACCTTGGATAAAATGAAACCCCAATTTATTGAAGGCGCTACAAAAAAGGGACTTGCTAAAGATAAATTAGAAAAAATTTGGGTAGACTGGGAAGCTTTTGCATCCTACGCATTTAATAAATCGCACTCTACGTGCTATGCCATGGTTGCATTTCAAACCATGTATTTAAAGGCGCATTATGGGCCAGAATATATGGCTGCAGTTTTAACCCACAACCAAAATAATACCGAAAAACTTACCTTTTATATGGAAGAATGTAAACGGTTAGGAATAGAAGTTTTAGGGCCAGATGTAAATGAAAGTAAGTTGACTTTTTCGGCTACCAAAAAAGGAAAGATCCGTTTCGGTCTTGGCGGAATAAAAGGAGTAGGAGAAGGTCCTGTAGAAGCAATTATCGAAGGAAGGACATCAGAAAGTTATGGCGATGTATTAGATTTTATTTGTAAGGTTAATTTAAAGTCTATCAACAAAAGAACTTTTGAAAGTTTAGTGATGTCAGGCTCATTCGATTTTGACGAAAAAGTGCATCGTGCGCAATATTTCTATCAAGACGAAAATGGAGTGAGTACCATTGAACGGATTTTAAGGTATGGCTCTACATTTCGTGATGTTCAAAATTCATCGCATCAAACTTTGTTTGGAGAACAAATGGCGGTACATCTTGATGTGCCCAAAATTCCGGTGGTCGAACCTTGGACTTTAATCGAAAAATTAGATAAAGAGAGAGATGTTATTGGAATTTACCTATCAGGTCATCCATTAAGCCCTTATAAGTATGTGATGGACAATCTCACCATTCCGATTTCAAAAGTTGCAGAAATAAACAGCAATCCGTTAGATTACAGGTCTAAAGAAGTAAAGTTTGCAGGAATTGTAACTAAGTCTGCCCATAGAATTACTAAAAACAACAAAGAATTCGGCTCCTTTACTATCGAAGACCAAACCGGAAAAATTGAGTTAGCCATTTTTGGCGAAGATTATAAAAAGATGAAACATCTTTTGGGAGTGGGAGAAATGTTGTTTGTAAACTCACGGGTCGAAGAGCGAAAATTTGGATTTAATGGATCGGGACATTGGGAGCTTAAAGTTTCAAAGGCTTCGCTTTTATGCGATTCGGATAAAATGATCAAAGGCGTTAAATTAGTGATGCCGTTGAGCTATATTAACCAAGAATTCATGGACTTTTTAGCGGGCTTTTGTGCCCAAAACCCAGGCGATAAGCAACTTTTTGTAAATATTTTAGATGACAAATCGGGGCTAGTTATTGATATGAAAAGCAAAACCACCTTTGTATCAATGGATAAAGAGTTTTTAGACTCCCTTAATTTTTCGCTAGGTATAAACGCTGCCTTGATTTAGGGAACCAAAAAGTTTTATCTTTGTTAAAATTCACAAAGAAATAATAATGGCAATTGAATTAACCGATAGTAATTTCGAGGAGCTTGTATTAAAAAGCACTCAACCTGTTTTAGTAGATTTTTGGGCAGAATGGTGTGGACCATGCAGAATGGTTGGCCCTATTGTAGAAGAACTTGCCACTGAATACGAAGGCAAAGCGGTGATTGGAAAGGTTAACGTTGATTTAAATAGCAATGTATCTGCTCAATTTGGAATACGCAATATTCCAACCCTTTTGATTTTCAAAAATGGAGAAATTGTTGACAAGCAAGTGGGTGCTGTACCAAAGTCAGTTTTGAAATCTAAAATAGACGCTCAGCTTTAATATGGTATAAGCTAAAAAAGGGACTTAGAAATAGAGGCCACTGAAAAAGTACCACTTTTAGTGGAAATTTAAAAATAAAGCGATTAGGTAAAAATTACATTTTACTTAATCGCTTTTTTTTGTGATTTTATTTTTTGGTTTTATAGGCTATTTTATGGTTCTTATTGAACCCCAAAATGAGTTATTGACCCTTTTTTCTGTTAACTTTTGTGTTTACTCAGTTAATTTTAGTATTCTTTTTAAGTTGACTGCAAAAATTGCAAGTGCACCTTGCATTTGCATATTGTTAATGCCATACGATGTTGCTCTATCGTATCCATGTATATTTTTTAACTCGCTATTTTTTGCTTCTATTTTGTATCGATGCTTTGCTTTTTCTTTATAGTAATCGGTTTCTTGAAAGGCAATTTGTTCTTTGTGCAGGTCTGATTTTATTGATAATGAATAGGATTTTGTTTTGGCTCCTTCTTTATAACAGCCATCTTTTAAAGGACATGTTTTACATTTGTTTATATCAAAGTAGTAGGTTAGCACTTGATTGGTTCCAATATTTTTTGAACCCTGTCGAGACTTTTTTATTGCCAAGTGACCAGCTGGACAAACAAACATATCAGCATCTTTATTGTAATCAAATTTGTCTTCTTCTTTTCTAAAGCCTTGTGTTATTGAGGGATTTAGTTTGGCTACTATTTTAATGTTTTGCTTAGTTGTAATTTTAAGATTTTCTTTTCCTGAATAGGCTGCATCACCTATTATTGTGTCCACATCAATCCCGTTTTCTTGACTAATTTGCAAAAGTTTTGGCAATTCTGGTCCATCTCCCTTTTCGCCCGATGTTACTACAGCTGCTGTAATAATGCGCTCTTCGGTCATGGCTAAATGAGTTTTATATCCAAAGAACGAACTATCGGCCGTTTTGTGTCCCGTTCTTGCATCAGTATCTTTTGATAATGTGAAATTTTCTTGTGTATCTTCTATCGTTTCCTTAAGCAAGTTTAGCTTTAATTTTACCGCTGGTATTGAGCTAATAGTTTGTTCATTTTCTATTAGTTTCTCTAACTCTTTGCAATAGGCTAACTCCTTTTCTAAATCATTATCGGTGTTCTTTTGTGGCATACGATCTTTCCATTGCTCATCAAACAAATAAACAGTTTTCCTAAGTAATTTTGAACGCTCTCGTAATACTTCTATTGCTGAATATGGATTTGATCTTGATAGTGTATGTGTCGCATCTACTATTATAGACTTTGAACGAATGATGCCCTTTTCAACTGCTATACTTACTGTTTTGTTTATCAATAAATCTAATAAATCGGTGTCTTTTAAACGTAGTTTTCTAAACTTGGTCAACGAACTAGGGTTTATTACATCCTCTTCTGGGGTCATTTCTAAAAAGTATTTAAATGACATATCGTATTGTGAACGTTCAACTACATCAACATCTGAAACGGTATAGATTGTTTTTAAAAGTAAATACTTGAACATGCGAACAGGACTTTCTGCCATTCGACCGTTATTTAAACAATACTTACAACTAGTTCTTCATAAACAAATGAAAAATCTATCAACTCACTAATTTTTCTTAGCAAATTGTGCTTAGGAACGATTAAGTCATATAATGAAGAATGAGTACTGGTCTGAATTTTAAGCTGTTGTAATAACATTTATTTGCCGTTCGATTTCTACATCAAGAAACAAAAAAAGGGACAAAAAACACTACTGTTTTCTGTCCCTTTTACTAACATCTTTTATTCAAATGACTTTTTCAGTGGCCTCCGAAAGGGTAGCCCTTTTTTTTGCTCATTTCAAATTCAATGTTCAATAATTAATCCAAAACAGGAGGTAATAAATACATTAAAAATTGATTAAAAATATGTTTTGATGAGGTGCTTAAATACCTATTGGTAAACTTTAACTAAACTTTAATCGCTAAATAGCATCTAAGATATGTTAATAGTGCATGTAAGTATTTTATGTTAAATAGATTTTTTTATAAATGTAATTGAATGAAAACCTATTTTAAATGGTGCTGTGCTTGTTTTTTTATATATCAATTAAATTAATTCTTATAAAGTCTTTTTATTTGTTTCAAATAATATAAATATATACATCTGTAGCTATTTCTGTCAGGTATTACTTCTCTTATTGGTTTATTATATATTTGGTTTTATTACCCTAAAAACTATAAACCCCAATACAAACTGACAAATGAAAAATCAAAATCAAAAACCAATTGCTCCCATCTTTCTATGGTTGCTTGGGGTCATGCTCACCATCGGGCTGTGGACAACGAACGCAAATGCGCAGATAACGGTAACTAATCCGGGTAATACAACACCTGTTATGAGTGCAACCTACACATCACTTGCGCTTGCAATAGCAGATGTAAATAACAATACTGCCGGTATTACCGCATTACCTGCCGGAAGCTCTTATTTATGGACTCCCGGAAATCAAACTACCAATTATATACAAAATCAGGCACCAGGTAGTTATGCCGTCAAGGTTACCGCACCGGGCGGCTGTTATAAATTGAAATCTATAATCGTTAATTAATACCCCGAGAAACTATGAACAACTCTACAAAAAAATTAACGAATATTTTAACTGAGAAAAATCCAATATCTATGAATATTTACTCTACATCTCCAAACTTTGCTATGACACAAAAACCACCTCCGGTTACTTCCGGGACTAGCCGATGGTACAAAACTTTGTGCCTGCTTTTAATTGCATTTTGCAGTTTAAATGCCAATGCTCAAAGTATTGCTAATTACACATTTGCTACCAATGCAACGGGTTCGCTGGCATTAGATATGAATAGCAATGCTATTGATATGAGTACCGGTACTACTACTTTAATTGGGGCAAGCTCAATAACTGGAGGAGGCTCAGGCTTAGTTAATATCGGCTTCGATATAGTAACTATGGGTACAAGAAATACACAGTTTAGTGTTTCAGCGCATGGTTGGTTAGGAATTGGCAATGCGCTTACATCAGGCAATATCTGGAATGGCGGTGGAACAGCTGGATTACCAAGAGTTGCTCCGTTTCTGGTAACCACCACTGCCGGAGGTTTTACTCAGGCTATGGGAACAAGTTCTACAGGTAAAGTACATTCCAAAATTGTTGGAACAAGTCCAAACAGAACGTTGGTAATTGAATATTTGAATATGCAGATAAATTCCACTTTAACAGGAGGATCTGCAGATGCTACTTTTCAAGCACGTATTTATGAAGCAACTGGAGTAATGGAATTTGTTTATGGAACCATGACAGTGGGAGCTGGATCAGCCGCTATAGCAGGAAATAATGTAGGATTTTCTAATACATCGACTGTTTTTTCAAGTGTTAACACTGCTACTCACACGGCATCAACTGCTACAACAACTACACAAACTTTGAATTCTGGTACACTAACGGATATTTCAAGTGTTGCTAATGGTTCAAGACGCGTTTATCGTTATACTCCTGTCCCATTAACTGCACCTACCTGGCAGGCACCTACTTTAGTTACAGGCGCTTCTTATTCATTGAACTGGATTGATAACTCAATCGGTGAATTGGGATTTGAAATTTACAGAGCTACGGATGGTATCAATTATACATTTCAAACAAGAACCGCTGCCAATGCAGTTACGTTTGCAGCTACCAGTTTAATACCTAGTTGTCAAGTTTCACAAGGTTGTTGATGTGAATTGATTATTTCTTTGTTTAAAGTTAAAATTTTAGTTTTAAATTCAGTTGGATTTAGTTTAAATAATTCAGGTTTTAATTCAAACCATTTTTCAACCGCTTGAAATG
>CAMTUB010000009.1:0-90500 GCA_947084835.1 uncultured Bacteroidota bacterium | reverse complement strand
CTAGAGAAAATTTAAAACTCACAGAAGCATTGAAAGATGAGGGAGTCAAAGCCGTCTCCTTGGTTGGTGAAATTTTTGAATGCAGTGTTGCAAATAAATCTCTTGGGTATGTTGGAGAAGTTATTGAAACATTTTCAGATAAAATAAAAGATATTATTCTAAATAATGGAGTTCCTGTTATTGCTCCTGTAGTTTGATGATCTGAATTTTTAGTAATTGCTAACGTTGCTGATGAACTTGTTCCGCAACTGTTCGAGGCTGTTACTGTAACGTTTCCGCTTGTTGCACTTGCTGTTGTGGTGATGCTGTTGGTGGTTGAACTTCCGCTCCAGCCGCTTGGCATGGTCCAGTTGTAGCTCGTTGCTCCGCTAACCGCAGTAATACTGTATGTGTTTCCAGAGCCTGCGCAAATTGCAGCAGTGCCTGTTATTGATCCTGGAGTTGCAGGAACTGAAGTTGTAGTAATTGCTAACGTTGCTGATGAACTTGTTCCGCAACTGTTCGAGGCTGTTACTGTAACGTTTCCACTATTTGAGTTAGACGTAGTGTTGATACTAGTAGTTGTAGAACTTCCGCTCCAGCCGCTTGGCATGGTCCAGTTGTAGCTCGTTGCTCCGCTAACCGCAGTAATACTGTATGTATTTCCAGAGCCTGCGCAAATTGCAGCAGTTCCTGTTATTGATCCTGGAGTTGCTGGTATAGAGGTTGAAGTAGTAATTGCTAACAATGCAGCTCCACTAGTTCCACAACTATTGGTTGCCGAAACCGTTACATTGCCACTATTAGAATTTGATGTAGTATTTATACTTGTGGAAGATGAACTACCAGACCAACCACTTGGCATGGTCCAGTTGTAACTTGTTGCTCCGCTAACTGCAGTAATACTATACGTATTTCCAGAGCCTGCGCAAATTGCACTTGTGCCACTTATTGATCCTGGAGTTGCAGGAATTAGGGTAACATTTATGGTTGTATTGCTTGTTCCTGTACATCCACTTGCAGCACTCGTAACTGTAGCCTGAAAAGTAGTAGTTGCATTTAGAACCCCTGACGAAACTGAATATCCAGCAGAAGAAAATCCTGAAGAAGGAACTGTAGTCCAATTATTAGTTGCAGCTACTATTAAGTTATTGGTAACATTCAAATTTAATGTACCAATAGTTGTATATGGTCCACTTGAACCTGCAACTACCCAAGTTGATGATGTATTATTATCAACTCCATTTAATAAAGCTCCTGCAATGTTTGGGGTAGAGATTGACCCTGACCAATCACCAGCTACTACTCCTGATGCTACAGGAAACGAATAACTATTCATTCCAACCGCATCAACGACAGTTGAACCATTTTTTATGATATATCCTACTGCAGCTGCCGAACCAAATGCATCAGCAGCTCCACCACCTCTAAAATATAGGTTGGTAAGGTCGTTTGCTCCGGTTCCCCAATGGATGACTAAGGTTTGTCCAGAATGAATTATGGTGTTTGTTGGAATTGTAAAAGTTATATTCAAGGTAGTGCTAGACCAACGTTCAATTGTAAAACCACCAGCATTAATAGATGCATTTCCTAAATTAGTTAACTCTAAATAATCTTCAAAATTTGCAGGAGTCATATAACTTGGGAAAGTGGACTGTGTTCCTGCACCACCTAAAAAGTGTCCAATTTCTGTAAACTTCAAAGTGGATGCAGCCCCATTATTTGAAGATGTTGCAGATAAGGTTACACTGTTACCAGCGCAAATATTCTGATTTAACCCTGCACTTACGGTTGGTGACACATTTATGGACAGGGGAGAAACACTAGAGTTGCTTGCACATCCTCCATTTAAAGCATAAACGCTTATATTTCCGCCTATTGATCCAAAGCTTACATTAATTGATGTTGTGCCTAGCCCAGAATTTATAGTTGCACCTGCTGGCACAGACCATACATAAGAAGCCGCACCTGATACCGCTGAAATACTATAGGTTTGATTTGTTGGGCTTGTTATACAGAAGTTAAAAGTGCCAGTTATTGCACCAGGTGTTGAAGGAAAGCCAGATGCTGGCATTGCAGCAACTGCTGTAGATCTTTGTCCAACAACTGAAGTTGTATTATTTCTAGCTCTTACCGAAAACCAATATCGAACCCCTGGGGTATATCCAGTTACAGTATGGTTTGTTGCAGTTAAATTTGAAGCTATAATATTCCATACACCATTAACGGTATCTAAATTTAATACATCGTAATGCGTTGCATTAGTTACAGTATTCCAAGAAAGTAATATATTATTTACTTGTGTACACCCTGCTGCAGCTAAACCAGTTGGAGTGCCCATGATCGTTAAAACAGAATCACTTGCATCGGAATAAATACCAGAAGTTACTCTATACCTCACTTGACTACTAGCAACAGAAGGCACTGTATGCGAATAGCTATTTGCGGTTGAAGGTACAGCAGAAAAAAGTACAGTATAACTTGTTCCGTTATTGGTAGAATATTCAATGGTATGGGTAGATATAATACCGTAAGAATCCCACAATACTGTTTCAGAAGCTCCTGGCACAAAAAATTCTCCCCCATTTGGGTAAATAACTTCAATATAATTCGACTCTATTTCCCAAGTAAGCGAATATTCTTGAGGGCCGAAAGGCACTGTTTTACCAACTACTCTAAATGTATAATTACCTGCAGTTGGATTTGTTATAGTAACTTGTTCAATGTTATTTAAACTGTCTGCTTCACGAAAAGCAAGTGTTGTAGGGCTTGCTGGATTTAATTTCCAAGGATGCCAAACACCAGCAACAGGATCTAAAACCTGTAAATCTAAATTGTTTACCAAAGCAGGGTTTGCATTCGTTGCACCTGGATAATCATTCCAAGCTATCATAACTTTTAATCTGCCAGTGCTTGCTGGTACGTCTATGATGGTATCGTTGGTTACACCATTGCTTATAGTTTTAACTTGAAATCTATTTGCCTCAAGCGTTCTAACAGCTTTTAATCCATTAATTAAGCCGTAACCGAATTTAAAATCTGGCCCTGCATTTCCTAAATCTTTCGCAGTGTTACATGCAACCGCTTTTAATAAAGCAGACGATGGATTAGTGTTGCTTTTTAATTGACGATATCTTTCGTATAATTGGGTAAGTGTACCAGTTACACCCGGTGTTGACATAGATGTACCACTCATGGTTTGATACGTATTATTGGGAGTGGTAGAATAAACACTCTCACCCACACCGCAAATTTCTGGCTTTACCCTTCCATCGCGAACGGGGCCAAAACTACTTGACCCACTTATTGCCTCACCCGCTGTTGTATTTCCAACAACCAAAACATTCTTTGCAGCTTTACCGGTTGTAGTTCCCCATCCGCCTGAACATACTGCTTGTGAGTTACCCGCAGAGTGTACATGCATCAATGATGGGTAATTATAGCAGTTAATATCTTGATTTCTGCTGTTACCATCGTAAGGGTCCTTTAATGTACAATTAACAAAAGCATTGCCATAACCGTACGAGTTTGTAGTTAGATGTAAACTATAATTAGTCATGGCTGAAATAACCTCATTCGGAATTGACCCATTAAAGTCATACGAATAAATTGTTGCTTTGGGAGCCATACCTCTTGTAGTTGGGTCTATTAATCCAGCACCTAATACAGTACCTGCAACGTGGGTGGCATGATCACTTACAGACATTGAATTTTCAACTATAATAATTCTATTTTCAAAGTCCTTATGTAAACCTGTTGGTCCTCCATCCCATTCGCCTATTCTAATTCCAGTACCTTTTAAATTTCTTGTACCAAAATCTAACACATTTGAACGGTGTGTTCTTTTACCTGGTAAGTTTTCTGCTTGTACATCTGGGCTTGATGTTTCAACCCACTGTATCCATGCAAAATCAGCTAATAATTTGGCATTCGAGGGCGCTATTCTAATACTTATAGATCTAAATTCATCGTCAAATCTTAATACTCTAGCTTCTAATTGACTCAATTGTCTTTCAACATCTAACCTGCTTTCAACTTTTTCAAAAGTTTGAATGGTTAAATCAACAAAACCTTGCTCTCTATAACACCATTCTGGATAATTTCCATCTAATATTAGGTTTTCAAGTTTATGACCTGCTTCTAAAGCAAAAATTGAGCGAACATTATATTTTGACCATTCTATTTTGTTCTTTGCAGCCAAAACTGCTATATAACAGTTGTTTGGAACATAGTCTATAAGTTTTACTCCATTTTTTTCTAATTCATTACGTTTAAATTCATTAGGAATTTCGTAAAATTGAATAGCTAAAAACTGTTTTTCTGAACTCTTTCCAATTCCTTCAGTAGGCGTTTTAGTACTTACTTGAGGCAAATAGGTTCCATTTCTAAATAAAACATCATATTTGTTTTGTGCTGATGCGAGGGTCGAAAAAATCAAAAACAATATAAAATAAAGGTTTTTGAAAGTAAATAGTTGTTTCATAGAGCTATATAATCTGTCGTTTTAATCGTTTTAAAAGGGTCTTAATACATATAAATGTAATCATTAATTTGATTTTGCAAACTTTTGAATGTAACATAAAAAAAAAGGAGCCAAAAACTGGCTCCACCTTACATTTTGAATAAATATATACGTAAAATCAATTACCTTTTTGCAATCGGAACATAATCTCTCAATGGTGCTCCTGTATAAACTTGTCTTGGGCGTCCAATAGGCTCGTTATTTTCTCTCATCTCTTTCCATTGAGAAATCCAACCTGGCAAACGACCTAAAGCAAACATTACTGTAAACATATCCGTTGGAATACCTATTGCTCTATAAATAATGCCTGAATAAAAATCAACGTTAGGATATAATTTCCTTTCTACAAAATAAGGATCGCTTAATGCAGCTGCTTCTAATTGCTTAGCGATATCTAAAATTGGATCATGAATTCCCAACTTATTCAGAACTTGGTCGCAAGATTTTTTAATAATATTAGCTCTTGGGTCAAAATTCTTGTAAACTCTATGTCCAAAGCCCATCAAACGGAAAGGGTCGTTTTTGTCTTTTGCTTTGTTGATATATTTCATAACATCGCCACCATCTGCTTTGATATCTTCAAGCATCTCGATAACTGCTTGATTCGCTCCACCGTGCAATGGTCCCCAAAGTGCCGCAATTCCTGATGAAATTGTTGCATATAGGTTTGCTTGAGATGAACCTACAATTCTAACCGATGATGTTGAGCAGTTCTGCTCATGGTCTGCATGTAAAATCAATAACTTATTTAAAGCATCCGTAATTACTGGATCAACTTCAAATTCTTCGGTACGCATTCCAAACATCATAGACAAAAAATTTGAAACATAATCAAGCTTATTGTTCGGATACATATACGGATGACCCATCGACTTTTTATACGTCCAAGCAGCAATTGTTGCTGTTTTAGCAATTAATCGATGAATTGTGCGATCAATCTCTTCAGGAGAACGATGCGGATTTAACGATTTTGGATAAAACGAAGAAAGTGAAGATACTATTGCCAATAAAACACCCATTGGATGAACATTAGCTGGATAAGCATCCATAAATTTCTTAACATTTTCGTGTACTAGTGTGTGCTTAGTTATCGATTCTTCAAACTCTTTTAACTGAACTTGAGTAGGCAAATCACCATAAATCAACAAATAGCTCACTTCCATAAAGGTAGATTGCTCAGCTAATTGCTCAATTGGGTATCCCCGATAACGCAAAATGCCTAAATCACCATCAATAAAGGTTATTTTACTTGAAGTTGCCCCCGTATTTTTATACCCTACATCTAATGTAATTATTCCCGACTCATCCCTCAATTTCGAAATATCAATAGCTATTTCGTTTTCAGTACCTATAATAACCGGAAGTTTATAGGTTTTATCTTCATATTTTAATTCTGCAAAGTTTGACATTGTAATCTGTAAAAACGGCACTAAATTAGTTAAAAACGAGCAGTTTTACGGTGTTTTATCTTGATAATTATCAGTATTAACAAAAATTTAAACCAAACAGTCGAAAAAACAGAGGATCGCTTTGTGATTCAACTCCAAAAAGGAAAATAAAAGCTATTTAAAACGTTGATATTAACTGATATTTGCATTGATAACTAAACCTCATTTTTTTATCTGTTCAGGCAAAATGACCAAAAACAAACGTTTCTTTTTCATATTAATATTTTCGATTGGCTTTATTATAAAGGCTCAAGCTGCTTATTTACTTATTCCAATGGATGGTGGACAGAAAAACCACCTTAAATCGTACGGCATAGCTTATTGGGTTATTGGAAAAAACGAAACTGTACATTGGCTTTTAAATTATAGAGGTGGCAGCTTTGCCATGTATCACAATTCAGCCATTGAAAGAGAATGTGTAATTCGTGGTATAAGTTTCGAAATAATTCCTGACGTAAAATTCAGAAGCATACAAACCGAAATTGGAAATCCTGAAGTGAATATGGATATTGTGAAGCTCGAGAAGCTTCCTAAAATTTGTGTGTATTCTCCCAAAACAAAATTGCCATGGGATGATGCTGTAACTCTAGCATTAACCTACGCTGAAATACCCTACGACATTATTTACGATGATGAAGTTTTAACAAACAAGCTTCCTTTATACGATTGGCTCCACTTGCATCACGAAGATTTTACAGGACAATATGGTAGATTTTGGGCAAATTATAAAGATGCTGCCTGGTACAGAACTGAAGTAAAAGAGGCCGAAGCTACTGCGGCTAGGCACGGTTTTAAAAAAGTATCGCAACTAAAACTTGCGGTAAGTTTACGCATACGTGAATTTGTTTCAGGAGGCGGATTTTTGTTCGCAATGTGCTCTGCTACCGACAGTTACGACATTGCACTTGCTGCCTTAAATACTGACATTTGCGAAAGCATGTTCGATGGCGATCCGGCTGATGCTACTTGCCAAGAGAAACTTGAATTTTCACAAACATTTGCATTTCACAACTTCCAGTTAAGTAGAAATCCATACGAATACGAGTTTAGTACCATTGATGCAACCCAAGGAAGAACTTTAACAGAAGCTAACGACTTTTTTACTCTGTTTGATTTTTCTGCTAAATGGGATCCAGTTCCAACCATGCTTTGCCAAAACCACGATCAAATTATCAAAGGGTTTATGGGACAAACTACTGCTTTCAAAAAAAATTACATCAAATCAGATGTACTCATTTTGGGCGAGAACAAACAGGCAAATGAAGCACGGTATATTCATGGTGAGTTTGGGAAAGGCACTTGGACATTTTATGGAGGACACGACCCCGAAGATTACCAACATATGGTTGGAGAACCGCCAACAGACTTGAATTTACATCCTAATTCTGCTGGATATCGTTTGATTTTAAATAATATATTGTTTCCGGCTGCTAAGAAAAAGAAGCAGAAAACTTAATTGTAAAAATTCCATTCTAACCCAAACCTAAATAGCATTCCAGGTTGTGGATAAGGCCAAACATAAGCAAAGTCTCTGTTAAAAATAGGTTTTAATGCATTTTCAAGTTTTACAAAAATCTTGGTTTGCTTAACTTGAATTATACCATATGTGTCCAGTTTAGGCCAATTCCCACTTGCAAAATCAGACTGAGTATTGGTAAATATCCCCAAAGCTGGATTATACCCTAATGACCTATAGGCTGTTGTATACATAAAGTCACTGCCTAACAACAACTTCCAACCAGCTTTAAATTTGTGTTGCCAATATAAACTTGAAAAAGTATAAACACTTGGCACACGAACCAAAAAAGCATTATTTGTGGACTGAAATCCAGTTTTTGTTCTAAATCCTAAACTTTTGTAATCCAAGGTTAACCCTATTGTTGCTCTGCTAGACGAAACAATTTCAACGCTTTGGATTGGTTTATCAAGTCCCGTAAACACCACAATTCCATTTTGGATTTGGGTAATTGCTTCAATATCAAAAAAAGATTTCTTAACAGACAACTTCACTCCACTTCTTTTTTCGTTGCTAAAATTATTATCCCACTTAAAATGATTTCCGTAAGCATATTGATACAGTAATGCTTGAGCCTCGTTGTAATAAAACCCAATTAGGTTGAAAACTATATTTTTTGAATAATTAAAAGCTACCTCTTGTCTAATACCCGTTTTCCCATACCCTGAAAAGGTATATTCCGATGCCGTAGATAGCCTCCCATTAGGAAATAAATCAACCGAAGCATTTACACCCGCAAACGTGTTCTCAAAATTCTTTGCTGCTCCAAAATAGGAACTGTTTCTGTTTCTATACCCGCCATAAACTTCTACTTTAAAATCAGCATTTTTAGGCTGATATTGTAAACTAAGCGTAGTATTCAGTCCCATATATTGGGTTGTATCGCCCGTTTTAAGCGAGTCTAAAAAATAGTTTTGAAAATAATTCTGATTCCCTTTTGGAGTTTGACTTGTATATGAAAATACGTTTTTTTGAACTAAAACTCTATGATGCAAAGTCAGAGACTCTTTATTGAGTTTCAAAAATTGGTGTAAGTCGAAACCATGATTGCTAAACCTAGCTTTTGCATCGGATATATTTATTGATTGTGATAGAAGAGGTAAATTGCTTTTAGATATTAAAAAAGCAGAATCTGCTACGCCCCCATTTTCACTTTGAAGTGCGCGTCCCGACCATACCTTTGCCAAAAAACCAAACTTTTTATTGGGAGTTGAGGCACTTAAGGATGCAATAAAATCACGGTTTGAGGTGTTCTGATTAGCGTAAAACCCCTGATTACTTATAGTATTATATTGAATAGATAAATTTGCATTTTCACCTAAATCTTGAGTATGAAAAAAATGGAGCGTTTGTTCATTTCCAGAGCCAGCAACAAACTTTAATCGGGTAATTGGAATTTGACTCCTAAAAAAGTCTCCTTCCGACATGGTTTTGATAGCTTCCCATCCATCAATTCCTGTTTTTAAAGAGTTATTAAACCGTTTATCAATCAAAAAAGAGAAACTAGATGAGCCATTTCTGCCAATATTTCCACGCAAATCGTTGAAACTGCATCCTAATGCATATTGGTGAACGGTAAAAAGTGCAGAATCAACACCTTTAGAAAAAATAGTATCTAAATTAAAAGACAAAGCATCAAAGGTTTTCAATTCCTTTAATGCTTTGTTTGGGATATTTTCTTTTACTTGTTGTGCTCCTACTTCAGCCACACAACATAAAAGAATAAAGCACCACCCTAAGGTAGTTTTTAGCATTCGGCAACTAGGTTTTTAAATAAAGTAACCATTTTGGGCTCTGCAATTGCAGCAGCTTGTATCACATATTCGTGGGTAACAATAACGTATTCTTCAGGGAAAGCTTCATCTGTGATAGCAGAAATCCCTAAAACAGGCAAACCAATTTGTGCACAAACAATCACCTCAGGCACTGTAGACATACCAACAGCATCTGCACCTACTGCTCTAACATAACGATACTCTGCTTGTGTTTCGAAATTTGGCCCAGCAACCGCAGCATAAACGCCTTGGTGTAATAAAATGCCTTCTCTGTTAGCGATTTCAACAGCTCTTTTAATAAGCTTTTTATCGTATGCCTCAGACATATCTGGGAAACGCGCGCCTAATTCAGGCTCATGAACACCACGTAAAGGATTATCAGGCAACAAATTAATATGGTCAGTTAACAACATGATATCACCCACTTTCATCGCAGTGTTTACACCACCTGCAGCGTTAGATACCAACATTTGTTTTACTCCTAATTTATGCATTACTCTAACAGGCAATGTAGCTTGGCGCAACGAATACCCTTCGTAATAATGGAAACGGCCTTGCATAATAACTACAGGTTTGCCGCTTAACTTACCAAAAATTAATTTTCCTTTATGCCCTTCAACTGTAGATATAGGGAAATTTGGAATATCACCGTAATCGATAGACATTTCAATTTCAACATGATCAACTAATTTACCTAAACCTGTGCCTAAGATTATTCCAGTTTCTGGTGTTGTTGGATTTAAACCTTTGATATACGCAACAGCTTCATTTGTAGCTTGTACAATACTTTCAGTCATTTTTTCGTATTTATAAAATTCAAGATTTGCGCTTTAAGTAATTTCTCATCGTTGGGTAGAAAATTTACATTAATAGGCAAAAATGCCAAAGATAGGTTTGCTTTTTCAAATATTGAATGAAAAGGTGCAAAACGCATCCAGTCTTTTTCTGTAGTTAATATTTGTTGGACATTCCTTTCGGCTGATTTCTGAATAATACTGTAAATATCAACCAATTGAAAAGAATAATGATCGTTAAATTGAAGCCGAAGTGCTGGCGGATTTTCTTGTAAATGCACAAGCAACGAACTTGGATCTGCAATACCAGTAACAAGTAAATAATCGCTATTTATTGCAAAAGGATTTCCAATTCTTGTTTCGATATTCCCATAAATAAATTCACTCGCAAGTATTGGAATTTTTTCAGGCAAATGATTCTTAAACTCTGTCAAATCTTGTGGCAACCGAGCGCATTTTGAAATCACCATCATATCTGCTCTTTCCATTGCTTTTTCAGAATTTTCACGCAATTTACCGAAGGGCAAAATGGCATCTTTCCACCATGGCTTGTTAATAACTGATAACAGAATATAAAATCCTGCTTTTAAAGCACGATGTTGAAAAGCATCGTCCAATACAATAATATCAATTGAGTTATCTATACGGAGGATTTTTTGAATTCCTACTACCCTGCTTTCACAAACAAACGTTTTAAATCCTCTTTGACTCAACATGAGTGGCTCGTCACCCACCTTCTTGGCTTCATCATCGGAGTTTACAATTCGAAAACCTTTGGTTTTACGGCCATATCCGCGGCTCAATATGGCAACATTAAATCCTTCAGCATTAAGCCAATCGCATATATATGCTGTGTGCGGTGTTTTACCAGTTCCTCCTGCCGACAAATTACCTAAAACAATAACGGGAATATCAAAGCTGGTAGATTTAAGAATTTCATGGTCGTACATCTTGTTCCGGAGAGTTGTAACCCATTGGTAGAAGTACGAAATTGGCTTTAAAATGAAATTCATCCGACAAAAATAGTATCTATTTATAATTTAGCTTTGTACTTATGAAAATAGCCGAAATTGTTGCTTTCTTAGATCAAAAAATTCCAAAATCATTGCAAGAATCTTACGACAATGTAGGGCTTTTATGTGGACGACCAGAACTTGAAATCACAGGTGTGTTGGTTTGTTTAGACATTACCGAAGAAGTTTTAGAAGAAGCCATTTCGTTAAACTTCAATTTAATTGTTTGCCATCATCCTCTAATTTTTTCAGGTTTAAAAAAAATAACAGGCAAAAGTTATGTTGAACGCATAGTGCTTAAAGCAATCGAATCTAAAGTATGCATCTATGCAGCACATACAAACCTCGATAATTTAGATTGGGGAGTAAATAAAAAAATCTGCTACAAATTAGGACTAATAAATACGCGAATTTTGGATGGGAAAGCAGGTTTAATGTCTAAACTTACCGTATTTGTACCAAAAACAGATGCTGAAAAAGTTAGAAATGCACTATTTGATGCTGGGGCTGGAAATATTGGTAATTATTCTGAAGCAAGTTTTAATAGCGCTGGAATTGGTACATTTCTGCCAAACGAAAATGCGAATCCAACCATCGGAAAATCAGGAATATTAGAATCCGTTGAAGAAACTAAAATCGAGGTACTTGTTGAGAATCACAAAATCAACGATGTTTTAAAAAACATGACAATAAGCCATCCCTACGAGGAAGTGGCCTATTACTTGGCACCCATTTCAAATGTGAACCCGTTAATCGGGTGTGGAATGGTCGGATCTTTTGAAAAGCCTGTTTTGTTTAATGATTTGCTAACTCAAATTAAAAAGACTTTCGGAGCTAAAAGTATCAAATACACTAAACCTACCAAGGTAGAAATTAAAACCGTAGCAGTTTGCGGTGGCTCGGGAAGCTTTTTAACGCAGGCAGCGATTGCAGCAAAAGCAGATATTTTTATAACCTCTGATTTGAAATACCACCAATTTTTTGATGCAGATAATCGTATCATATTATGCGATATCGGGCATTACGAAAGCGAACAATTTACAAGTGAAATACTTTGTAGAATTATTAGCGAAAATTATACTACATTTGCGGTTCGAATTTCAGGGATTAATACCAACCCCGTTCATTACTATTGAACATGGAAGTAACTGTAGAACAAAAACTTAGAGCTCTTTATGAGCTACAAACAATCGACACAAAAATCGATATTATACGCAGAATGCGTGGCGAACTTCCTTTGGAAGTTAAAGATCTTGAAGATGAAATTGAAGGTCTAGACACTCGTAAGCAAAAATTTGAAGAAGAAGTTGCTGACTTAGTAAACCAAATTAACGCAAAAAAAGCTACAATTAAAGATTGTACTGCTGCCAAAGCGCGTTATGAGGCTCAACTAATGAATGTGAAAAACAGCCGTGAGTATGATGCTTTATCCAAAGAATTAGAAATCGCTGGCCTTGATATTCAGATTAACGAAAAGAAAATCAGAGAATATACTGCTGCTATCGAGCAAAAAAAACTTGAATTGATTCAAATTTCAGATGTTTTTAGTGGTAGAAAAAGTGATTTAGAAATTAAAAAATCTGAGTTAGATTCAATTGTTGCTGAAACTGAGCGTGAAGAAAACGACTTGCAAGTTATTTCTCATCAAGCTGCTGAAAAAATCGAAGAGCGTTTATTTGTTGCTTACAAGCGTATTCGCGATGGTTCTCGTAACGGACAAGCGGTTTCTACCATTGAGCGTGATTCATGCAGCGGATGTTTTAACAAAATCCCACCTCAACGCCAATTAGATATTCGTTCTCGTAAAAAAATTATCGTTTGCGAGCACTGCGGTAGAATTTTGGTTGACCCAATCTTAGCTGAACAAATTGTGAGTGGTTTAATTAACCACGAATAAATAAATAACCGCAATCTTATGCGGAATTTAATCCTACTTATCGGCTTTACTTTTTTGATGTTTCAAAAAAGTAAAGCCGATTTTATTTTAACTGCCCCGTTAAAAGCAGCATATGTCTGCAATCTGCACTTAAAACCACCAGTTGCATATGCGCTTATATCAAAAGCTAAAGCTGAAAACCCTACAAATAGTTTAGTTTACTACTTCGAAACACAAACACTTTTTATTGAAACGTTTCTATCAGAAGATAAAAACAAATACGAATCTTTTTTAAAGCTTTGTTCTAAAAACTTAGACCTAATTGCTAAAGATGGGACCGAAAGTCCATGGAAAGTATTTGTAAAAAGCGACATGCTGCTTTACTCAGGATTAGTGCGAGCAAAATTTGCCGATTACATTTCGGCAGTAAACGATTTCAGAAAAAGCTATAATGCCATAAATGAAAACCAACGGGCATACCCAAATTTTGCATTAAATCTTAAAAATATGGGTTTAATGGACGTAATTATTGGAAGCGTTCCAGAAAATTACCAATGGGCGGTAAAACTGGTTGGATTTGACGGTGATTTCAATCGTGGAATAAGCAGACTTAAACAAATTCCCGACAAATTAAAGGGAACAAACCAGGATATTTTCATCACTGAAACTAATTTAACTTTAGCTTTCCTTCTGCTAAATTTAAAAGATAAAGATGGAGCTTGGGACATAATCAAAGATGTAAATGACCCTGAGAATGTTTTTTTACTTATTGTAAAAGCAAGCATTGCTCGCCATACTGGCAGAAACGATTTGGCTATCGAACTTTTAAATTCACGGGCGAAAATTGCTGACGTTTCGACACTTCCTTATTTAGATTATCTTCATGGAGTTTGCCTCTTAAACAAACTCGACCCTCAATGCGTGTATTTTCTATCCAGCTTTTTAGGCGCAAACAAAGGTACTAACTATATAAAAGATGCATATTTACGAATTGGATGGAGCAAATTTCTTCAAGGCGATATTTCAAGCTACAAAACCTACATGCGATTTTGCAATCAATACGGCACCACTATTGTAGATATTGACAAAAGCGCACATAAAGAATCAGAAAATACCGAAAATCCAGACGTTAACCTACTCAAAGCGAGACTTTTATTTGATGGAGGTTATTACGACAAAGCGATGCTATTTTTATCCTCAATGGATACTACTAAAGGTTTTACTGGGCAAATCAAAGCTGAATATTTTTACCGTTTAGGAAGGATTTACCATGAAACCGACAATACTGAAAAGGCGGTTTTATTGTATCTTAAAACCATTCAGTTGGGCTATACTCAAAACGAGTATTTTGCTGCATCATCTTGCCTAAAACTTGGGCAGTTATTTGAAAAGAAGGAAAGTTTTATTGAGGCTAAAACCTATTATAATCGAACCAACACCTTTAAAAACCACCCCTACACCAATAGCATTAGTAGAGATGCAAAAGCTGGTTTAAATAGGATCAGTAAAGGTAGAACCCGATGAGTAGGCTCTACGAATCAATACTTTTTGAATAGACCTGTTTACAATTAGTTGAGCAATATGCAATATTGGATCGTTCGAATTAAAAGCCCTTTTTGATAACTGATCAGGAATATCTACACTGTAAAGCAGTTGCATTAATCGTTGCAAATCTTTTT
Organism: uncultured Bacteroidota bacterium; assembly: GCA_947084835.1. Classification (GTDB taxonomy): domain Bacteria; phylum Bacteroidota; class Bacteroidia; order UBA7662; family CAMTUB01; genus CAMTUB01. The sequence continues at coordinate 75,898 of CAMTUB010000009.1, read as the reverse complement.
CAATTAAAAATTCAATAGGATGTGCAACTTCATTAATTAGCAAATTATAATCAGTTGAACCTATATCGCTGATTTGCAAATCAATTCCATTTCTTCTAAATTCTTTCTTTAATTGCTCTATGGATGCCAATGCAACATCATTAGAATGGAAAGATTCTATGATATTAGATATCGAATTCTTGCTCAGATCCATCTTTATTGATTGAATGCACAATTAACTCGGCTTCTTTCAAATAAGTTCTACATTCATTTATTAAACCTTTTGATTTATTAAACAAATCCATGCTTTCTTCAAGCGATAAATCTCCTTGTTGAAGCTGATCAACAAACAACCTGAGCTGTTTTAATTTATCGTCAAATCCTATTTCTTTTTTCTTAGCCATCTGTCTTTACTGAATAAAATTCTCCACCCGATACTCTAGTTTTTACCTTTTCTCCAACCCTTACTTGATCCGGTTTTTTAATAATTACGGTATCTAAGGTAGTTATTGAATATCCCTTATCTAGCATAAAGTTCACATCGTGTACCTGCAATTTTGCTTCTAATATGTCTAAAATATTGTTTCTCGACTCAAGCCAATATTCTACCGATTGTGTTGTGCGTGTTTGGTAATCGTCAAGTAATTGCTCGAAAAAACTTAATTGATTTGATATATTTTTACTCAACGATACTGATTGGTCCTTTAACCAACCCAAAATAGCTTCGCTATCGGGGGTGCAAATTTCAGCTGCAGCGGTGGGAGTAGCCGCTCTTTTATCTGAAACAAAGTCTAAAATAGTAAAGTCAGTTTCATGGCCAATTGCAGAAACTACTGGCTTTTTAGATTTATATACCGTGCGGGCAAGCGTTTCATCGTTAAAAGGCCACAAATCTTCAATTGATCCTCCTCCTCTTGCAATAATAATCACATCAACCTCTGCATTTTTCTGCAACATATTGAAGGCGTCAATGATTTTTGGCGAAGCGTCAAAACCCTGAACTTGGGTTGGCGAAACCAAAATTTTGGCTGAAGGAAAACGCTTACGAACTGTGGTAATAATATCTTGAATAACAGCGCCTGTAGGTGAAGTAACCACGCCAATTGTTTTAGGGAATTGTGGAATTTGCTTCTTGGCCAATTGATCAAATAAACCTTCGTTCTGAAGCTTGTCTTTTAGCGCTAAAAAGCGAAGATATAAATCTCCTAACCCATCAATTTTAAGAGAATCAACCTGCAATTGGTAAACGCCTCTAGGACTGTACACTTTTACACCGCATTTAGCCTTAACCTGCATGCCGTTCGTCAAACTTGAAGAAACGGTTACAGCCTGTGACCTAAACATAACGCATTTGACTTGTGCATCGTTATCCTTTAAGTCGAAATAAAAATGGCCAGAACTGTGTTTTGTTAAGTTCGATATCTCACCAACAATAGTTAACTCTTGTAAAAAAGTTGCCGACTCTAAGAGCAGCTTTATGGTATCGTTTAATTGAGAAACAGATAGTTCCATAGTAAAGTTAAATCGCTAACGACTTCTCTTTTACGTAATTTTCAAAAACTTGAGTATAAACTTCCAACTCAGAATTTCGAACTAAGCTCCTTAACTCAACAGATGAAACATCTGTAGGAATAGGTATCATTTTTTGTTCTATAATTGTTCCGGTATTGTAAAATTCATCCACTAAATGGATGGTAAAACCAGTATCAGAATCTTGGTTTTGCAAAATCAATTTCTGCAATTTATCTCCATACATTCCCTTTCCTGCATATTTTGGAAGCAAAGCAGGCTGAAGATTTAATATTCTTCCCTTATATTTTGATACGATTGAATGTGGAAGTTTCCATGTAAAATCGCTCAAAACAATATAATCTATTCCTTCACTTAAAAGTGCTCCTATAAGTAAATCGGCATAAAAAAATGAGCGCTGAGTAACTAAAACAAGTTGTTGTTTTAGTTCATGCGCTTTTGATACTACCTCCGAATTATTTCTGTTGCAAACAAAAAGCTGCACTTTAATCTGGGGATGCTTTCTGAAACAGGTATAAAAGTTTTCGGCTACATCACTATTGTCTGAAGCAAAAATTGCAACCTTTATCATTATAGCCCAAACTCTCCTTTAAGTATTTTCTCGAGCAATAGATGCGCATTGTTGTTGCCATCTAACTTATGAAGCTCTAAGGTAGTAACGGCAGTTTTACTGCCAGATACTGTATTTGTTCGAATACCTAAAATGTCTGAAACACCAGCATATGGTGTAAATTGCAAAGGACTTATTTGTTGTAAGGTAATGTTAGCTTTTGCCAACACTGTTGATCCTCCTGAAAATTTAACAGGCCTTACTACAGGTAAAAATCCGGTATACTTAACTGTTGGATATCCAGAAACTAATGGAATAACCTGCGAAGTATCCGTCATTACAAATCGGTAATTTGCAGCTGGAGACAATAAACTATCAACTGAAGCAAACTCATAAAAACTACTTGTTTGTTGTGCCGTGCTAGTTGCATAAGCTGAATAAAATAGGTTTCCACCCGCATTTAAAAATGAACCTAAAGTGCCCGACAAATAAGTTGCTGAAAGTTCAAAATCGGGAGCATAGTAAACAATGTTTTTAAATAAATTGAATATCAAAGACTGTGTTCGGTTATCCGGTGCCAAGCGGGTGTATTGACCGCTTTCATTCTTAAATAACTCTAGAGTTTCGAAGTTTGGCAACCCAATTGCTTGCATTTTAGTGTTATAAAAGTCAAAAACTGAAGTTGGATTTGTCGAATACGCATTTACCAACAAAACTGGGTATCTTACTTTTTTAACAAATATTTGGTTTGATGATTTCCAAGGAGATTTAGCTCCGGAAAGGTCTATCACACGAATATACAATCGATTGGTATCGGCTAATTTCAACCCTTGAAGCCTTTCAGGCAATGCTGAAGTATTGTTTCCTTGATACACTTTGCAAGAAGTTACAGCAGTGTTTAAATTTTCAGCATAAATAATTATTGAATTTACTGATGATGTCAATGAATAGGGTGTTGCTGCAGTATCGTTTAAAACAATCTCTATGCGAGCAATATTTTCGGTACCATCTGGGTCAGTAGCAAGCCAATTGTAACGTAAAACCGGATATGAGACGGTTGGATTACCTCCTGCCAATGGATTCCCCTTATCAGGATTGGTTAAAAAACTAACCGTAGGTGGAGAATTTCTAACCGGATAGGTTACATGCGCAGGGGTTAAATCTCGCAAACCTTCATTATCTATAGACCTTACCCAAAAATCGAAGTCGGATGTATCGCTACCTGCAGGCACAACCAAAGTGAAAACACTATCAGAAACTGTAGTATAAATCCAGTTTGTTGAGCTGGTAATTGTTTTGTCAAAAGTAAATTCATAACCCGTAACAAAACCATCAAAATCATCGCCCCACCAACGTATATCAACCTTAGTAGTAAATCTATCTTGGCCTACACGAAAAATAGAATCAACAATACTATGAGTTTCAGGTGCTTTATTTTGCTTTAAATCGCCTAAAATATCTGTTTTACACCCTGCAATAAGCAAAAAGCAACTTGCCAATAATGTATTAAAAAAGGTTTTACTCACTTGAAAATAAATAGGATGTAAAAATACTAAGGCAATTGACAATTCAGTTATAATAAGCAATAAAATAAAAAGTTTAAATTAATTACCTTTGAACCACGAGATAGATATGAGATTCATAATCACCTTTATTTTACTAATTATAATTTTTCGTTTTGTAGCCAAACTACTTTTCCCGCCACTGCTAAATTCAATTCTTAAAAAAGCTGCGGAACAAATGAAACAAAACCAACCTCCAAAGGCTGCTCATAAGCCAGAAGGGACAGTTACAATCGAAAAAGACCAAAAAAATCAACAGGGAAATTCAACTTCTGGTTCTTATGTTGATTATGAAGAAATAAAATCCTAATTCACATAATGAAATTTGATATTAAAAAGCTTTTACCACACATTTTGGTACTAGTTGCGTTTGCACTAATAAGTTTAGTGTACAATGCACCCGTTTTAGAAGGTAAAAAGCTAAAACAAGAAGATATGACCCAAGTACAAGGCATGTCGAAAGAAGTAAGAGATTTCAATTCAGATCCTGCAAACAAAGGCGAAGTTTCTCTTTGGACCAATGCTCTGTTTTGTGGAATGCCTACATATCAAATTTTAGCGCCTAAACCAGGCATGTGGATTACTACTGCTACTGATTTTTTAACGCAACTTTTACCTCAGCCTGCTAGCATTGTGGTTTTATTGCTCATTTGTTTTTACTTCTTAGGTATTTTAATGGGCTTTCCACCATTGCTTTCAGCTTTTGGTGCAATAGCATTTGCTTTTTCATCCTATAATTTCATAATTATTGATGTGGGCCACGTTACCAAAACTTGGGCTATCGCTTTTATGGCACCTGTTGTTGGTGGCTTAATAACCATGTATCGTGGAAAGTATATTAAAGGATTTGCAATTTTTACAGTTGGAATGGCTTTAGAGCTTTCTGCAAACCACTTCCAAATAACATATTACTTAGGAATCATGCTTTTGTTGTTTGGTTTTTATCAAATAATTGAAGCGTATAAAACCAACAAATTACCCAACTTTTCAAAAGCTACTGGTTTAGCCATTTTAGGGGTATTAATTGCTGTTGGAGCTAATTACACCAATCTTTCAATAACGGATGAATTCGGGAAAGAAACCATGCGTGGAAACAGCGAGCTTAAATCCATCGAAGGTAAAAAAGCCGATGGATTAGATCTGGATTATGCATTTGGCTGGAGCTACGGAGTTGCTGAAACTGGTACAATTTTAATTCCCAATTTTAACGGGGGTGCTACAGTTTCTAAACTGGGAAAAAATTCAGCAGTGTATAAAGCTATGGCTGCAAACAATATTCCAAACGATCAAATAAAATCTTTTACGGATAACGCTCCTGCTTATTTTGGCACACAACCATCTACGGCTGGTCCTACTTATTTTGGCGCACTGGTTGTTTTCTTGTTTGTGTTCGGAATGTTTTTTGTAGAAAACAGGCTTAAATGGTGGCTTTTTTCTGTTGTTATTTTAGCTTCAATGCTAAGTTGGGGAAAAAACTTCATGGTTTTTAACGAGTTTGTTTTCAACAACTTTCCACTATACAATAAATTCAGAGCTGTTTCTATGACCCTAACATTGGCAAGCTTTTGCGTTCCGCTTTTAGCTTGTTTAGGAATTTATGAAGTATTAAACAACCCAAAATCTTCTCCCTTATTTACAAAATCGTTGAAATATTCAACCATCATCACGGGTGGTTTTTGCTTGCTTTTCATCATAATGCCGGGATTATTTTTCGACTTCTCCTCTCCATTCGATTCAAATTTCAAAGATTACCCTTGGTTATTAAATGCACTTTTAGAAGACAGAGAAAGTTTATTACGCTCTGATGCCATACGCTCTTTATTTCTTATTTTAGCTGGTGCTGGGCTTTTATGGGCTTTTGTTACTACTAAAATAAAGGGACAAACTCTGCTTTTCAGTATTGCGATTATAACCCTACTTGACTTATGGATTGTAGACAAACGCTATTTAAATGCGGATGACTACGTAAGCAAAGCCCAAATCGAAAACCCATTTGAACCAAATGCAGCTGATATTGAAATTTTAAAAGATCCAGCTCTTTATTACCGTGTACTTGATGTTACCGGTGATCCGTTTAACGACAACCGTTGTTCTTATTTCCATAAATCTGTTGGTGGCTACAATCCAGCTAAGCTTGCACGATACGAAGACATCAAGCAACGCTACATTGCAAAAATGAATTTAGGCGTATTAAGCATGCTTAATACAAAATATATCATTACATCCGAGCAACAAGGCGGACAACCACGTGCTGAGCGCAATATGGGTGCTATGGGCAACGCTTGGTTTGTAAAAGATTTTAAATTGGTTGGCAATGCTAAAGTTGAGTTAGATTCATTATCCAACATCAACCCAAGCGAAATTGCATACATTGATGAGCGCTATTCTGATGTTGTAAAAAACAAAGTGTTTATCCCAGATGCTTCTAATTCTATTCAATTAAAAGAATATAAGCCAAACAAGTTAACATTCGAATCGAATACGGTTAGCGATCAGTTAGCCATTTTTTCAGATGTATATTACGATAAAGGCTGGAAAGTAAAAATTGACGGCAAACCTTCAGAATATATTAGAGCCAATTATTTATTGCGCGCTATGATTGTGCCAACTGGCAAGCATACCATCGAGTTTTATTTTGAACCCGATACGTATGTAAATGCTGAACGCGTTTCATTGGCTTCATCTATTTTATTAATATTGGTTGTTTTAGGTAGCCTTTTTTCTTACTTCAGAAAGAAAAAGCCTACGATTGTTTAAAACGACAACACAGAAAATAACGATAAAAACCCTGGAAGCCCGATTTTTCGTGGCTTAGGAATCAGTACAATTTGAGGCCTGTCAGAAACACGACAGGCCTCTTCATTTTTAACTACTACAGCATCATATTGTTTTCCAAAAAAGGCCATTTCAGTTAATCGAATTGCCTCTTCTCGTGGAAACACCCCCACAATTTTATTGTTATAGAATGCTATGGCCTTTACACCGTTTGCAGATTTTTTAATTTTGTAGGAAATAGTTGCTCCATTCGGAACACTGACATTGTAGTACTGAGTTGCTAACAATGGAAAAATGCGGCTAGTTAGATTCGACATTTTCTGAATTAAGCTAGCCAAATCAAAGAATCTGTGAAGTCGTCTGAGTTATTAAAAGATAAATCAGAATTCATACAAACGGTGCATCCACAATTTTCGCAAAAATCATCGCATTGTAGCAGCGATTGATTTACACATTGACAAACTAAAGTAAACTGGTTCATAGGTTGTTTTATTTAACAATACAAACCTATGGATAGGCTTTGCCATCTTAAGACAAACTAAAAAACTAACTTTTCTACTGCCTGTTTTACCTCATCTAATGTTATGTGATTGATGCATGGATTTAGAGGTAAAACACAATCAATTTGGTTGCATGGATTGCACTCTAATTTGTGATGTAAAACCAACGCTTTATCAGACCAAGGCCTGAATATATGAGGCTCACCAGGACCAAAAAGAGCAATAACTGGCGCTCCACTTGCAGCAGAAATATGCATTGGGCCACTTTCGTTCCCAATCATTATTTTACAGTGCGTGCTTAATGCAGCGTAATCTAACAAACTATAATCGGCAACAAAACCAAAGGTTTTAAAACCAAGGTTTTTCTGAATTTTTTCAATTTGATTTAAATCGGATGAAGAACCTACAAAAACAACCTCCAATGATTTAGTTTCGTAAAGCCATTTTGCTGTTTGTATAAAATTTGCTAACGACCAACGTCTTAATGCTTTCCCAGCTCCAATATGCAAAATAGAAAAATCAGAAATCACATTGCGTTGAAGAAACAACTCTGCATTGTGTTTGTTTTTTTGCGGGATATGAATAGTTAATACAGGATTTTCAGGTGTGATAGAAAGCAATGGTGAAACAATTTGAACAGCCGTAATTACTTCATGGGGATGCACGCCACTATTCGCAAACTTATTTTTAAATCGGATTAAACCTCTATCTAACCTGTACTTAGGCCTGTTTTTCAACGCGTATTTTAAGGTTTCCCAATTTCCTCGAAGCTCAACAACTGCATCAAACTTGCCTTTTAACTCTTTCTGGCTATGTACTATTTGGCTAATACCAGGTTTGCCCTTCAATAAAGTGCCAGCCAAAGGCCTGCACCAAATTACAATTTCTGAATTGGGATATTCAGCAATTAAAAGATCAATAGCAGGCAAAGAAACCACCATATCGCCAATTTCATCTAGTCTAATAATCAAAATACGCTTTATAAGGCTTTTAACAGGCTTTTTTCGAGCATTTATTAACTTACTAGCTACTAACGAGGCGAAATAAATTCGTTTTTCTTTATCGATACGAAACACAAATGCAAATTTGCAAACATTTACTTGAGTTTGTACGTTTACCTTTGTTAAATGCAACTGGAAAGAGCTATTTTATTTTTAGTTTTTAATCGACCTGACACCACAGCCCGAGTTTTCGAAGCCATACGTGAAGCACAACCGATAAAATTATACATTAACGCTGATGGTCCGCGTCAAAACAGACCCGATGACGTTGCCAATATTAATTTGGTAAAAGAAATTTGCAGCAAAATTGATTGGCCTTGCCAAGTTTCAACTCAGTTTAACACAGAAAACCTAGGATGTTTAAAATCTGTTACTAAAGGAATATCCTGGTTTTTTGACAATGAAGAAGATGGAATAGTTTTAGAGGACGATTGTTTGCCAGACCCTTCTTTTTTTACATTTTGCGACAAAATGCTTGCGAAATATGAAACCAACGAGCAGATAATGCATATTGGAGGCAACTCTTATCAAGATAACAATGCTGAAAAAGGAAACAGTTATTTCTTTTCGCGGTATAATCATATTTGGGGTTGGGCCAGTTGGAGGCGCGCTTGGAAAATGTATGACCCTCTGTTAGAAAAATGGCCAAACGCAAAAAAAGAAAACCACTTAAAATCGATATTAAACTACAATAAAGCCGAAAAATATTGGACTAAAAAGTTCGATAAAACCCATGAAGGTCAGTTTGTTTGGGATTATCGTTGGACGTATTCAGTTTGGATTAACCATGGAATGGCGGTACTTCCTTGGAATAATTTAGTCAGAAACATTGGTTTAGAGGGGCAAACTACCCACGCTTTTGCAGGTGGTTTTTTAGAAAATTATAAAATCACACCGATTACCGATTTTTCGGCTCCTGAAAAAATCGAAGTAAACCTTAAAGCCGACAGATTAGGGTTCGACAATGTATTTACCATTCCATTTGTGCTAAAATTAAAAAGCAAAGTAAAACAGATCATTGGTTAATAATTTAGATTTAAACGTATTTTCGCATAATTTCTGATACATGCTAGCATGCCCATTATGTAAAAGTGAGCAACTTAAAATCGCACACACTTTTCCGGTAAACGATATAGATGCATTATATAAGCAATTGTATAACACTCCTGTAAAACACCTTTTTAAAGGCCGTGAAAACCTAGATTTAGTTGATTGCATGCACTGCAATTTACGATTTTACGACCCCGAAGCAGCAGGAGATGAAGCTTTTTACAATGCCTTGCAGCATTATAATTGGTATTACATGGACGACAAACCTGAGTTTCATTATGCCTTAAAGCATATTAAAGCTTCGGATAAAGTGCTTGAAGTAGGAAGTGGAAAAGGTGCATTTGCCCAATTGGTAAAATGTGCCAGTTATACCGGACTTGATTTTAGCAAGAAAGCAAAAGAAATGGCTGCCTTAAAAGGTATTACTATTTTAAATGAAGATATTGTTGATCATGCCCTAGAAAACAAAGAAAAGTACGATGTGGTTTGTAGTTTTCAAGTGGTTGAGCATGTAACCGATGTTCGAGGGTTTTTGCAGGCAAAAACCGATGCATTAAAGCCCGGTGGTTTATTAATTTTTGCTGTTCCTTCTGAGAATTCGTATATTTCTAAGTCGTTTAATTTAGCATTAAACCTTCCTCCGCACCATATTACCCGTTGGAAAAATGAAGCCATGCACGCAGTGGGCAACATATTTGGTTTAGAAACTGTTACTGTGCATCACGACCCTTTAAGCCCAATGCATTATTTCGATTACGCATTTCAGGTTTATCAACATTCCATTTACAAAATTTGTGGCGTAAAATACGAGCCATTGACTATGGGATTCTTTAACAAATTTGCAAAAGCCATAGCCTATTTCCCAGCACTTTTATTTGCAAAAGGCTTGCGTCCAGAAATTGTTCCTATAAGCCATACCGTGGTTGGAGTTTATAGAAAATCGCTTTAGAATGAGTTTATTAAAGGCATATAAAAAACAACAATTCATACCGCAATGGTATAGTGTTTTTATAAATCCTTATTTTATTATACGTTGGAGATTATATAAAGCACTTAAATCTTTAACACCAGCATTACACGGGAAAATGATGGATTTTGGATGTGGTGCTAAGCCCTACCAATCCATTATTAAGGTAAATGAATACATTGGCGTAGACATAGAAAACGAAGGACACTCGCATCAAACAGAAGAAATAGATGTTTTTTACGATGGTAAAACCATTCCTTTTGAAAGCAACACCTTCGATTCGGTATTTTCATCCGAAGTATTTGAGCATGTTTTTAACTTAAACGAAATGCTTGTCGAAATAAATCGGGTTTTAAAACCCAATGGAGTTATGATTTTTAGCACCCCATTTGTGTGGAACGAACATGAAACTCCTTACGATTTTGGCAGATATTCTAGGTTTGGATTAGCATCTATCATGGGAAAAACTGGTTTTGTTGTTGAAAAAACGATATTAACTACCCATTTTGCCGAAACATTATGTCAACTTTTTATAACGTATATATACGAGCTGTTTACTACAAAAAATAAATATGTAAACATTGCTATTGCTTTTATTCTATCTCCATTAAACATTGTATTAATTTTGTTATCGTTTTTACTGCCTCGCAAACGCGATTTATATCATAACGTTGTGATGCAGGTTAAGAAAACAAGCGACTTAATTTAACTATCACTGCATATACATGCTACCTAAAATATTAATCATAGGCTCTGAAGGTCAACTTGGGTCAGAATTGACTGCTCGTTTAATTCAGCTTTACGGAGTCGAAAATATATTTGCTTCCGATTTAAAAAATCAACAGCCAACCATAAAGCGCAATTTCATCGAAATTGATGTACTAAATAAAGCATTATTAGAATACATTATTCAAGCCAATAACATTACCCAGATTTATCATTTAGCTGCAGTATTGTCTGCAACAGGCGAGAAAAATCCCGCATTTGCTTGGCAGTTAAATATGGATGGGCTTTTAAATGTGTTGGATTTAAGCGTAAAATACAAAATTGAGAAAGTGTATTGGCCTAGCTCTATTGCTGCTTTTGGACCAACAACACCTCGAATGAATACTCCGCAAGACACCGTTATGGATCCAAATACGGTTTACGGCATCAGTAAAATGGCGGGTGAATTGTGGTGCAGATATTACTTCGAAAAATTTGGATTAGATGTTCGCAGTTTGCGATATCCGGGAATAATAAGCTACAAATCTCCTCCAGGTGGTGGAACAACCGATTATGCTATTGACATCTTCCATAAAGCATTGTCTGATGGTATTTTTACCTCATTTTTAAATGCAGATTCGCGTTTGCCCATGATGTATATTGACGATGCAATCAATGCAACCATTGATTTAATGAACGCTCCTTCAGAAAAAGTTAAAGTAAGAACAAGCTATAATATTGCAGCTATAAGCTTCACTCCTGCTGAATTGGCTGCAGCCATTGCAGAGAAAATTCCTGGTTTTGAGATTTCATATGTACCTGATTTCAGACAAGCCATAGCAGACAGTTGGCCTGCAGTAATTGACGATTCTGAAGCAAGAACACAATGGGGCTGGAATCATAGCTATGATTTAAACGCTATGATTGCCACCATGATTAGTGGATTAAAAGGCCTAAACGTTTGAAAATAGTACTGGTAAATACCAGTGACCAAACGGGTGGTGCAGCAATTGCGTGCCTTCGTTTGGCGAATGCACTTCAAGCTCAAAATGCAGAAGTTACTGTGTTGGTTGCCGAAAAAAAAAGCCGCTTTCCAATAGCTATTTCTATTTTTAAAGATGCTTGGGATAAGAAGGTTTTCAAGTTTTTACAAGCCATAGAATATTCTTATTTCAAAAAATATATTTGTAACGAAACGAACATTCAATTTTCGGATAATTTTTTAGGATACGATTTAACCCTACAGCCTAAAATTGCCGAAGCAGATGTTATCAATTTACATTGGATTAACCATGGATTGATGAATGCAGTATCAATCAAGCGATTATTTGCATTAAAAAAGCCCATTATTTGGCACCTACATGATATGTGGGCATTTACGGGAGGCTGTCATTATGCAGGCGAATGCACTAATTATAAAACGGAATGCAACACTTGTCCAGCGTTAAAAAAATCTGGCAAAACCGACAGATCCAATGTTCAGTGGAAGTGGAAAAAGCTTTTATTTGACACATACAAACCTACCATTATTACCCCGAGCAACTGGCTAGCATCCTTAGCTAAAAATAGCAGCCTATTTGAAAACTGCAACATCGAAGTTATCCCAAACCCCATTGATGCGCAGTTTTATGCACCCTATAAAAAAGAGATAGCACGAGAAATATTGGCTCTTCCGAAACACAAAAAGTTATTGCTTTTTGTAGCATTTAATACGCAAGACCCACGCAAAGGCATGCAACTTTTGATTGATGCTTTACAGTTAATAGATCCAAAAACAATTGTAGAATCAGAGTTGGTAATTTTAGGAAAAGCAAATCCCGAAGCACTAGCTTCTATAAAAATGAAGAAGCATTTTTTAGGATATCAAACCGATCCTGAAAAAATTAAAGCAGCTTATGTTGCTTCAGATGCGTTTATTATTCCTTCTTTAGAAGATAATTTACCCAATACCGTAATGGAATCACTTGCTTGTGGAACTCCTGTTATTGGATTTAATACCGGAGGAATACCAGAAATGGTAAATCATTTACAAAACGGACTTATTGCATCAGAAACTACTAGCAAAGCATTAGCAGTAAGTATTTCCGATTTTTTAAAACTTGATGATGCTTCTAAATTGTCAGAAAATGCTAGAACTAAAGTACTTTCTACATTTTCGAATGAAATAATTGCACAAAAATACCTAACCTTATTTTCGAATGTTGCAGCAAAAGCCTAAGGTTAGTATTATTACAGTTGTTTATAACGGTAAAACCGAAATTGAGCACACATTAAAAAGCATTAAAACGCTTAAATACCCCGATATAGAGTACATCGTTATTGATGGAAACTCGAAAGATGGCACCCAAGAAATCATAAACCAGTACGCAAACATCATAACTTCATTTGTGTCTGAACCCGATAAAGGACTTTACGATGCCATGAACAAAGGCATACGGTTAATGACAGGAGATTACGTTTGGTTTATAAATGCAGGCGACACCATTTCTTATCCTGAAGTGTTGAACGATGTTTTTAAAAACTGCTCAAATGCTGACTTAATTTACGGCAAAGCAATGATAATTGACGACAATTATGCAGATCTAATGCTTCGGGTTGATCATCCAGAAACTCTTTCATGGCAATCGTTTCGATATGGCATGAACGTAAGTCATCAAGCCATTTTAATACACAAAAATATTATTCAGGAATATAATACCGCGTTTAAAATTTGCGCTGATATGGATTGGGTTATTCGTAGCCTTAAAAAATGTAAATCGGTTTGCAATTCTAATGTACTTCTGTGTAAATTTAAAACCGGAGGCTTATCAAGTCAACGCTTTAAATTGGCTTGGAAAGAAAGATACCACGTGCTTCAAAAACATTATGGATTTATACCAAACATGTTTGCACACAGCTATATAACTTTACGTTGGTTTTGGAATAAACTCAACAACAAAACACCTTATCGACCGTAATAATGGGAAAACTTGTATTGGTGCCAACCCCCATTGGTAATTTAGAAGACATCACTTTACGGGCCTTGCGAACACTTCGCGAAGCAGATGTAATTTTAGCGGAAGACACCAGAACAACGGGGATTTTACTTAAGCATTTCGAAATCAGCAAAAAACAATACTCGTACCATCAACACAATGAACATCAACTTGTTGCTAAACTTATACCGATAATTGAAGCCAACAACCTGATTGCTTTATGCTCTGATGCTGGTTCTCCGGGAATTTCTGATCCTGGATTTTTATTGGTTCGAGAATGCATAAAAGCAGGCATTGAGGTTGAAAGTTTACCTGGTCCAACTGCGTTAATTCCAGCATTGACGGTTTCAGGATTTCCTACAGATAAATTTGTATACGAAGGATTTCTTCCCTTGAAAAAAGGAAGAGAAACTCGTTTTAAACGCTTAGCAGAAGAAGATAGAACTATTGTTTTGTACGAATCTCCCCACAGGGTTGTAAAAACCCTTACTCAGATGATGCCATTTTTTGGAGAAGAAAGACTAATTTCTGTTTCCAGAGAAATCACCAAAAAGTTTGAACAAACGGTTAGAGGCACAATCTTAGAAGTATTGGCACATTTTACAAAAAACGAACCAAAAGGCGAATTTGTAATGGTAATTCATGGAAAAGATAAAGAGTAATCCCATTCTATTAAGCTTAATTGCGGCAATTTTTCTAAGCGTATCGTTTCCACCAATATCTTTCCCGTTGTTTGCCGCTTTGGGATTAGCCTTCTTATTCCAACTCGAAAAAGTAACTCAAACTGGATATACACGCCAAAAAAGATTGCAGTTTGCATTTATTTTCACATCAACATGGGTAACCTTAACGGTTTGGTGGCTATACAATGCAAGTTGGACTGGGATTATTGCGGCCTTGATTGTGCAAAATTTTCTGCTGGCAATTTGCTTTATGCTTATTCGTAAAATCAGAAATGTTTGGCCAAATTCTGGTCCATTGCCATTTTTATTTGCTTGGTTGCCTATGGAATGGTTGCTCCAAACCTGGGATTTAGAATTCCCTTGGCTTGCTTTAGGAAACAGTTTAGCTGATTGGCCATCGATATATCAATGGTACGAATATACTGGAGCAAGTGGTGGCTCTGCCGTATTAATTGCAGTAGGTTGGTGCTTGTACATTCTTTTATTTGAAATTAAAAGCAACATAAATTTAAGCGCAAAACGAAGGCAAAAATGGGCATTAATTGGACTTTCCTTGTTTATTGGAATGAGCATTTGGTCTGTTTTGCGATACAATCTCGACAATTCAGAAGGTGCTGCTAAAATTGCAGTTATACAGCCCAACTACAACCCGTATTCTGAGAAATTTGTAGATACTTATTTTCAAGGTCAGCTTGATACGTTGTTGTTTCTATCCGAAAAAGCATATCAAAATGGCAGCAAATTAATTCTGTGGCCCGAAACATCAGTGCCAGGCACTTGGTGGAGCAGAGATTCGGCATCAAATTGGCAATTCAAGCCAATTTGTAATTTTATACTTAAGCATCCTGATGCTTCGCTTCTTATAGGTTCAAGTTCTATTGAAGCCTATTTGCAAGGAGAAAACATTCCAGATGGCTTTGTAGTTGATCCAAATCGTGGTTTTGCTCAACGTTCTTATAACGATGCGCTTTTTATAGATTCTTCGCTCATCATACAAACATATCATAAATCAAAACTCGTAGCTGGTGTTGAAAAAATGCCTTATTCATCGGTTTTAGGGTATTTTGGAAATGCTGCAGTTGCCTTAGGTGGCACAAACGATATTTTAGGTTCTCAAAAAGAAACAGCAGTTTTTAAAGATAAACAAGCAACATTAGCTCCTATTATTTGTTTCGAATCGGTGTTTGGAAATTACGTTAGGCAATATGTACAGCAAGGTGCGCAAGTTTTAGCCATAATAACGAATGATGGATGGTGGGGAAACTCGCCTGGATTTAAACAACATTTTGCCTACGCCAGAATTAGAGCAGTAGAAAACCGCAGGCCAATTGCCCGTTCTGCCAATACCGGCATTTCAGGGTTTATTGATGCCAACGGAAAAGTGATTACCTCTTTAGGTTGGGGCGTTCAGGGATATTTATCAACCAACTTACCATTGAACAATAAGCATACATTGTATACAACCGTTGGCGATTGGGCATATTATGCATCCTTATTGGGGCTGATGTTTTACTTTGGATTTATAGCTTATAAAAAATTGAAACATGCTTGATTTAGAAAAACTTATCCTGCCCATACTCGAGTTAGTTTCCGAAGTTGGTGCTTTTCAAGTACATGAAAGAAGCAATTTTAGAAATGACGCTATAGAAGAAAAAGACTTCAATAATTTGGTATCGTATGTTGATATAGAAAGCGAAAAAATGCTGGTTAATGGCCTTTCACAAATTCTTCCAAATTCAGGATTTTTAACAGAAGAGAAGACAACCGAACAAAAAAATTCAGAAGGTCAATCCTATTGGATAATTGATCCGCTTGATGGCACCACAAACTACATGCATAAATTGCCGCTTTTTGCAATTAGCGTGGCTTTGATTCAAAACGATAAAATTGTTTTAGGTGTTATTTATGAACCATTGTCGAAAGAAATGTTTTGGGCAATACAGGGCAAAGGTGCTTTCTTAAATAACAATCCAATTCGATGCACAAAAACTCCAGTTTTAAGTAAAACCTTAATAGCTACTGGGTTTCCCTATTATGCATTCGAAAAAACTGAAAAATATCTGAAAACCCTCAGTTATTTCATGCAACATACTCGTGGAGTACGTAGAATGGGAGCTGCTGCTATTGATTTAGCCTATGTTGCTGTTGGCAGGTTTGATGGTTTTTACGAATACAACCTCAACGCTTGGGATGTAGCTGCCGGAATTTTATTGGTGGAAGAAGCAGGTGGAAAAGTCACCACTTTTTCAGGAGAAAGCAATGCCCTTTTTGGAAGAGAAATACTTGCAACAAACGGCTTAATTCATGCCGATATGAGCAAAATTATTAGCGTATGCTTTCAGTAACAATAGCAGATGCTGCATTTTTTTGTGCGTTTAGTTGAACGCTTTTAATCACTGCATTGTAAATTACCTCTTGTATATTAGTCCTTACGTTCATATTTACCAGCTTTTTGTTATTCGCATCCGGGTAAACCCGATTGCTTAAAAACACATACACTAATTTGGATTGAGGATCTACCCAAATGCAAGTTCCTGTAAACCCGGTATGTCCAAACGTCATACTCGAAGCAGATTTTGAAGTTGGACTATCGCCTTTTTCCATTTCTGGTTTATCAAAACAAAGTCCCCTACGCGAAGTTTGAAAACGCTTTGAGGTATATTGCTTTATTACATTTTCAGAAATGTATCTTTTTCCATCGTAGGTTCCTTTATTCAACCACATCTGCCCTATTTTGGCAAGGTCAATGGCATTAGAAAAAAGCCCAGCATGACCAGCAACTCCACCCATCATGGCTGCACCAGGGTCGTGAACATGCCCCCGAATTACTTGTTTTCTAAACGCTTTATCGTCTTCTGTTGGTGCTATTTTAAGAGAGCCAAAACGTTTCAGAGGCGTATACATCGTAGTATTTAACGACATAGGGTTTATCAACTTCTCATTTAAGAATACATTAATTGGCATTCCCGAAATTCTTTCAACAATGCGTTGTAAAAAGTAGTATCCCAAATCACTATACACATATTTTCCTCTAGCACCCAGCGGTGAGTTAACAATTGTTGAGAAAATTGTATCGCGATATAAAGTATCTAGAAACAAGTTTTCAGCAACCTGACTTTGCATAAAGTCTTGGGCTGTGTTGCAATAATAATTCGAAGACAAATTACCATCTTCATCGGTAGTTTTTTGCCAAAACGGAATAAATGGAGATAACCCAGCTTGGTGAGTCATTACCTCACGTATGTATAGTTTTCCCTTGTCTGATGTTAATAATTCTGGTAAATAATAACCTAGAGTAGTGTCGGGATTAAACTTCCCTTCCGATTGCAAAATCATAAGTGCATTGGCAGTTGAGGCAACTTTGGTTACCGAAGCTAAATCGTAAATGGTTTGATTGGTTACTGGATCTGTATTTGCGTAACTGGTATATCCAAAAGCTTTATTGTAAATCAAATTGCCATTTTGCATTATTGCAATTTGACAACCGGGCATTGCCCCTTTCGAAATTGCATCTTTAACAATAGAATCAATGGGTTTAAACCAAGCCGAAGCAATATTTTCATTTTCAGGTTGGGTGATTTTAAATCGATTAATCCCATGCATTTTAATCCCTTGCCCCGTTATAAAATTTTCACTTACCGTTACTGGGAGTTCCCCCTCAAATCCTATTGCACCATAAAGTGCCATTGCAGCTGCTTGATGAGCTTTGGCATTATCTTCATAAGCGCAAACTAAAGCGGATGCACGATTAAAATTTTTCAGCGCATAGGGGTTCCCAAAATTTACAACTGTAATGTCTTTAGCAAGCATAAGCGTTTGCAACATTTCCATGGCTTTCGCATCTATTCCAAAATTCTTTGTAGATTTTTGAGACTCCAAATGAACAGCCAAAATTACTTCATCGGTATTTAATGCTTGGTAAAAAACATCCTTTAAAAATGTGCTATCAGGCTTTTTTTCTATCTGTACAAAATCGGCTTTCTGATAGTAGCTCACCATTTTGCTAAATTCATTATCGCTTGGCGACCCAAGGGTAATGCAAAGGGTTGACCTATTAAGCGAATCAAAAGGCAAAATTCTATTGTTGTTTTTTAATAAAGTAATTGCTTTTTGATAAATTTTATTATTTAAAAACAGTCCCTCATTTGAATTTAAATCTGCGTACAAATTTGAGGTTTCAATTGGAGTAAATTGATTTAAACCCGTCCAATACTTAACCGTTAAAATCTTTTTAATTCTTGGCTCAAGCATTTTCCACGTTAAACGTTCAGTTTCTAAAGCAGCTTTTATGCTGGCAACTCCTGTAGGTACATCTTCAGGAAAAAGCAAAACATCGTTTCCTGCTTCTAGAGCCAACACTTCAAGTTCGCCCGGCTTAAAATACTTACTTACACCTTTCATGTTTAACGCATCTGTAAAAGCAAGTCCTTTAAATTTAAGGTCTCCTTTTAAAAGGTCGTTTACAATTAGGGGAGATAATGACGAAGCTCGGTTGGGGGTTGAGTCGTAGGCTGGAACGTATAAATGTGCCACCATAACACTTCCTAAACCAGCTCCAATTAGCTTTTTAAAGGGATATAATTCGAGGCTATCTATTCTTTCTCGAGATGATTTAACAACAGGAAGGCTAAAATGCGAATCTGCATCCGTATCGCCATGACCCGGAAAATGTTTAGCACAAGCAAGAATTCCATTGTTTTGCAAGCCCATCATATATTGATAGGATTTATCTGCTACCAAAACCCGGTCTTGCCCAAAAGACCTGAAGTTAATTATTGGATTAGCAGGATTGTTATTGATGTCGACTACGGGCGAAAAACTAATATGGACTCCAAGTCTTTTACAGTTTCGGGCCATTTCTTCGCCCATTTTATACATCAAATTATCGTCATAAGTAGCACCAATGGTCATTTGGTTTGGCCATTTCATTATACTATCTAACCTCATACCTAAACCCCATTCTGCATCCATTCCAATAAGCAGGGGAACTTGGGCTTGGGTTTGGTAAAAATTGGTTAAAACAGCTTGCTCATACGGTGTGCCTTTGAAAAATATCAACCCACCCACATGCTGATTTCTTGCTAATTGTGCAACTAAAGAATCGTTTCTGTCTTTTCCTGATGAATAGGCTGCAACCATAAATAATTGCCCTATGCGCATTTCAGGAGTTAAGGCATCGTAAACCGAATCAACCCAATGATTGGGCTTACCAAAAACCGGTTGCCCATGGGTCGACATGAGTAAACTATTCAAACCTAAGTCACTTTCAGGTTTAGATGCTATACTATTTAACTTTTCATCTACAACTACGCGCTTTACATCGCTCTTTTTCTTGGTTTTCTTGATATTTAATCCAATTGCAAATGAAGAAGTAACTAATAATGTTAAGGCAAAAATTACAAGTTTTAAGCGGTTTTTTAAATTAATGGGCATGCAATGCAAAGATGATAAGGATGTAACAATCAACGAAAAAGAAATGAAAATATTTTTTACACATCTTGGATACAAAAAAACTACTTATTCTTATTTCCTTTGTATAAAAAGTTACATTGTTTCTAAAAAAGAAGAATATTTATCGAACATTCCAATACGAGCCGAGACATAAAAAAGACCTTTCCATACCTGAAAAAGGAAACAACGAAGCTCCAAAACGTATTAAACTTTCAAAAGTTCGTAATAGTAGTGCAGGAAAATTCAGCATAATCATTACTTGGTTTATCTTTGCGGGTGCTTTGGCCGCACTTGTATTTTGGATCTTTCGGTTAATGTTCACCTAATTTTCGCATGGCAGATATTATTCTTCAATTACCCGATAACATTGCAAATCAAATAGCTGCTGGTGAAGTAATTCAACGACCAGCTTCTGTAGTAAAAGAACTTTTAGAAAATGCGGTGGATGCTGGAGCCTCTTCGGTACAATTAATTGTAAAAGATGCTGGAAAACAACTGATTCAGGTTATTGATAACGGTTGCGGCATGACCGTAAACGATGCACGCATGTGTTTCGAGAGGCATGCAACCTCAAAAATTAAAAAAGCCGAAGACCTTTTTGCCATCCAAACGTTTGGATTCAGAGGAGAAGCGATGTCCTCGGTTGCAGCAGTTTGCCAAGTTGAAATGCTTACTCGCAGAACTGAAGATGCAGTAGGAACACGCATTGAAATTGAAGGAAGCGAATTTAAAATTGCTGAGCCAGTTGCTACCGCGCCAGGTACAAACATTTCAGTAAAAAATTTATTCTTCAATATTCCAGCTCGAAGAGCGTTTCTGAAGTCGAATGGAGTTGAAATGCGCCATATCACAGAGGAGTTTATGCGGGTTTCGCTTGCAAATCCTCAAACTGGATTTACACTTTCGCATAATGGAAACACCTTATATCAGTTAAAAAGCGGAAATATTCGCCAGCGCATTGTTCAGATTTTTGGCGAACCCATAAATTCTCAACTCGTACCTGTTGAAGAATTAACCTCTTTTATTTCTGTTCAAGGTTTTATCTTAAAACCACAAGCTGCCCGTAAATACCGTGGCGAGCAATACTTTTTTGTAAACGGCAGGTTTGTTAAAAACCCGTATTTAGAACACGCCATCGCTTCTGCTTTCGAAGGATTGATTGCAGCGGGTCATCATCCCGGCTTTTTCCTTTCCATACAAATAGATCCTTCTAGAATCGATGTAAATGTGCATCCAACTAAAACAGAAATTAAGTTTGACGATGATAGATCTGCTTATGCCATTGTGCATTCAGCTGCAAAACATGCTTTATCGCAATACAACATTGCGCCTAGCATCGATTTTGATGTAGATCCAACCATTACTCAAATCCCTTACGTTAATAAAAACAACTTACATCTCGATAACGAAACCCGCAAATCGTTCCGTGACCCGTATGTGCATTCGCATGCAGAAAGCAAACCATCGAGCGATGAAAAAAGTGCTTGGGCAAATTTGTACAAAGAACTAGCACATGCACCTATAGAAAACTTTATTCAAAGCGAGTCTAACGTTGCTAACGCTACGCTTTCCAATGTTTCGGACGACAAAGTGCGATCGGTTTGGCAATTGCACAACCAATTTATTTTTGCGCAAGTAAAAAATGGCGTAATGATGATAAATCAGCGCGCTGCTTTATACCGCATTAGCTACGATCAATTAGTAAAAGAGGTTGAAACCAACAAAGTTTTTTGCCAGCAGTTGCTTTTCCCAGAAACGGTTTCGTTAACTCCTTCGGATGCAGAGCTCATTTCATCCGAACTAGAAAACTTAGGAAAACTGGGTTTTGATATACGCGAGTTGGGTGGTAATACGTTTATTTGTCAAGGCATTCCGGCTGTATTAACAGAAATTGATATCCAATCCTTATTGCAAGATATCGTTGGACAGCTTAGAAGTGAGTCAGGATCAATATATTCCAAATCCATGGAAAGCATAGCAAATGGAATTGCCTACAAACAAGCATCAAAACAAATGAAAAACCTTTCTCAAGTAGAGATAATTTCGCTAATCGATCAGCTTTTTGCTTGCGAAAACCCATATATCGCGCCCAACGGTTCGCCAATATCCGTAATTTTGAACTTCAACCAACTCGAACAACTTTTCTAACATGTCCGATATCCGTCCAATAGGATTTAACATACTTCCTCCCGTAGTTAAAAATGTGATGATAATAAGTGCCATCATGTTTTTAGCAACAATAACTCTTGAACAGCAAGGCATATCGTTGATTCGCATTTTGGGTTTACGCATTCCGGGTTCAGATGCTTTCAGAATTTACCAACCCGTAACTTACCTGTTTATGCACGGGTCGTTTTCGCACCTTTTTTTCAATATGTTTTCATTTTGGATGTTTGGGGCAACCCTTGAGAATTATTGGGGCTCGAAAAGATTTCTTGAATATTTCTTACTCACAGGATTGGGTGCTGCTGTTATACATTACTTAGTAGTATATTTTTTAGATATAGACCCACAATTAGATTTACTTAAACAATATTATGCTACTCAGCCTAATGGTTTAGGTAATTTAATGTACGATGAACAAAAACAGGCCTTATTAAATATGCCCAATATTATTGGAGCATCGGGTGCTGTTGCTGGGGTTATAGTTGGCTTTGGATATCTTTTCCCAAACAGTGTTTTGTATCTGTATTTAGCAATTCCTGTTAAAGCTAAGTTTTTAATTGGGTTTTATGCGTTGTACGAAGTTTACCAAGCTATTCAATCCCTTAAAGATACTTCAGGCGATAATGTTGCTCACTTTGCTCATTTGGGTGGTATGATTATAGGTATTCTTATAATAAAATACATTTATCAACCCAACCGTAAACGCTTTTTTTAATTATAGATGTCGATTTTAAATACTTTCAACTTTAAAAATAGCGATCGAGTTGTTCAATTAATTTGGATCAATGTTATTGCTTTTTTACTAGTTGCCATACCTAGTGTACTTTTTAAATTAACGCAAACTGCCGTTTGGTGGGAGCCCAATCAATGGCTTGGTGTTCCGGCATCCATTCCCATATTAATTACAAAACCATGGACCTTATTTACGTACATGTTCATGCACAACGGCTTGTTTCATATTTTATTTAATATGTTGTGGCTCTATTGGTTAGGTCAAATTTTTGCAGAATATTTAGGTCAGGCTAAATTAACAGCGGTTTATATTTTAGGAGGCATTTCTGGAGCTTTAGTTTACATTCTTGCCTATAACGTTTTCCCATTCTTCAGTACTTTAAAAGAGTCATCCTATGCAATTGGGGCCTCAGCAAGCGTAATTGCTATTGTTGCAGCAACGGCAACTCTCCTTCCCGATTACAAAATACGAATGTTGTTTTTTGGAGATGTATCCTTAAAATATCTGGCTTTAGCTATGGTTGCTATTGATTTGATAAGCAGTTCGAGCGAGAATGCAGGCGGACATATTGCTCATATTGGAGGAGCTATTTTTGGATTTGCGTATATAAAGCTTTTGCGCTCTGGCACAAATATGGGCAAATTTGTAGAGGCTTATTTTATCCCAAAAACCGATTCTAAAAAAGGGAAAGTGATAAAAATGACGCCAAAACCAACCCCAACATCTACAGTACCAGATCGTCCTAGTCAAAAGCAAATCGACAACATCCTTGATAAAATATCAAAAACTGGGTACGACACCTTAACTCAAACTGAAAAAGACATGCTTTTTAAAGCAGGAAAGTAGCAAAATGGCAAAAAAGAACAACGTATCGTCAACCAAAAAGAAACCAAATTGGCCTTTGCTAGTTTACCTTCCTTTTGGGGTTTCGTTGTTAATCGCCTATTTATCTACTAAAATTTCTCCAGATCATTTTTGGCCAATTTTCATTTTCGGGTATTTAGCTGAAGGGCTTTTAATTATCAATACAATTTTTCTAGTTTACTATATCTGGAAAAAATCGCCCTTATTTCTTTATCCAGCCGTTTTGCTTTTAGTTGGCTTTCGTATAAATTCAAGTTTAATTCAATTTCCTTTCCGAACAAATCTTGGGCAAGAGGCAAACTTAAAAGTCATGTCGTTTAACATGCAAATGTTTAGAAACGGAGGTTCTGATTCCGTAAAAACCAATCGCAAAAAATTAATCGACTTACTAAATCAAGAAAAACCAACTATTGCTTGCTTTCAAGAGTTTTACAGCAGAAAGAAAAAAATTACAGACAATAACGATGTGGTTTCTGATATGCTGGTTGATTCTGCCGGGTATCCGTTCGTTTATTTTGAAAAAATAATTACTGAAAAAAGACTGCTGCAAGGGTTATGCATTGCAAGTAAGTTTCCGATTATTAACAAGGGCTATATAAATTTTAGAACGACCGGTAATTTTAGCTTAAATGCCTGCATTTTTGCCGATATTCAAATGCCACAAGACCAAGTTGTACGGGTATACAATCTGCATCTTGAGTCGAATCGAATACGCCCACAAGATTACTACTATGTGGATGAAGTAACCGAAAGCAAAGAAAATGGATCTTACTATAAGTTAAAAATCATTGTAAGTCGCATTAAAAAAGCGCTTAGCAAACGCGCAAAACAGTCTGAAATAGTAGCCAAACACATTCAAAAGGTGGATTACCCCGTAATTGTTTGTGGCGATTTCAACGACCCACCTTGCAGTTACCCTTATACTACTATTCGCGGAAACCTTAACGACTCATTTACATCACGCGGAACCCTTCGCGGAGCTACCTACATTGGGCCATTGCCTTCGTATCGAATCGACAATATTTTTTCTTCTGAAAAGCTTCAAATCATAAAACATACCGTCTTACCAAATAAATTTTCAGACCATAAAGCCATTGAAGCTGAATTTTATTTACCCGGACCGTTTCAATAATTAACTTTAACCCATGTCTTCATTGCAACTTTATAATACAGAAACTCGAAAAAAAGAAACCTTCACTCCTATTCACGCTCCATTTGTGGGCATGTATGTGTGCGGGCCAACCGTATATAGCAACGCCCATTTAGGAAATTGCCGTACCTACGTTTCATTCGATGTTTTATATAGATATTTAATGCACTTAGGCTATAAAGTTAGATACGTTCGTAACATCACCGATGCCGGACATCTTGAAAGCGATGCAGATGAGGGCGAAGATAAGATTTCGAAAAAAGCAAAACTTGAACAGCTCGAACCTATGGAAATCGTTCAACGATATACCCTAGATTTCAGAAAAGTTATGGAGGAAATGAATACGCTTCCTCCGAGCATTGAGCCAACTGCAACAGGACACATCATAGAACAAATAGAAATGACCAAGCAAATCATTGCAAACGGTTACGCCTATGAAGTTAATGGCTCTATTTATTTCGATGTTTCGAAGTACGCTCAAGAACATTCATACACGTATTTATCGGGTAGAAACCTCGAAGATTTACTAAACAATACCCGCGATTTAGACGGCCAAGATGAAAAAAGAGGGCGATTAGATTTTGCACTTTGGATAAAAGCAAAGCCTGAGCATCTGATGCAATGGCCTTCGCCTTGGGGAAATGGCTTTCCGGGTTGGCACCTAGAATGCTCTGCGATGAGCTCAAAATATTTAGGCGAATCGTTCGATATACATGGAGGCGGAATGGATTTAATTCCAACGCACCATACCAACGAGGTTGCACAAAACGTGGCTTGTTTTCATAAAAAACCCGCAGCATTTTGGTTGCATACCAATATGCTAACAGTAAACGGACAAAAAATGTCTAAGTCATTAGGCAATTCAATTCTTCCCAACGAGTTATTTACAGGCAATCATCCTTTGTTAACCAAAGGATTTAGCCCAATGTCTGTGCGTTTTTTCATGCTTCAAGCGCATTATAGAAGCACATTAGACATTTCTGTAGATGCCCTTTCGGCCGCTGAAAAAGGGTATACCCGTTTGTTAGAAGCCGTTTCAATTTTAGACACTTTACCAAGTTCTGATAAAACCTCTTTTGATATCGAAACCATCAAAAACAACTTGTTGGATGCGTTAAACGATGACCTCAACACACCTGTTGCAATTGCGCATTTGTTTGATGTTGTACGTATCATAAATTTAATTAACACCGCAAAAGAAACCATTAATCCTGAAGATTTAATTCGATTTAGTGCATTTATTAAAACCATAGTTTTTGAAATCCTAGGCTTAAAAGAAGAAAAAGCATCAGACCAAACCTATGTTTCTAGATTGATGGAAATGATTATTAAAATGCGAGCAGATGCAAAATCAAATAAAGATTGGACTACCAGTGATTTTATTCGCGACAATTTAACCCATATTGGGATTCAAGTAAAAGATGGTAAAGAAAATTCAACATGGACGTATATAAAATAACCCCAAAGCTTGCTGCTTTAAGTTTCCTAATTTTTGCGTTTATCGTTTCAAGTTGTAATACTGAAAAAAAAACCGAGGAAGAAAAACAACCTTCTTCTGAAGAAATTGTTGAAAAACCAGAAGTGCCCATTAAAATACCCGTATTTAACGAGGATAATGCTTTTGATTTAGTTCAAAAACAAGTCCAGTTTGGCCCAAGGGTTCCATCAACTCCTAGTCATGCAAAATGCGCTATATGGCTAGTAAATACGCTAAAAAACTACACTCCTCATGTTTCTGTTCAATCAGCATCAATACAAACATTTGATGGCAAAACGCACACCTTGAAAAATATCATCGCACAATTTAACCCAACCGAAAAAAGAAGAATTTTGCTTTCTGCGCATTGGGATACAAGGCCCTTTGCTGATCAAGACTCTAAAAACCAAGGCAAACCAATTGATGGTGCTAACGATGGAGCTAGCGGAGTTGCTGTTTTATTAGAAATTGCACGTAACTTATCAATCGATACCACAAGAGTTGGTGTAGACATTATCCTTTTCGATATTGAAGATTATGGACAACCCGAAAATAGCTTGCTCCCCGAAATGAAAGATTCGTATTGTTTAGGGTCTCAATACTGGGCAAAAAACCCTCATGTTGGTGGCTATTCTGCACGTTTTGGAATACTTTTGGATATGGTTGGTGCACCTGGAGCTACTTTTACCCAAGAAGAAGTATCGCGTTATTACGCTAGTTATCGCACTAAATCAATTTGGAACATAGCAAATAACTTGGGTTATGGCAGCTATTTTATTAATAAAGAAACGCCTGCAATAATTGACGACCATTACTATGTAAACAAAATCATCAATATTCCAATGCTCGATATCATACACCGAGACGACAAAACGAACAGTGGATTTGGGGAATATTGGCATACCCACGATGATAACATAACAAACGTTGATAAAAAAACACTTAAAGCAGTAGGTCAAACCGTGATTTCTGCTATTTATCAAGAATAATTGCAACAAGTGTTTTATAATCTGATAAACTTTTATAACTTTGCATTCCGTTTAGAAAGAGATCATGGCAAATCACAAATCAGCCCTAAAGAGAATTCGTCAAACAGCAGTTAGACGTTTACGTAATCGTTATCAATTAAAGACAACACGTACTCTTGTTAAAAGACTTAAGGCTTTAACTGACAAAATAGAAGCAAACACAATGCTTCAAACAGTTATATCACGCTTAGATCGTTTAGCTAAAAACAACATTATTCATAAGAATAAGGCTGCTAACCAAAAATCGAAATTAACTAAGAAAGTTAACAAACTTGCTTAGTATATAAGTATTTATAAAAAGGAGGCTTTGGCCTCCTTTTTTTTTGACCATTTTTCGATTACTTTTAGTTCATATAAAAATTATATGGAATCGTTTAATGGAATAAAAAACTGGGCAATTGAAGATCGCCCAAGAGAAAAGTTTGCACACAAAGGGCGGCAAGCACTAACCGATACAGAACTTTTAGCGATTCTGATTGGCACTGGCACTAAAAATATTACTGCAGTAGATTTAGCCAGAAACCTATTAGCAGCAGCCAATAACAGTCTCGACAAATTAGGGCATTTTTCATTATCCGATTTAAAAAAATTCAAAGGAATTGGAGAAGCCAAAGCCATTAATATTGCTGCAGCATTAGAACTCGGCAGGCGAAGAAAGGAGGCTAATTCTGAGAAAGTAGAAAGCCCAATAACATCAAGTAAAGATGTATACATGCGCTTTAGCAATCTATTTCTTGAATTAAAAACAGAAAATTTTGCAATTGCGCTATTAAATCGGGCAAACAAAGTTATGCAACACTTCGTAATAAGCACGGGTGGCGTTAGCGGAACCGTAGCAGACCCTCGGGTAATTCTTAAACCCTGTATTGAGTTGCAAGCATCTGGACTTATATTGATGCACAACCACCCATCTGGTAATTTAAAACCAAGCCAAGCTGACATAGATTTAACCAATAAAATAAAAGGTGCAACGCAATTTATTGATATTAAGCTATTTGACCATTTAATTTTTACAGACACAGGGTACTTTAGCTTTGCGGATGAAGGACTTTTATAATTATTTTCAATTGCTGTAAACTTTTGCACGGTTTTTGCCCCTATATACAAAACGAATGCTATGAAACCAATTCTTACACTTATTGCGATACTGTTGTTAAAAATGTCTGCATTTGCACAAACAAACATTAGCAACGAAGAACATAAGGATTCTACTAAGGCTTCTATGGTATCCAACCAAATAAACCAGAACGATATACGCAAACATGTGTTGTCTGTATATCCGAATCCTGCTTCTAATCAAATAAATATCAAAAAGCCCGAAGGAGTTAAAGAAGCTACAATTACTGTTTACAACATTATTGGAAAGCAGCTGATTTCTGAATCAACCAATCAAAACATAACCACCTTCTCTTTGGATGAATTACCAAGAGGACAATACATAATTCGGCTCATTTCGGGAGATTTGGTTTTAACCAAAACCTTTCTCAAAACCAGCCAATAACAAAAAAGCTCAGTTTTAAACTTAGCTTTTTTTTTGCTTATATATTATTGAACCTTTTCTAACTCAACAAGGCTTTCCAACTTAAATTCTCAGCTAAAAGCACTTTTAAATCACTAAAAGTTAATCTTTTCTGTTCCATGGTATCTCTAAAACGAATTGTAACTGTATTGTCTTCTAAGGTTTGATGATCTATGGTAATGCAATACGGGGTACCCACAGCGTCTTGCCTGCGATATCGTTTCCCTATGCTGTCCTTTTCTTCGAAATGGCAGGTGTAATCTAGCTTAAGTTCGTTCATAAACTCACGTGCTTTTTCTGGTAAACCATCCTTTTTCATTAACGGCAAAATTGCCAATTTAATTGGAGCTAGCATCGGGTGCAATTTTAAGTATATGCGCTTTTCAACTTTTCCGTCCGATTCTATTTCTTCTTCTTTATAAGCCGCACAAAGTGCAGTTAAAAACAAGCGGTCTAACCCTACTGACGTTTCTACTACGTATGGCGTATAGTTCTCGTTTATTTCAGGATCAAAGTATTGGATTTTTTTACCTGATAATTCTTGGTGACTTTTTAAATCGAAATCGGTACGCGAATGTATGCCTTCTAACTCTTTAAATCCAAAAGGGAAATTAAATTCGATATCGACAGCTGCATCTGCATAATGCGCCAACTTTACGTGCTCGTGAAAACGGTATTGATCATCGCCAAAGCCAAGCTTTTGATGCCATAGAATACGGGTATTTTTCCAATGGGTAAACCATTCTTGCTGAGTTCCAGGACGTACAAAAAACTGCATTTCCATTTGCTCAAATTCGCGCATACGCATGATAAATTGGCGAGCAACAATCTCGTTACGGAAAGCTTTTCCTGTTTGTGCTATCCCGAAAGGAATTTTCATTCTTCCGGTTTTCTGCACATTTAGGTAGTTTACAAAAATGCCCTGAGCGGTTTCTGGGCGTAAATACACTTGATCAGTATCTTCAGCCATTGCACCCATTTGAGTACTAAACATTAGGTTAAATTGGCGCACATCTGTCCAATTGCGCGTACCTGAAATAGGACAAGCAATCTCATGGGTTTCGATTAACAGTTTTAGGCGAACTAAATCATTTTCAACAAGAGCATCATCGAGCTCGGTTTGCAATGCTTCAGCTTTATTGGTTTTGCCGTCTTTTTCGTAACGGGTAATTTTATCTTCTAATAATTGGTCGGCACGGTATCTTTTTTTGCTGTCTTTATTGTCAATCATTGGATCGCTGAAACCATCAACGTGCCCAGATGCTTTCCAAACTTTAGGATGCATGAAAATTGCAGAATCTAACCCAACAATATTTTCATTCATTTGCACCATCGATTTCCACCAATACTGTCGCAAGTTGTTTTTTAATTCAACTCCATTTTGTCCATAGTCGTAAACTGCTCCTAGCCCATCGTAAATTTCGCTCGATGGAAAAACGAAACCATATTCTTTTGAGTGTGAAATAACGTTTTTAAAAAGATCGTCCTGTTTGCTCATGGGCACAAAGATAAAAACGGAAACCGCTAATAATATGGTTTAATCTACAATGTTTGATAAACTTAATTATCTTTAAGGGTGTTGAAACCAATTCTGCTTTTTGTTTTGCTTTTTTCTGCTGCAAGCGGTATTTCTCAAACCTGTTTAGAGTACAGAAACAGTAGAGGAAAGGCTACTCGGTTTTTTACTCACGATGTTGTTCGCTTAAAAATAACGGATCGAAACAAAATACTAATTGGACCCATTGACGCTTTAAACCTAGACAGTATTTTGGTGTCTGGCGTTTGGTTTACACCAAATCAAGTTGTAAAAATTGGCAAACCACACTGGGGCGGGGTAGCAAATTCAATTAAAATAATGATTGGTGGACTTTTTATTAGCTCACTGCATTTTATTTACCCTGCAAAAGGCGACTATGCCCAAGAAATAAAAAACCGAGGACTAATTATAGGAGGCAGTTCTCTGGCAATTGGTAGTGTTTGGTTATATGCATCAACCAAAATGCACAAAATCAACCCAAATTCGAAACTTAAAATTCGAGATTACAATTACAACTTTCCTACAGAAAAACAACCCTAACTTATTTTCCTTTGATATAATTTATCAATTCTAAGGTTGATGACTCAAAAGTAAAAACATCATTCACCTTGAAATAATTACGCTTATCTGCACAATAACTGTAGGCAAACTTGGCATACGTTAAACGGTTACTTTCAAAAGTCATTAAACTTGCAATTTCTTTAATTTGATCAGATGTTAAACAGTTGGCTTGGGTTATTTGTTTTGCAACTTCTAGGCGTGTTTCATCAAACTTTTTAGTCTCAATTTGTTTCTTCGCAGGTAAAAAATTAGAATTCGGCATAATTACTCTACAGTTTGTAGATGTATTATTGGTATTTCCATAATACTTATCGTCTAAAGCTTTACCATTCGGGCCTTCTTCAAACTTATCTGGGTTTTCTAATCCAGTTCGAATATCGTTAAGTCCCCTTGGATTTGCGCCCTGAGTTGGAGGTACATCGTTTACAATCCTAGGATTAGGATTTTCTACTTGTGGCACATCATTAACATAAACAACCTCATTTTTTTTAAGATAATCGTAGGTGGTTTTGGCAATTGGCCTAAGTTGCATCATACCTGCTTTTAAAGGCTTAATTTGATAGTAGTTTTCTTCGTTAGGTCTTAAAAAAACTTTCCTAGTTACGCTTTGCAGCTTAGGATTTTCAAAATCAACACGAATTAAATTTGTATTTAATGGCAAATAATTCATGCCAACACTTTTTTCAAAATTTTTGTTTTGAAGTTTACCATTTAAAAAAACTCTAAACTTATCAGATGCGTTATTAAATACAATTAAGCTAGTTCTGTCCTGTGCACTTACTGTATTTATAAATGACGCTAATGCAAAAAAAAGGATGCGGAGTTTCATAATCGTGGTTTAATCAAGAAAAGTACCAATTATTGTGCCATTATAAAAATTTAGACAAAAAAAAGGATGCCCTCTTTTTTTATATCCTACCCGTATATGCGATGCTTGCCACATCGACAGAGCATACCCCAGATATAAGAAGGGATTTTACACAAGACTCAATAGTAGCCCCTGTAGTTATTACATCATCTACTAATAGGATTTTTTTATTTTTTAATATTTCGGGATTTAAGATGGTGTAAACATCTTTTGTGTTATCCCATCTCTCTATTCTGTTTTTTTTGGTTTGAGTTTCATTTGCTAGAGTTTTAAGTAAAAATTGGTCTGTTGCTGGTATATTTAAGACAGATGAAAGGCCATCAGCGAATAATAAACTTTGGTTGAATCCTCGCTTTAGAAGCTTGTCTTTATGTAACGGAACTGGGAAAATGTAATCTACATCGTTAAGTAGGTTACTTTCTTTTAGTTCAGATCCATATATTTTACCAAACTCAAAGGCTACCTCCTTTTTGTTGTGATACTTAAGGTGGTGCAATGAGGTTTGGGTTTTACTATCTTTCGAGAAAAGCAAATAGGCAAAACCATATCTAATTATGGTTTTGCCCCAAAATGTTTTGGTAACCGGATTGTCTTCTGGAAACCAATGAAAGTTTGTTCTTGGAAAATTAACCCTACATTTGGTGCAAAAAATATGTTCATGGGTGTAAAGTACACCATCACACGCATGGCAGATTTTTGGATAGATAAATTGAGTAAGGATATTTCCTGTATTTTTAATGGAATTTAACAACAATTTCATATTGAATATAGATTTTGAATGACTTATTTTTGCGATTAAGTATTTACAATAAATAAAAATAGTTAATAAAAATATGTTGACAAAGAAGTTGAGTGTTTTAGCATTATTATTTACCTTAATAGGGTTTAATGCCATTTCTCAGAATCAAAAGGCTGTATTATTTACCATAAATAATGAACCTGTAACCGTTGAAGAGTTTGACGCAGTTTTTAAGAAAAACAATAACAAATCAGCAAAGCCAACTGAAAAAGAAGTTTTAGAATATCTTGATTTATACAAGAAGTTTAAAATGAAGGTTAAAGAGGCTTACAGCTTAGGACTAGATACAAACCAGACTT
Organism: uncultured Bacteroidota bacterium; assembly: GCA_947084835.1. GTDB lineage: Bacteria > Bacteroidota > Bacteroidia > UBA7662 > CAMTUB01 > CAMTUB01. Next base: position 43,169 of record CAMTUB010000009.1, on the reverse strand, counting down.
TTATTAATGAGTTTGGAATGTATAGAAGGCAATTAGCGCAACCTTATTTAACAGATAAAGAATCGTCTGGAAAGCTTGTTCAAGAGGCATACGACCGTTTAAAATTTGAAGTAAAAGCGAGTCATATATTGATTCGTGTTGATGAAAATGCTTCTCCAAAAGATACTGCTAAGGCTTTTGCAAAGATTTTAGAAATAAAAGCAAGACTTAACAAAGGCGAAGATTTTGCTAAGCTAGCTAAAGACTTATCCGAAGATCCATCCGCTAAAGACAATTCTGGTAATTTAGGTTATTTTACAGCTTTGAGAATGATATATCCATTCGAAAATGTTGCTTATAATTTACCTGTGGGTAAAATTTCGGAGCCTTTTCGTACACAGTTTGGATATCATGTTGTACGGATTGAAGATAAGCGCCCTACAAGAGGCGAGCTGCGTGTTGCTCATATCATGACAATGGTAAAGCCATCGGATACGGATAGCATGAAAGCAATTTCAAAACGTAAAATATTTGAGATTTACGAGTTGGTGCAAAAAGGAGGAGGTTTTGAAGAATTATCAAAGCAGTTTTCAGAAGATAATTCAACTTCACGAAACGGTGGTCAGTTGCCTTGGTTTGGATCTGGCAGAATGGTGCCTGAGTTTGAAGATGCAGCTTTCAACTTGAAAAAAGATGGGGATGTTTCAGAGCCTGTATTAACTATGTATGGCTGGCATATCATAAAGCGTTTAGAAAGCAAAACTATTCAGTCATTTGATCAAATGAAAACTGAGTTGGAACAGAAAGTTTCAAGAGATGGCAGAACGTTTTTGAACAAAAAATCTTTTGTTGTTAGGCTTAAAAAAGAATATAAATACAAAGAGTTTACAAAGGCAAAAGAAGATTTTTTCAAAGCGCTAGACACAAGTTTTATGTCGGGGAACTTTATCGCTTCGAGTACATCAAAACTTACTATGCCTATTTTTGTTTTAGACAGCATTAACTATTCGCAAACCAAATTTGCTGCTTGGCTAGAAGACAATCAAAGCGGTCCAATAACTGGCGATAGAAATGTTATTTTAAACAAAATGTTTGATCAGTATGTTGAAACAACAGTATTAGACTATGAAGATTCAAAACTAGAATCGAAATATGCTGACTTTAGAAATTTAGTTCGTGAGTATCGCGAAGGAATTTTATTGTTCGATTTAACAGATAAACAAGTTTGGTCAAGAGCAGTAACAGATACTGCTGGCCTGCAAGAGTATTACGAGAAAAACAAGTTCAATTATTTGTGGAATGAAAGGGCAGATGCTGTTATTTACACCTGTTTAAATGAAAAAGTGGCGAAAAGTGTTCGTAAGCTTGCAAAGGATTCAAAAATGAATAATGAAGCAGTTCTTACCTCAATTAATAAAAAGAACTCTTTAAATCTGCGCATTGCTGATGGAAAATTTGAAAAACCAATGAATGATGTTTTTTCAAAAATTGAATGGAAAGAAGGCTTGTCTGATAATGTAGTGATAGACAAAAATGTAGTTTTTGTTAAGGTGAATAAAATTTTAAAGCCAGAACCTAAGTTGTTGAATGAAATTAGGGGTATTATGACTTCTGATTATCAGAACTATTTAGAGAAAGAATGGATTAAAAACCTAGAAAAGAAATACAAAATCAATGTAAATCAAGATGTTTTAAAAACGCTCTGGTAATTTGAAATTATTCGCATTTTTATTTGCAATAGTATTGGTAACAGGGTGCACTTTATTTACGAAAGAAGCCCCTGTTTCTAGTATATCTGCACGTGTAAACGATTACGTGTTGTATAAAAGTCAAATAGAAGATGCTGTTCCAAAATCATTAACCCAACAGGATAGCATCCGTTGGGTTAATGATTTTATAGAATCATGGGTACAAGAAAAAGCATTTTTGTCTGAAGCAGTTCAAGAATTGCCCAACGACAGAAAAGAGTTTGCAGAAAAACTTAAAGAGTATGAACAAGCTCTCTTGCAGCATTCCTATGAAGAATATCTTGCTGAAAAAGCAGACACAGCAGTGACAGAAACGCAAATTTTAGACTTTTATCTTCAAAACGAAGAGCGATTTCAAATTGTTGAACCCATGTTGCAGTGCAGGTATGTGGTATTAGATAAAAAAGCACCATCGTATGAAAATGCACTAAAGCTGTTATCTACAGTAAAAGCTAGCGATGTAAAAAAAATGGACGATTACTTTTTTAGATATTCGTTGCAGTATTCTTTAAACGACTCTACTTGGCAAAAAATGGAAGTTGTATCGAGCAAGCTTAATAATGCAATTGGGATTGAAAAAATGCATGTGGGGACTGTATTAGTTGGAGCAGATTCTTTAAATGTATACGGATTATACATAAAAAAGCTAATTCAGTCAGGCGGTCAAGCGCCTTATTCATATTCTCGCGAACAAGCTAAACAACTTTTACAGCTTAATTTACGTTCAAGCTATGTAGAAAGAGCAAAAGAAAAAATTTATCAAAAGGCCCTCTCAAAAAATAACATTGAAATTAAAACCAAATAGTTATACGCTACTATTACTTGTATTCTTCGGATTAACACATAAAACAATTGCACAAAACACCAATAAAAAAGTGGTTGATGGCATTGCGGCTGTAGTTGGCGAAAAAGTAGTATTAAAATCAGATGTTGAAACTGAATTTATTCAGGCGATTAATCAACTTAAAACGGAGCCAACAACTGAATTGAAATGCCATGTGCTTGAAAAATTAGTCATGAATAAATTTTTGTTGACGCAAGCAGAGTTGGATAGTATTAAAATAACCGATGAAGAAGTTAATGCTCAACTGGATAGACGAATAAAGTATTTCACCCAAATGATGGGGGGCGTGGATAAATTAGAAACCTTTTACGGAAAGTCTATTCTAGAAGTAAAGGAGGAGTTTAGGAGCCCAATTCGTGAGCAAATTTTGTCACAGCGGATGGAAGATAAACTTACAAGTAACCTCAAAATTACACCCTCTGAGGTAAAAGAATACTTTAAAAAAGTGCCAACAGATAGCATTCCTTTTTTTGATACAGAAGTTGAAGTTGGACAAATCGTAATTTTCCCAAAAGTAAACGATGATGCTATGGCATATGCAATCGATAAACTTACCGAAATTCGTAAGCGAATTTTGAAAGGTGAAAATTTTGCCACAATGGCTGTTTTATATTCCGAAGATCAAGGCTCAGCAAAAATGGGTGGTGACCTTGGCTTTTTCGGCAGGGGCGAAATGGTAAATGAATTCGAAAGCTCAGCATTCAAAATGAAGCCAGGCGAAGTCTCTAATATTATTAAAACAAAATATGGCTATCATATCTTGCAACTGATTGAAAGAAGAGGAGATAGAGCAAATGCGCGCCATATATTAATTAAGCCACCAGTTGGCACTAAAGACTTTGTTAAATCACGAACAATATTAGATAGTGTTAGAGGTTTGATTGAAGATGAGAAAATTAATTTCCAAAAAGCGGTAAAAGATTTTTCTGAAGATGACGAAACAAAATCATCTGCAGGTTTATTTTTAAATCCCAATTCTGGGTCTTCTTTTTTTACTGTTGATCAATTGCCTTCCGAAATTTGGTTTAATGTCGAGAAATTAAGTGTAGGGCAAGTAAGCAATGTAATACAATACCATGCGGCAGATGGCTCAACCGGTTTTAGGATATTTTATCTAAAATCTAGAACTTCGCCACACAAAGCCAGTCTTGAAACAGATTATGGCAAAATACAGTCGGCTGCTTTATCCGTAAAAAGAGCTCAAATAGTCGATAATTGGTTTGAAAAAGCAAAAGAAAGAATGTTTATTAAAGTAAGTAGTGAGTACGAACATTGTTCCATGGCTACAAAATTGAAAAAGAATGATTGAACAAGAATTTAAGGATGATGTTGAAGCAGTAAACAAGCTTCATCAAGGTTTTAAGCAGCTTAAAAGTGAGATTGGTAAAGTAATCGTTGGTCAAGAAGATATTGTATCTATTATTTTAACTTCGATTTTTAGCAACGGCCATTGCTTATTAGTTGGTGTACCGGGTTTAGCTAAAACGCTTATGATACACACTGTTTCTCAGGCTTTAAATCTTAGTTTTAGTAGAATACAATTTACTCCAGACTTAATGCCATCTGACATTGTTGGTTCTGAAATATTAAACGATCAGCGAAATTTTGTTTTTGCAAAAGGACCTCTTTTTGCAAACTTAGTTTTAGCCGATGAAATAAATCGTACTCCACCTAAAACACAAGCTGCATTGCTAGAAGCGATGCAAGAAAAACAAGTTACTGTTGCTGGCAAACAATATCCTTTACCTTCGCCATTCTTTGTTTTAGCAACTCAAAACCCGATAGAGCAAGAGGGAACATACTCATTGCCAGAAGCGCAATTAGACAGATTCATGTTTAATATTTGGCTTGATTACCCAACCTACGAAGAAGAGTTGATGGTAGTGAAAAATACAACTGGGGTGCAAAAAGTGCAAGTTAACAGTTTGTTTTCTGCTGAAGAGATTCTCTATTTTCAACAACTAGTTCGTAGAGTTCCCGTTGCTGATAATGTGTTAGAATATGCTGTTAAGTTAGCAAGTAAAACTCGACCAGGATATCCTTTAGCAACCGAAGCGGTAAACAAATATGTTTCTTGGGGAGCAGGGCCAAGAGCCTCACAAAACTTAATAATTGCTGCAAAATGTAATGCCATATTAAACGGGAAATATTCACCCGATATCGAAAATGTTCAAGCGGTAGCTCTTCCTATTTTAAGGCACAGGGTGGTATTAAATTACAAAGCTGAAGCCGAAGGAATGAAAGTTGATAAATTAATCAAAGACCTTTTTTAATTTGGTATACAATTTGCACTACTAGTCCTATAACTTAAAAAAGCTATGTATATTTTAATGATTGCCATTATGGCAGCGAGTTGGTTTGTGGGATGGAGATTTAAATCTAAATTTCAAGAGTATTCTAAACATCCCTTTTTAGGAGGAATTACCGGTAAAGAAATAGCAGAAAAAATGCTTTCTGATAATGGAATTATGGATGTTAAAGTTATTTCAGTGGATGGTCAGCTTACTGATCATTATAATCCTATGGACAAAACAGTAAATCTGAGTCCAGATGTTTATAACGGACGGAGCATTGCTTCAGCAGCCATAGCCGCTCATGAATGTGGCCATGCAGTGCAACATGCAAGAGCGTATTCTTTTTTAACTTTTAGAAGCTCTATGGTTCCATTGTTAAGTATTTCAAACAAGATTATGCCATTTATTCTAATTGGTGGAATTTTAACCATAAGCACTTTCCCGATTTTATTAACTGTAGGAGTAATTCTGTTTGCTTTTACAACGCTGTTTAGTTTTATAACGTTACCGGTAGAGTTTGATGCAAGCAGCAGAGCATTAGCTTGGCTAGAGTCTAGCAACATGACTGGGAAAGAAGACCACGATATGGCAAAAGATGCCTTGAGATGGGCCGCAAACACATATGTTGTGGCAGCTTTAGCTTCATTAGCAACACTACTTTATTATTTAAGTTTCCTTAACGGAAGAAGAAATTAATTTTATTGGGCAGTAATTTATTACTGCCTTTAATTTTTATAAACCATCATTAGAACTCCAAATATCGTAAAGCGCTTGTTCCCCTCAGCCTTATGGGGAGAAGCTGGAAACAATACTCAAGTGTTGTATTTTACTTTTGACGATGGGCCAACACCAGAAATAACCGATTTTGTTTTAAAACAACTTGAGATTTTCCATGCAAAAGCAACGTTTTTTTGTATTGGGAAAAACGTCATTAAAAACCCAGAGATATTTAAGAACATACTTGCCCAAGGACATTCAGTAGGGAATCACACCTTTTCTCATTTTAACGGATGGAAAACACCACTAAAAAGATATTTGTCTGATATAAATGCGTGCGAAAAAGTGTTTTCATCAAAATTATTTCGACCTCCATATGGACGTTTAACACCAGCCCAGTATCTTAAAATAAAAGAAAGGTATAGGCCTGTTTTTTGGAATCTATTAAGTTTAGATTTTGATGTTAACAAAACTCCTGAAGAATGTTATCTTGAAGTTATAGAAAAAGCTAGAAATGGAGACATTGTTGTATTCCATGATAGCGTTAAGGCATTCGATAGACTTGAAGTTATTTTGCCTCAGTTGTTACAATATTATACCCAAAAAGGATTCGTATTTAAATCTTTAGAGTTGAATGATTGATACCCACGCGCATATTTATTTGCCTGAATTTGAAAGTGACATTACTTCTTTATTAGATAAAGCACAAAGAAACGGAGTTGAGAAAATATTAATGCCAAATATTGGCCTCGATAGCATAGAACCTATGCTAAAATTATCCGAAATGTACACCAATTTTTGCTATCCGATGATGGGCTTACATCCTAGTTATGTAAACACAAAATCAGACGAAATTTTAGCAAATATGTTTGCTTTGTTTTCAAAGCATGACTTTGTTGGGGTAGGCGAGATAGGCATCGATTTATATTGGAAGCAAGACGATTTTTTGCTTCAAAAAGCGATTTTTTTGCAACAATGCGAATGGGCAATTGATTTAAATTTACCTGTTGCCGTACATAGCCGAGAAGCTACATCTGAAGTACTTGAAATTATGGAACCATTGGCGAAAAGAGGACTTAAAGGAGTATTACATTGCTTTTCAGGCTCTGAAATTGAAGCTAAAAGAGCGATAAATGCAGGATTTTATTTAGGTGTTGGTGGGGTAGTAACATTTAAAAAATCAGGTCTTGATATGATTTTGCAACAAATTCCAATCAATAGTATTGTATTAGAAACAGATTCACCGTATCTGGCACCAACCCCACATCGCGGAAAACGAAATGAACCTTATCACTTGAATTTAATTCTACAAAGAGTGGCAGAAATATATTTAAAAGGACCGCAGGAAGTGAAAGAAATAACTACAAAAAATGCAATATCATTGTTTCCAAAATGCGAACAGGTAAAGCATTAATAATTTATACAGGAGGAACCATCGGTATGGTTCAAAACCCTAAAACGGGAGTTTTAACTCCTTTCGATTTGCATTTAATTATGGATGCAATGCCAGAATTAAAGAAAATTGGTTTCGAAATAGATTCAATTGCTTTTGAAAATCCAATTGATTCTTCAAATATGGACCCAGATTCTTGGGTTAAAATGGCGTCATGTATCGAGGATAATTATCATGCCTACGATGGTTTTGTAATCTTGCACGGTTCTGATACTATGGCGTATACCTCTTCAGCGTTAAGTTTTATGTTAGAGAATTTGGGCAAGCCTGTAATTTTAACTGGATCTCAATTGCCAATTGGAGAAATCAGAACAGATGCCCGTGAAAACTTAATCACTGCTTTAGAAATAGCTATGGCATACGATGGAGATTATCCAATCGTACCAGAGGTTTGTATATACTTTGATTATTACCTTATGCGTGGAAATCGTGCACGTAAAATAAATTCAGATAAGTTTGATGCTTTTGGATCGCCTAACTTTCCTTTTTTAGCGGAAGCAGGTATAGATATTAAATATAATCGTTCAGTTATTTTAACTCAACCCCAGGATGATTTAAGTGTACATAAAAAAATGACGGGCGGAATAGCTGTTTTGAAATTGTTTCCAGGAATAACCAAAGCATACATTGATGCCTTATGCAACTGCAATGGAATTAAAGCAGTAGTTTTAGAAGCATATGGATCTGGAAATGCGCCAAGTTTCGATTGGTTTATTGATTCAATTGCTGCAATTTCGGCAAAAGGTATACCAATTATAGATATTACGCAATGCAATGCAGGAACTGTCAACTTAGGGAAATATCAAACTAGTAGTGCCTTAGTTTCAATGGGTGTTATTGGTGGGGGAAATATGACTTTCGAAGCCTGTGTTACCAAAATTATGTTTTTATTAGGTCAAGGATTAGCTGCAAAAGATTTTTCAGATAGAATGCAACAATCTATTTGCGGAGAAATATCTAACTAAACAAAGCATAGGGGTATATATTTGCATCAAAATTGGAGAGGTGTCCGAGTGGTTGAAGGAGCGCGCCTGGAAAGCGTGTATAGGTCCAAAACTTATCGAGGGTTCGAATCCCTCTCTCTCCGCATTCAAAAGCACATTAATTTGTGCTTTTTTAATTTAATATGGTTAGACTTTCCCTTTTAGCTGATTGTTTTTTCGAAAATCTATTTATTGAACTAGATTTAGTTGGTATTGATGTTTCTAACTTTCATCTCGATCATATTTGCTACAGAGTTTCTTCAATTACAGAATATGAAGCCATGAAGGCTGAATTATTAATAGCAAACGAAAGCCTTTTAATTGAGAGTGTAATTGGTGGAAGATTGATTTCAACTTTTGAATTGAAATCTCCATTTAAATATTTCGATAGAGAAATATTCATTTTAGAAATCCCGAGTCCCAAAATGCTCAATGCATATGAAAGTGGATTTGAACATGCAGAGTTTGTAATTGATTTCCCTTTTTCAGAGCTTATTTCACTTTACCCTTCATTAAATTTTGATATATCGGGATTAAAAAAGCAGCATAATCCAGAATTAAAAATCCAACTCAAAACGTGTGCTGTAAAATTTCATCATAAATCTTTAAAAAGGTTAATTTATGAAGAAACATCCAAAAGTTAATCCAGTTTAATCTATATAATCCAATCTAAATTATCAAAATTGTATCTTTGCATCCAATTTTGAATTATGAGTGATAAGCCAGTTCGCGTTCGATTTGCCCCTAGTCCTACAGGGCCATTACATCCAGGCGGTGTTCGTACAGCTTTATATAACTATTTATTAGCCCGCAAGAGTAAAGGTACCATGATTCTGCGTATTGAAGACACAGACCAAACGCGTTTTGTACCCGGTGCCGAAGAGTTTATCATTGAGTCGTTAAAATGGTGTGGAATTGAGTTTGATGAGGGCGTACATGTAGGTGGAGATTATGGTCCATACCGCCAAAGCGACCGTAAGCCTATCTACAAAGAATATATTACAAAATTAATTGCTGACGGGAAAGCATATTATGCTTTTGATACTCCTGAAGAGTTAGAAATTATGCGTGAGGGCTTAAAAAGCTCAACAGTGGTTGCCCCTCAATACAATAGTATTACCAGAGTGAATATGAAAAATTCACTTTCATTGCCTCAAGATGAAGTTCAGCGTAGACTTGATAATAATGAACCGTATGCCGTGCGTTTTAAAATGCCTAGAAACGAAGAAATTAAAGTTAAAGATTCTATTCGAGGTTGGGTTGTTTTTAACAGTTCACAGTTAGACGATAAAATTTTGTTTAAAAGCGATGGGATGCCTACCTACCATTTGGCGAACGTTGTTGATGATAAGTTAATGAAGATTTCGCATGTAATTCGTGGAGAAGAGTGGCTTCCATCTACTCCGCTGCATGTTATGCTTTATAAAGCTTTTGGATGGGAAGACAGTATCCCTGAATTTGCACATTTACCCTTGCTGCTAAAACCAGACGGAGATGGTAAATTAAGCAAACGCGATGGTGACCGTTTAGGTCTTCCTTTTTATGCCATTAACTGGGTAAGCCCAGAAACTAAAGAGCTTACTTTGGGATACCGCGAAGTGGGTTATTTTCCAGAAGCGTATATAAATTTCTTAGCTTTTCTTGGATGGAATCCAGGCGATCATAGAGAAATTTTTTCAATGGACGAGTTAATTCAAGAATTCTCGTTAGAAAGAGTACATAAGCACGGGGCACGTTATGATTTTGGAAAATTAAATTGGTTTAACTCTCAATATCTTAAAAACACTTCCGATGAAGTCCTAGCAAGTATGTTAATGCCTGAATTAAAAAATAAAGGTTTCGATTATTCAATGGAGTATTTACAAGAGGTTTGCAGATTAATGAAAGAACGTTGGGTAGTTGTTACAGATTGTTGGTCAACATCTATGTTCTTTTTTGAAGCACCACAAACCTACGAACAAGTTGTAGTTGAAAAGAAATGGAATAACAGTTCAAAGGCAGTGATTTCTAGTATTTTAGAAGAAATTAATATAGCTTCTGAAGAGCTAAATGCACAGCAATTTGAAGATATTTTCAAGGCATCATGCGATAAAAATGGAGTTAAATCAGGCCAAGTTATTCAGGCTTTTAGACTAGCGATTTCTGGAGTTGGTTCTGGGCCTGCCATTTTTGAAATGGCACAATTGCTTGGAAAAAAAGAAATTGCTGAAAGGTTAACTCACTCCCTAGATTTCATAAAATATTAATTTAATCTTAATAAGGCTAATTTCACAATAATATTGTACTTTTATTGCAATTAAATATTGTGAAATTAGGTTTATTAAAAAACATCATAGGGTCTTGGAATCAGCAACTAGGTATTGAAAATTCAGAATCTTTTAATCTGATTCAAAACCTTGATATTCATGAAAAATTGTTGACTTTTTTTCAGAAGGGAGATTTTTATTATTTCATTTTCTCACCCATTAACAGAAAATTCGATTTTATTAGTAAAGATGTTAAACGAATAATTGGTTATTTTTCGCATCAATTAAATTACGACATAGCCTTATCATTAATACATCCAGAAGACAGGCCTTACTACAGATTGCACATTAAAAAAACAATTATGTTTCTTTCAGCTTTAAATCCTAAAGATATTTATAATTATAAAATCAGATTTGATTTAAGAGTAAGAGTTAAGGATGATAGTTATATCCGAATTATGCAAGAAGTTATTCCAGTTCAAACTGATCCGAATGGAATTATCACCAAAATATTTGGAGTACATACCGACATTACAGATATAAAACCCACGGGCATTCCAACACTTTCTTTTATTGGCTTAAATGGAAAACAAACTTTTATTGATGTAAAACTTTTTGATGATGAATTTGAGCTTGCTGTAGATAGATTAACGGATAGAGAAAGAGAAATTTTCTATTTAATTATTAACGCAAAATCAACTCAAGAAATTGGTAAGTTATTAGGAATAGCTAATGAAACGGTTTCTACTCACAGAAAAAGAATATTAAAGAAGTTAGGATTTTCAAGTACAGTAAATCTAATAACTACAATTAAAAATGGTTTTAAATAAAAAGCACCTACCCCGAAGGTTAGGTGCTTTTACCCCTTATTACTTTTATTAATATTTTATATAAAAGCAAAGTTCAAGTATTATTTTAAGAATTCATATCACCATTAGTGGTGACATTGGACTTATTATTGAAAAAAATATGCATTAATATAAGAAGATATTTTCTTAATTAATTAAGAAAATATCTTCGTCTGTTTTTTTGATTTTATACTTTTCTCTGCCAAATTTTTCAAGCATAGATAAGTCAGAATCTAGCTCAGACTTCTCTTTATCGATCTTTTGTAAGTTTTCTAAGTAAAAATCTTTGGTTTTATTAAGCTCTTTTTGTTTTGAATAAAACTCATATTGATTAAATAAGTTGTTTCTATCCAAAAAAGTAATCCAGATAAATGAAAAAGTTAAAACCAAAACATATCTGTTTTTTAATAACCGTAAAATCTTCTTAACTTTTTCCATTGCTAATAATCTATTTTACAAACTTAAAGTTTTTGCTCTGAAAGTAGGCCATTGCTCCCAAATCTTCTTCAATTCGAATAAGTTGATTGTATTTAGCAATCCTATCTGTTCTGCTCGCTGAACCCGTTTTGATTTGTCCTGTATTTAGAGCTACTGATAAATCAGAAATAGTTACATCTTCTGTTTCTCCAGATCTATGGCTCATTATAGAGGTATATCCGTTTCTAGTAGCCTTTTGAACAGCATCAATAGTTTCGGTTAAGGTGCCAATTTGGTTTACTTTTACTAAAATTGAATTAGCAGCCTTTCTTTCAATGCCGTAATTCAAACGTTTAGAGTTTGTTACAAATAAATCATCTCCAACTACCTGAACGGTACTGCCAATTTTTTCTGTTAGGTTTACCCAGCCTGTCCAATCATCTTCTGAAATACCATCTTCAATACTAATAATTGGGTATTTTTTACACCAAGAAGCCCAATAATCAACTAACTCATCGCTGGTGATTTGTTTTTTGCTGCTTTTGTAAAAAGAATAGAGTCCAGTTGATGCATCATACATTTCTGTAGAAGCAGCATCCATCGCAATCCAAACATCTTCACCTGGGCGATAGCCTGCAGTTTCAATTGCTTGCAAAACGATTTCAATGGCTTCTTCGTTTGAAGTGATATTTGGTGCAAACCCTCCCTCATCGCCAACATTAGTAGAAAGGCCTTTTTTCTTTAATACCGATTTTAAATGATGAAAAATTTCTGTTCCCCAACGCAATGCTTCGCTGAAAGTGCTTGCACCAATTGGCATAACCATAAATTCCTGAAAATCAATTGAATTGTCGGCATGTGCGCCTCCGTTCAAAATGTTCATCATTGGAATTGGCAATTCTTTTGCATGAACGCCTCCCACATATCTGTATAATGGCAAATTGCAATTAGCAGCTGCAGCATGTGCACTTGCTAGTGAAACACCTAAAATAGCATTGGCACCGAATACAGATTTGTTTTCTGTTCCATCTGCTTCAATCATCAATTTATCTATTAGAGCTTGGTCATAAACATCTGAACCAAGCAGTAAATCTTTGATTGATGTATTTACATTTTCTATAGCTCTTAAAACACCTTTTCCCATGTAAATTGAAGAATCGTTGTCGCGCAACTCAACTGCTTCGTGCATTCCGGTGCTTGCTCCCGATGGAACTGCTGCACGTCCAGCAAAACCATCTGTTGTAAATACTTCTACCTCAATAGTTGGGTTTCCTCTTGAATCAAGAATTTGTCTAGCTCTGATGTCTGCTATTTTTGACATAAATTACTTTGGTGTTTATTTAAAGTTGATGGATGATTTTAAAACGAATAATGTCGAAATTTAGTCTTTTTATTTCCAATCAGTGTTATGTAAGAAAGAATTTAGGCATAATTAAATTCAGAATGGCATTAAAATATGCCCTCGAATTCAGCATCAATATTTAAAGAATCCATATTTAAAGAGTCTGATTTAGGAAGGTAAGTTCTGCAATTATGAGGTTTTATTATTGGAATTGTAGGCTGAGGAAAAACGCCTTTTGAAATAGGCATTTTAGGGTCTTCGTACATATAGTCCATGTATTTGCCATAAATGGGCAATGCCGTTCTTGAGCCTTCACCCGTTTGTGATGTTCTGAAATGTATTTTTCTATCATCACAGCCTACCCAAACCCCGGTAACTAGTTCTTTTGTAATTCCAAAAAACCAACCGTCTGAGTAATCAGATGAAGTTCCGGTTTTGCCACCAATTTCGTTTCGAATGGTTACTCCATATTCAAACAATGCTTGCGATGTTCCGCCAGGCTCTTCTAATCCACCCCGGAACATATAGGTCATTAACCATGCGTTTTCTGGAGTTAGAACTTGTCTTTTTTGAGGTTTTGCTGAATATAGTGTTTTCCCGTTTTTATCCTCAATACGCATGATATAGTGAGGTTCAATCCATTCGCCTTTATTCATATACGTACCATAAGCGCCCGTAAGCTCAAAAAGTGTCACCTCATTTGAACCCAATCCGATGGATGGAACGGGTTTTAACTTGCTTGTAATTCCCATTTTTTTAGCTAGATCTGCAACAGCCTGTGGGGTAACTTTTTCTGTAAGTTGAGATGTAACCGTATTTACCGATTTTGCCATGCCTCTTCTTAAAGTCATTTCAGTTCCAGTAGAAATCCAGTCGGCATTATGAGGCGTCCAAGTTTTGTTTTCGCCATTTTCAACATATTTTATGGTTACTTCTTGGTCAATAATTTTATCGCAGGGTCCCCAGCCTTGTTCTAAAGCTGTTGCGTAAACAAATGGTTTGAAAGTAGATCCTGGCTGGCGCATAGATTGGCTCACATGGTCAAATTTAAATTTATCGAAATTGATACCCCCAATCCATGCCTTCACTTGACCTGTGTGTGGATCTAGGGTCATTAGTGCTGCTTGTAGCAGAGTGATATTGTGTTTTATAGAATCGATAGGACTTAAGAGTGTATCTCTTTCTCCATTCCAAGTAAAAACCGACATTTTAATCGGAGTGTTTAGGATTTTAAGAATGTATTCTTCGTTTTTCTTCTCTGCTTTAAGGGCTTTGTATCTTTCCGATTTTTTTGCAATCCCCAAAATATAGCTTAATGTATCAGTGCCAGGTTCTGCCATCCATGGCCTGTGGTTTTTATCAGGCCAATGGCGATAAAAACGTTGCTGTAGCATGCGCATTTTTTCTTCCATTGCTTTTTCTGCATAAGCCTGCATTTCTAAATTAATGGATGTGTATATTTTTAGCCCATCGCTATAAACGTCATAACCATTTTCCTTTCCCCATTTTTTAAGCCAGTTTGCTGCAGCAGATTTGAAATAGGGGGCAATACCTTCATTGTCTTTTTGAGTATTGACATTTAAATTAAGAGGCGTTTTTAGCCATTTAGAATGTTCAGCTTGGCTAATTTTTTCATGTTTTAGGAGCAAACCAAGTACTGTATTTTTTCTTTCGAATGCGTTTTTGGGATTAGAAATAGGATTGTACGTAGTTGGTGCTTTCAACATTCCCATTAAAATGGAAGTTTCGTTCCAATTTAATTGACTAAGATTTTTATTGAAATAAGTGTGAGCTGCAACTTTTATTCCGAATGAGTTAGCTCCAAAATCAACTGTGTTTAGATATAGTGTTAGAATTTGGTTTTTTGAATAAAAAATTTCAAGTTTAATAGCCGAAATCCATTCTTTTGATTTTGCGAACAAGGTATTTATTACAGGGATGTAGCCTAGCAATCCTTTAGAATCATTTTTGCGGGTTTTGAAAAGATTTTTTGCAAGCTGTTGCGAAATGGTTGATGCACCTCTTTTATCGCCTTTCAAATTTGACCAAACAGCAGAAAATAACGCTTTGAAATCGATTCCGTTATGCTCATAAAATCGAACATCCTCAGTTACAACAAGTGTTTGAATAACTTGAGGTGTAAGTTCTGAAAACGTAACAGGGCTTCGGTTTTCACGGTAATATTTACCTATTAATCGTCCATCCTCGGCATAAATTTCTGATGAAATATCTAATTCTGGATTCGCGACTGTGGCAATACTTGGCATTTTGCCAAATAACCATAGAAAATTTACCTCAACTGCAGTTGCCATCAGTGCAATTGTAAGCACTAACGTATATAATATTGATCCTACCTTGGCAAATGAAGATAGGTTTTTAAACTTTTTCCGGTTGAAAAAAGAGAAATCAAATAGTAAGATCCAAAACTGTTTTAACCGTTTTAAAAGGAGAAGGAGAAAGTTTAAAATGATTTTCAAAGTCAAGTTCTTATGGGGCACAAAAATAAAAATCTAAATGGGTATTAGTTACAATTCCTTTGAAACTCGCTGATGTCAAAAAAATATTTTACGCTTTGAATCGGCTTTTGAAATTTGTAAATTGAAATTGGAAAGGTAATAACATCAGTCGAAATACAGCCAATTCCTGGTTTTGTGACTTTGCTCTTTAAAAAATAATTATTCTTTTGCAAAGTAATATGGGTTAGTTCACATGAATGACCTCCTGTATTGCGCTTTCCTCCATAAATGAGAACTAGGTTTTCAGAATTGAAATTCACATGATCTTTAGTGCTAGCTGTAAAGCCAAGTTTTTTTGATTGTATCAAAAAGTCGTTTTCAGTTTCAATTACAAACATTTCGGCATTGTTTTTTTCAGGATCTGAAAAAAACAGCGGATAAATTCGGGTCTTTTCAAACGAAATTTGAGTTAATTTTTCTTTCAGTTCAATAGGCTTTCCGTGTTTAGATGCACACGAAGAAATTGTCAACAATAAAAGAAATGCTATTTGAGCTTTAAACAGCATTGCAACTTTCTTTAATTACTCTCTCATAGAGAGTGATGTAATCTGGTAAGATTTTTTTAATGTCAAATTTTAGTGCATTTTGATATGCATTTTCTTTAAACTGCTCTAGTTTTTCTTTGTCTGAAAGTAAGTCAATGGCTAATTGAGCCATACAATCTATATCATGCATATGGCAGCAATATCCTGTAACGTTATGTATGTTGACTTCGGGCAAACCTCCTGCATCGCTTGATATGACTGGTACTCTGCACGCCATAGCTTCTAGTGCAGAGAGTCCAAAACTTTCTGTTTCTGAAGGCATCAAAAACAGGTCACTAACCGAAAGTATTTCTTCGATTGCATCTTGTTTTCCTAAAAAACGAACATCATGCCAGATGCCTAAATCTCTGCACTGTTGTTCCGTTTTTTGCCTATCAGGACCATCGCCAACAAGTAACAGTTTTGATGGGATTTGTGCATTAATTTTTGCAAAAATATTTACCACATTATCTACCCGCTTTAGCTTCCTGAAATTTGATGTGTGTGAGATGATAAATTCATTATCGGGTGCAATGGCTTTTTTAAAGTGCTCGATGTTTTTAGCAGAAAAGCGTTCTAAATCCACAAAATTATAAATCACTTCAATCTCTTTTTTGATGTTGAAATGCCTAATAGTTTCTTCTTTTAGCCAATTAGAAACCGATGTAACAGCATTAGATTGATTGATTGCATAGCTTACTAGCGGTTCGAAAAGGCTTTCTTTCCCAACCAACGAAATGTCGGTGCCGTGAAGCGTGGTTATGATGGGGATGTTTATGCCTTGATCTGCCAATATTTGTTTTGCCATTAATGCAGCGGAGGCATGCGGAATAGCATAATGTACATGTATAATATCCAGTTTTTCGTATTTAACCACATCAATCAACTTCCCTGCTAAAGAAAGTACGTAAGGTGGATAAACAAAAAGTGGATAGTTTGTTACAGAAACTTCGTGGTAGAAAAGATTTTCATTAAATGCCATATCCAATCTTGCGGGTTGCGTATAACTGATAAAATGAACCTCGTGTCCCTCAACTGCTAAAGCTTTTCCTAATTCTGTTGCTAATACGCCACTTCCACCGTAAGTTGGAAAGCAAACAATCCCTATTTTCATTATTGAAAAAATTATATTGGATTATGAATATTTTATTTGAATACAAAAACCTAGTCTAATATGGCAATGCATTTTAATTCTATACCAATTGGAGTTGGTAACGATAATATTTCAATAGTAGTTCTACATGGAGCATTTTCTCCAAAATATTCAGCCCAAAGTTTATTGTAAATTGGGAAGTCAGCCTTCATATTGGTAAGAAAAACAGTAACATCAATTAACTTTTCCCACGAAGAGCCAGAAACTTCTAAAATATCCTTCACATTTTTAAAAACAGAGTGGCATTGTAAGGCTATGTCGTATGATTCAATTTCACCTTTATCATTCAGCGTAACTCCAGGAATTTTTTTTGTCCCTTTTTCACGAGGACCAACCCCAGAGAGAAAAAGCATATTGCCTACTTTTCGAGCATGAGGGTATTTCCCTACGGGCTCAGGGGCTTTGTCAGAATGTATTATATTTTCGTCCATGGGTTATTTGTCGGTTTTATTTAATTCGTCCCAAAATTCAATAGCTCTGCGTGTATGAGGTATAACGATAGTTCCACCAACTAAATTGGCAATTCCAAAAACTTCATAAAGTTCCTCACTAGTAACTCCAGCGTTAAAACTTTCTTGTAAATGGTAGGCAATACAATCATCGCAACGCAAAACCATAGAGGCAACAAGTCCCAGCATTTCTTTAGTTTTTACTGGCAAAGCCCCTTCTTGGTAGGTTGTATGATCGGTATTATAGATTTTTTGTAATGTTTTATTCTTTGTAGCTAAAATGCGTTCGTTCATTTTTGAACGGTATTCATTAAATTTGCTTACTTTGTTAGACATTTTGCAACCTTTTGATGACAAATATCGTATCAAAATAAGCTAAAACAGTATTTTTAATCAAACAAATAAATAAAGAAAATGAAATTACGTCATTTATTATTAGTAGCAATTTTCCCATTATTTTTAGGAAGTTGTGGGTATAACTCTATGGTTACTAAGCAAGAGCAGGTAAAAGAGCAACTCGGAAATATGCAGGGCGCATATCAGCGCAGAGCAGATTTAATTCCTAACCTAGTAAGTACAGTAAAGGGAGTTGCAAATTTTGAGCAAACTACATTAACTCAAGTAATTGAAGCAAGATCTAAAGCAACAAGTATTCAACTAGACGCGAGCAAGTTAGATGAAAACTCAATGAAACAATTTCAGCAAGCGCAAGAGCAGCTTAAAGGTTCTTTGTCTCGTTTGTTAGTTGTTGCTGAAAGTTATCCGCAATTGAAAGCGAATCAAAACTTTTTAGAATTGCAATCTCAACTTGAAGGAACAGAAAACAGAATCAATGTAGAACGCAGAAGATTTAATGAAGTTGTAAAAGATTACAACGCGTACATTAAACGCTTTCCGAACAACATGATTGCGAAGATGTTTTCTTTTGAAGAAAGTCCATATTTTCAGGCTGATGCAGGTTCTGAAAAAGCCCCTAAAGTTGAATTTTAATGCAAGAAATTTCAGCAAAAAACTTCTTTACTGAGTTAGAACAAAAGCAGATTGTTTTGGCTATTGAAGAGGCTGAAAAAAATACATCTGGCGAAATTCGGATTCATGTAGAAAATGAAAGCAAAAAAGACCCTTTAGAGAGGGCTACAGAGCTTTTTGTTTCGTTAGAAATGCATAACACCATTGCAAAAAATGGCATTTTGTTTTACATCGCGGTTAAATCACATCGGTTTTCAGTAGTTGGCGATGTTGGAATTAACAACGCGGTGTCAGATGATTTTTGGAAAAATATTGCAAATGAATTGTCGGGGAAATTTAAAGAGGGGAATTTTCTTAAAGGTATATTAGATGCCATACAAAAGTGTGGAAATAGCTTAAAAGAATATTTCCCTTATTTAGACAATGATACAAATGAACTTTCCGATGAAATATCGTTTGGCGATTAGATTTACTGCTTTATTTCTGTTTTTTGCAGCAAATATTTTTGCTCAAATACCCGAAAAGCCCTCGCCTCAAAGGTTGGTAAATGATTTTGTAGGTATTTTAGGCGAATCGGAAAAGCAAGAGCTAGAAAACAAACTGGTAGCTTATAGCGACTCAACTTCAACGCAAATCGCAATACTCATAGTTAAAGAATTAGGCGACTATGAAATAGCTGATTTTGCAACGCGTGTTTTCGAAAAATGGGAAATCGGAAAAGATGGCAAAGACAATGGCATCCTGATTACTTTAGCTATCGATAATCGCAAAGTTGATATTAAAAACGGATACGGAATCGAAAGCTATTTAACAGATGCCTTATCACGAAGAATAATTGAGCAGCAAATTGTTCCGTATCTAAAAAGAGGCGATTATTATAGCGCCCTTGATGAAGCTACTACATCTATTATAAGTGTATTAAGTGGTACGTATATTAACGATAGCCCTGATGGCCCAAAAGCTATAAATTGGAAAGTTGTAGTTTTCATAATCCTGATTTTAATATTAATTTCATTTTTTAACAGAAATAATGGTGGTGGGCATACCTATGGTAAAGGTGGAAGACGATCACATTCACCGCCCTTTTTTATGCCTTGGGGTGGCGGAGGTTTTGGAGGAGGATTCGGTCGTGGAAGCAGCGGAGGTGGCTTTGGCGGCTTTGGCGGTGGAAGTACCGGAGGTGGAGGTGCAAGTGGCAGTTGGTAAAAAATATACTATGAAGAAATTGCTTTTTTTAATGGGCACGGTTGCCGTTTTGTTTTCTAGTTGTTCGAAAGAAAAACAACTTGCAAATAGACTTGATGGAGAATGGAATATTACTCAACTGGATTATTCCGGTAAAATTTCGACCCCAATAGGATTGCTAAATGTTGCAAACACCGCCTATAATTCAGGTTTTTTAAAGTTTGATAATGGCTCTAAAAAAAGCTCTTATCAATTGGTTTTTGATGCAGAAGTGCTTGTTTTCTCTGATACGCTTCGAGTTCCAGTAAATTTGGTTGGCTCTGGAACATTTAGAAATACAAAGGATAAAGTGATAATTACCGATGATTCTACAGCTGAAGTAAGGGAGTTTGAAGTGATAACAAACGATAAAACGAGACAAGTTTGGACAACTATTTTCCCCGTTGTTTTACGTGATACGGTTCTTAATTTAAATCAAACCGTGAATACAAATTTGAAATTATACTTGAACAAAAAGTAGGTTTACGAAGATTTCTAATCGTCAGTTTTTAAGCTGTTGACTAAAGTAAGCGGGTGAAATAGATAATATTTCCCCGTTTTTTTTTCGCAGCAAATGTATCTGGTTTTGCGTTTAGCACCTTTAGTAAAAACGCGGTTTTTATCTGTTTTGAAAACGGTTCCTTCTTCTAAAGTTTCTAAATGTAGCCCTAGCGTTTCATCGTTATAGTTTGCTAAAACACGCATTAATGGCAAATCAGAACAACTGGTTGCTTTAGGATTGTGTAATTGCCGCAGCAAGGCTGCTTTTATATCATCCGGAAAAACATTGGCTGAAATAAACTTAGAAATTAGCTTTGAATAAGCGTTTTTCCATTCAATGCCATGCGGCAAAACTGAGTTTTTGCTTAAATTCCACGTTTCGAGGTGTGCAAACTCATGCAATAAAGTGATGAAAAAAGAGAATTTGTTTAAATCGTGATTAATGGAAATTCGGTGCCCTTCATCTCCATACGGGTGCCTATAGTCGCCTAAACGCGTGCTTCGACCTTTAGCAATTTTCAGTTTGCATTTATGCTCTAGCAGATATTCTACTACCCAACCCGAAACATTTTCAGGCAAATAGGGTTCGAGGACAGTAGCAAACTTTGAAATCTGATCTTTAGATTGCATTTAAGATTTGATAGGTTGCTAAGCTACCTAAATATGCCAATATTGTCATATAGCTAAATTGAATAAATGGCCATTTCCAATTTCCAGTTTCTCGCCTGGTTACAGCTAAAGTGCTCATACATTGCATCGCAAAAGCGTAAAAAACCATTAAAGAAAGTGCTGTTGCGGTTGTAAAAACAAGCCTACCTGTTGCTGGGTTAATGTCGGTGCTCATTTTTTCTTTCAACTTAGTTAAGTCAAAATCGTCTGGGCCCAAACTGTAAATGGTAGCCATAGTACCTACAAAAACTTCACGAGCTGCAAACGAGGTAATTAGTGAAATTCCAATTTTCCAATCGAAACCTAGCGGTCTTATTGCGGGCTCTATGGTTTTGCCTAAAATGCCTGCGTAAGACTTTTCTAGTTTTTCTTTTGCAATATTATTGGCTTTATCTTTCTCAGGCATCAAAACGTATTCCTTTGAGGTATACTTTTTATCAATTTTAGCGAAATTATCAGATGGTCCATAACTTGACAGGAACCATAAAATTATGCTTATTGCTATGATTATTTTCCCTGTTTCAAATACAAAGTTTTTTCCCTTTTCAATAAGTGTAATAAAAATATTTTTCCACCGAGGGGCTCTATAAATAGGCATTTCAAGTATAAAATAAGACTTGCTTTGCTCCTTAATGAATGGTTTAACAATGAAAGCCATCATAATAGCCATCACAAAACCTAATAGATAAAAAGCCATTAATATCAATCCCTGTAAACTAAAGATGCCAATAACCTTATCATCTTTAATAAACAATGCAATCAATAAGGTATAAACTGGCAGTCGAGCGCTGCAACTCATTAACGGAGTAATAAGAATTGTAATTATTCGCTCTTTCCAGCTGCCAATGGTGCGTGCCGAAAGTATTGCTGGAACTGCGCATGCATAGCCACTTAAAAGAGGAACTATACTTTTGCCATTTAACCCAATTTTGCGCATTAACTTATCTGTTAGAAAGCTGACTCGTGACATGTAGCCTGTTTCTTCCAATAAGGATATAAAGCCAGTTAATAACAAAATTTGTGGCAAAAACACAATAACGCCACCAAGTCCTGCTAAAATGCCATTAACCAAAAGGTCAGCAAACATCCCCTTTGGTAACACACTAGCTACAATTTTCCCTGTTTCGTTAAAGATCATTTCAATCATTTCCATGGGGAATGTTGCCCAAGAAAAAATGGATTGGAATACCAAAAACATAATACCTAGGAAAATTAAATACCCCCAAAAGCTATGCGTTAAAATAGCGTCAATGGCTTTGGTTGTTGAATTTGTGTTTTGGTTATGCTCTTTTTTGAAACACTTCCGCATTATCCCGGCAATTTTTTGAAACCTATTTACTGTTTCTATGCCTTGAATTTTAACGAGGTCGGTGTCTGCTAAAGATTCTTTAATCTCCGTTTTAAGCGAAATATTTTCGAGTTTCTCGTAATTTAAAATGAGTACATATTTTTGGTATTCACTTATCGTGTTTTGGTTGTCAAAAAGTGAAAGTGTAGCTAGTGGTAGTCCAACGGGCAAGTAAAAAGCTGGATTTTTACTAGGTTTGATTTTCAATAATTGTTTTTCGAGCTCGCCTAAACCGCCTTTGTTTCGTGCATTTGTCGGGCAAACCACAATACCAAGAAGACTTGATAAAGTTTCAATATCAATCTCTATCCTTTGTTTTGCAACTAAATCAATCATATTTAGAGCCAAAATTACAGGTAGGCCTAAATCAATAATTTGAGTAATGAAAAGTAGATTTCTTTTCAGGTTGGTAGCGTCAGCAACTACAATTATTGCATCGGGTCTATCCGAAGAATTTGGGTCACAAAGTACCTGAAAAGTAATCTCTTCATCGTACGATTTGGGATATAAGCTGTAAGTTCCAGGTAAATCAATAAGTTCAATGGGATGATTGTCAACGATTATTTTGCCAATCTTCTTTTCAACAGTAACACCCGGAAAGTTTCCTACTTTTTGATTTAAACCTGTTAATGCATTAAACAAGGATGTTTTCCCACTGTTTGGATTTCCAACAAGGGCTACCTTCATAAATTAATTAAAACAAATGGGTTCAACTACGATAACTGAGGCTTCATCAAGGCGAAGGCTCAAAACATATCCTAAGATTTCAATTGCAACTGGGCCCCCAAATGGTGCAAAGCGCTGAATTTTTACTGGTTCGCCAGGCAAACAACCCATTTCCATGAGTTTTAAAGACATAATTGGGTCAAGAATCTTTGTGATTACTGCTTGATCTCCTAGTTTTAGTTCAGATAAATTCACGCACAAATGTAGGCCTTATTTAGAATAATTTTAAATTAAATGACATAAATCATAATTCGAATTTAAAAATGAGGGCAATTGCATCCATTTCCTTTTGATGGTGATGGTTTGTACGATTTCTTACTGGCGCATCCTAACAGGAAAATCATGGAAATAAAGAGAGAAAGTAAAAAAACTTTTTTCATCTATACAAAAGTAAGCGACTGAACGCATCAGTTCTACGTTTTGGAGGGTATATTTTTCTTACTTTTGACTCCCAATAGTTTTATGAACGAGCTGAAAAAGAACACCATTAAACAAGAACAAAATAAACCCTTGAAAAAAGCACCTAAAGAAAGTTCAGTTGAGGGTGATTTTGTTGAAAAGGAACTAAAGAATGTATCGAAGAAACGTTTTTTAGGATATATACTGCTGCTTTTTAGTGCAATTTCTTTTGTATCTATTATATCCTATTTTTTTACTGGTAAAACGGACCACGACCAAGTTTTAGGCAAAGGAATCTCGTATTTAATATCTGATTCGGGCGAGGCAACCAACTGGATGGGTCGATTTGGCGCATTGGTTTCGCACCTTTTCTTATTCGAGGGTTTCGGAATTGGCTCATTAGGCATTATTATACTGATGTTTTTTGTAGGGCTAAAGAGTGTTTTTAGTGATTTTAATAAAAAGGTTTTTCCTTTAGTTTTACCATTTTTGATTGGCTCAGCTGTTGTTTCATTAACCTTAGCCTATTTATTTAAGATATTATTTGTTTCCGAATTAGATTTTTTGGGAGGAAATATTGGATACCAAATTGGGTTTTGGCTAAAAGGCTTTGTGGGTGTGGGAGGTTTAGGCCTAGGTTTAGTTGTTTTTTGGGTTGGATTTTTAATAGCCTTCAAAAATATTGAACCAAGTTTAGTATCATTGAAATCGTTGTTTAGTTTAAAACCTAAACCAG
Source organism: uncultured Bacteroidota bacterium (assembly GCA_947084835.1). GTDB lineage: Bacteria > Bacteroidota > Bacteroidia > UBA7662 > CAMTUB01 > CAMTUB01. The sequence goes on along the minus strand of CAMTUB010000009.1, from coordinate 19,084 downwards.
AAATAGATGATGAAATCAGCCAACAAGCAAAAGCTGTTAACAAAGAAAACGAGATCTTAGAGTCATTAGAAAACGAGCCATACGTTTTAGATGAGGAAGATGAAGCCATGGATTTTACATTCTTCGATCGTGATAAAACCCAAAATGACGAAGCTGAAGATATTATTGTTTTCGATCCAGGCATAAAACCAAAGGAAAAGCCAACAGAAAAAACAAAGAATTTAAGTTTTGAGATTATTGATGCGAGCGAAGCTGAAGTTACAGCACCAGAGCATGCTTTTGAAATTGTTAAGCCGGTAAAAGAGGCCATGTCTGATTCTGAAACTGCAGCGGAAGATATAGTTGCTAGTCAAGGACCCTACGACCCTAGATTAGATTTGTCATCGTACAAGTTTCCGATAATTGATCTTTTAGTAGATCATGGAAATCAAAAATTGCAGATAAACGCGGAAGAACTTGAAAAGTATAAAAATCAAATTATTGAAACCTTAGGGCATTATAATATTGAAATTGATAAAATTCGTGCAACAGTTGGTCCTACAGTAACTCTTTATGAAATTGTACCAGCTGCAGGAGTTAGAATTTCAAAAATCAAAAACTTAGAAGACGATATCGCATTAAGTTTGGCAGCGCTTGGAATACGAATTATTGCGCCAATGCCTGGTAAAGGAACAATTGGTATAGAGGTTCCAAACAAGAACAAAGAAACTGTAAGCATGAAGAGCTTATTGAGCTCTGAAAAGTTTGTAAACTGTACCTATGAGCTTCCATTAGCACTAGGGAGAACCATTAGCAATGAAATTTACATTGCAGATTTAGCCAAAATGCCCCACTTATTAATGGCTGGTGCCACAGGTCAAGGTAAGTCCGTTGGTATTAATAGCATTTTAGCATCACTGCTTTTCAAAAAGCACCCATCTGAATTAAAATTTGTGTTGGTTGATCCTAAAAAGGTAGAGCTTTCATTGTTTCAAACTATTGAAAGGCACTTTCTAGCCAAATTGCCAGGAGAAGAAGATGCCATTATCACCGATACCCAAAAGGTGGTTAAAACATTGGTTTCATTAACAGTTGAAATGGATGCGCGTTATGAGTTGTTGAAAAATGCACAGGTTCGTAACATAATTGAGTATAATCAGAAGTTTATTAAGCGAAAACTGAACCCGAACGATGGACATCGCTATTTGCCGTATATTGTTTTAGTAGTGGATGAGTTTGCAGATTTGATCATGACTGCCGGAAAAGAGGTTGAAATGCCCATTGCTCGTCTTGCTCAATTAGCCAGAGCAATTGGCATACATTTAATAATTGCAACACAAAGACCCTCTGTAAATATTATTACCGGAACAATCAAAGCGAACTTTCCTGCGCGAATTGCGTTTAAGGTTTCATCAAAGATTGATTCAAGAACTATTTTGGATACAGGAGGAGCCGAACAATTAATTGGTAGGGGCGATATGCTTTTGCTTGAAGGGTCAAATATTGTACGAATTCAATGTGGATTTTTGGATACACCAGAGGTAGATCAAATTTGCGAATTTATTGGATCGCAACGAGGGTACCCAGATGCATATATATTGCCTGAAGTGTTAGATGAAGGTGGAGAGTCTCAATTAGATTGGGATCCGACAGACAGAGATGTATTGTTTGATGAGGCTGCACGTATAATTGTGCATCATCAGCAAGGATCAACATCGTTACTTCAGCGAAGATTGAAATTAGGATACAATAGAGCAGGTCGTTTAATTGACCAATTAGAAGCCGCTGGAATTGTTGGTCCTTTTGAAGGGAGTAAAGCAAGAGAAGTGTTAATCCCTGACGAATATTCTTTGGAGCAATTTTTGAGTCAGTTAAATAAATAGAATAGTATGAAGAGTTTTTTTGCGTTGTTAATCGGGATAGGAATTAACGTTTCAGTTTTTGCTCAAGCAGATCAAGGAGCAAAGGCTATATTAGATAAGGCTTCAAAAAATTTTAGGTCTTGGAAAACAGTTCAGGCAACAGTTGGAATTCAGATTGAAAATGCTGCCAACAAAACCACCTCGCTTCAAACAGCTAAGGTTGAATTAAAAGCATCAAAGTTTAAAGTTGATATTGAAGATCAAATAATTGTTAGCGATGGAGTAACTATTTGGACCATTTATAAAGATGGAACAGAAGTGCAAATAAGCAATGCAAAAGAAGCATTAGGAGATATTAACCCTGCTAACGTTTTTGTATTGTACGAAAAAGGATTTGCATATAAGCTTGTTGGTGCAGTTAAAGAAGAAAATAGGGCTGCAAATTTGATTGAACTTACGCCAAATGATAAAACGAAAAATTATTTTAAGATAAAATTGTACGTTGATTCAAATACAGGGAATGTTTTTAAAGCTACTACTTTCCAAAAAAGTGGAGTTAAAACATCCTATGTTATTCAAAAACTTAAAACCAATCAAATAATAGATGATGCTACCATGGCATTTGACAAAAAGAAATATCCAAAGGCTGAAATTGTTGATTTAAGATAATTTCAAAAATAAATCAATAAAAAAGCCACTCGTATTACGAGTGGCTTTTTTATTGATTTATTTTTAAGAGTACTACCAGTTTGCAGTATTCTTTTGCTTACAAATTGTTTTTGAAACTCGGAACGTTAAAACAGGTGCCTCAATTTTAGCTGTATCCGTTGTGTTATTCAATCTCATTAATGTTTGAACATCATTTACTTCAAAAGAGGTTTGGTTATAAGTGTTGAAACTGTTAATCATTTTATCCTCAGAAGTAACCCAGTTGTATGAGCTTGTTTGGCATTCCCAACAAATTTTCCCAGCTTTTTGGCAAGAAGTAAATGCCAATACTGACATTAGAATCAGGTAGAAAAAGTTGGTATTTAATTTACTTGTTTTCATGAGTGCTTTGTCATACAAATGTATGGTATTTTGCAGAAATGAGCAATAATAATTAATTAATTTATAAAAATAATTATCAATAATTGGTAATATGCTCATAGTCAGCGTTTTTGGAATTATACAAGCAGGTATTATGTAGGTAATATTTAGTATGGTAATGGATAAAAAATGAATAATTATGATTTTGCGTTGATTTTATACACATGTAATGTTTCAGAAGTAGAAAAAAACAACTGGAAACTTTGGATTAAAAAAAAGTTTCCTTAGTTTTGCACGATGGAAATTTCAACCCAAATAATTCAAAGAGCTTTAGAGCTTTTCTTGAAATATGGGGCTAAGAGTATTACGATGGACGAACTTGCTCTTCAATTAGGAATGAGTAAAAAAACTATCTATCAATATTTTGAAGACAAAAACAAGTTGGTATCTGAATGCGTGCAATTATATACAGGGCAACATCAAGTTGAATGTTGTAATATATATGACAACACGGACTTGGGCATTGAAGCGTTTTTGGTCTTGAGTAAAATGGGATTGAAGCGATTGAAGTCTATAAACCCAACCTTGTTGTTTGATTTGCAGAAATACTATCCAGACGCTTGGGGTGTTTTTATGAATTTCAGAAATAATATAATCAAAACTGATCTTAAAAAAGTAATTCAAAAAGGAATTGACCAGGGGTACTTTAGGGTAGAAATTGATGCTGAAATTATAGCTCAATTGCACCTTGCTCATATTGACTTAGTAATTGACCCAGAATTGCACCATAAAACTGAGATTTCACGTGAAATAATCCTTGAACAAAGTGTCGATATATTATTAAGAGGTATAGCAACTGATTCAGGATTGAATTATTTAAATTCAAACTACACTAAAATATTTACTAAATAAACGCTTTATATGAAAAGCATTACCAAAAGTCATTTATTGATTTTAAGCTCACTCTTCATTTTTTCTTGCTTACATGCACAAGAAAAAATGAACTTTAGTTTAAAAGAGGCTATAAACTATGGCTTAACTCACAAAGCATCAAATTTGAATGCTCAGTTAGATATTGAGATTGCAAATTCAAAAGTTAAAGAAATAATATCGTCCGGCTTGCCACAAATAAGTGGGTCGATGATGGTATCAGACAATTTCTTGTTGCAAAAAGTAATTGTACCGCCAGGGCCTATTAACCCAACTGACAAATCGATTGCTCTTGCTTTCCAACCAAACTACAGTGGACAAGCTGCAATTAATGCAACTCAACTGCTTTTTAGTGGTTCGTATTTAGTAGGATTAAAAGCAACGGTTACGTATCGCGATTTGATGAAAAAGATGGCAGATCAAACTGAGATTAAAACTATCGAAAATATAACCAAAGCGTATTATGGAGTTTTGGTGAATCGCGAAAGGCTAAAACTTTTAGATGCAAACATCAAAAGATTAGACAGTACGCTTTTTGAAATGAAGGCCCTTTTTGAAAATGGCTTTATTGAAAAATTGGACTTAGATCGAATTAAAGTTTCCAAAAACAATTTATCAGCTGAAAAGGAAAAAATTTACAGACTTGTAGAGGTTACCGAATACGTTTTAATATTTCAAATGGGATTGCCACTTGATACTAAAATAAATTTGACTGATAAGTTAGATGAGCAAATTGCTAAAGCCAAAATGCCCGTAAATGCAAAACCAGAGTTTTCGAACCGAGTAGAATATCAATTACTTCAGTTGCAAAAAACAAGCTCAGAACTTGAACTTAAAAACATTAGATCAGGGTATTTGCCAACGGCTTCGTTGTTTTTAAACAGAGGATCATTGGCAGGTAATAATTCGTTTTCTGACTTTTTAAGCGTAAGCAAAAGTTGGTTTGGATTTGGTGCCTACGGAATTAACCTAAGCATGCCCATTTGGGATAGTTTTCAAAGGAAGCATAAGGCGCAACAATCAAAATTAGCAATTCAGAAAACTCAGAATACAATTTATGATTTTGAAAATGTTGCTTGGCTTCAAGGAATTCAAAGTTTGGCAATGTATAAAAACAGCTTATCTACAGTACAAATTCAACAAGAAAATTTGAGTTTAGCTAAGTCTATTTTATCGGTTACTAAAACAAAATACAAAGAAGGAGTAGGATCAAATCTAGAAGTGGTTAATGCTGAAACTTCATTGAAAGAGTCAGAAACCAATTACTTCGGAGCAATTTACGACTTGTTAATAACGAAAGTTGATTACGAAATTTCACAAGGCATTTTAACCAAATAAGCAAACCATATCATGAAACATATATTAATCGTTGGAGCTATAACTGTTGCATTTTTAACAAGTTGTGGTAAAAAAGAAACATCAGACAAAAAAGCAAAGCTTGAACAGCTTAAAAAAGAATACAGTGCGCTTGCAGAAGAAATTACAAAGCTTGATGCAGAAGTAAATGCAAATGTTACTAAACCCGCTATTGACGTTTTGATATCTCCAATAATAGCTGAGTCGTTTAAAACGTACTTAGAGGTACAAGGAAAAGTAGATGCGCGTCAGAACATAGATTTAAGTGCCAAAATGCCTGGTGTGATTACTTCTATTTTTGTAAAAGAAGGTTCATCGGTTCGCAAAGGCCAAGTTTTAGCTGAAATCGACAATGCCCAACTAGTAAAAGGGATTCAAGAATTAAAGCTACAAATGCAGTTTGTTAATAATTTATACGATAAACAGAAAACGCTGTGGGATCAGAAAATAGGCACTGAATTACAATACCTACAAGCAAAAAACAATAAAGAGGGATTAGAAAAACGCATGGAAAGTTCATTAGAGCAACTTGATATGACCAAAATAAAATCTCCTATTAATGGTACGGTGGATGAGGTTATGGTGAAGTTAGGACAAATGGCAGCTCCAGGATATCCAACTTTCAGGGTGGTTAACTTTAACGATATGCGCGTGATTGCAGAAGTTGCAGAATCATACGCAGGAAAAGTGGACATTGGAGATAAGGCAATAGTTTCGTTTCCAGACATCAACACAACTATTGATTCGAAAGTAGATTTTGTAAGCAAATCAATCAATGGTTTAAACCGTACGTTCAAAGCCGAGGTTTCATTAGGAAACTTAGGGCCAAAGCTACATCCAAATATGATTGCAACGATTAAAATCAACGATTATGAAGAAACAAATGTTATTGTGCTTCCGATTAATCTGATCCAAAAAACTGAAAATGGCAGTTTTGTAATGGTGAGTGAAAACGAAAAAGCAGTTCGTAAAGAGGTGACTTTAGGTAAAAGTTATGCTGGCAAAACAGTTGTAATCTCGGGCCTAAAAGTTGGTGATTCAATTATCACAACAGGATATCAAGATTTACCTGAAGGAGCACTTTTAAAAATTTCAAAGTAGTTTTATATGAATGACTTGAAAAAAGAATTTAAACCTGCAAGTTGGGCTATTGATAATAGGGTAAGTATTTTTATTCTAACGATTATTATTACGCTTGCTGGTATTGTTGCATACAATAATTTGCCAAAAGAAAATTTTCCTGATATCGTTATTCCGCAAATTTATGTAAGTACAGTTTATCCTGGAACATCTCCAACAGACATTGAGAACTTAGTTTCAAAGCCTCTAGAAAAGCAAATTAAAGGCATTTCTGGTGTTAAAAAAGTTACAAGCAGTTCTGTACAAGACTTTTCAAGTGTTATTGTAGAGTTTGGAACCGATGTAAATGTTGCCATAGCCAAGCAAAAAGTTAAAGACGCGGTTGATAAAGCGCGTAACGATTTGCCAAAAGATTTGCCACGCGACCCTAATGTAATGGAAATTAACTTCTCGGATATTCCAATCATGTTTGTGAATATTTCTGGAGATATGGAGTTGAGCAGATTGAAAAAATATGCCGATGATATCAAAGACAATATCGAAAGTTTAAAAGAAATCAGCCGCATAGACATGGCTGGTGCTTTAGAGCGCGAAATCCAAATTAATGTAGACATGTTTAAGGCGCAAGCTGCAATGGCAACGCTAGGCGATATTGAGCGTGCAGTAGCTTATGAAAACATGACCATTTCTGGGGGTACTGTTTCTAACGATGGAGTGAAAAGAGGAATTAGCATCAAAGGCGAGTTTAAAGACGTAGAGGTTATCAGAAATCTAGTGGTTAATGCATCTGGTGGAGCAGCAGTGTATTTAAAAGATATTGCTGAGGTGGTTGATGGTTACAAAGAGCAAGAAAGTTTTGCACGTTTAGGGGGTAAAAATGTAATTACACTCAATGTTGTTAAACGCTCGGGCGAAAACCTTATTAATGCAAGCGAAAAAATCACCGATATTGTTAACAACCTAAAAGCAACAACACTTCCTGCAAATTTAGATGTTGTAATTTCTGGGGACCAAAGCACAAAAACACGTTCAACTTTGCATGATTTGATAAACACAATCATCATTGGATTTGTATTGGTTTTAATCGTGTTGATGTTTTTTATGGGCTCAACCAACGCATTTTTCGTGGCACTTTCGGTTCCCCTTTCCATGTTTTTGGCATTTTTAATAATGCCTGCTATTGGTTTTACCCTAAATATGATTGTGCTTTTTGCCTTTTTATTGGCTCTTGGTATAGTAGTTGACGATGCTATTGTTGTAATTGAAAACACACATAGGATTTTCGACAACGGCAAAGTTCCAATTAAAATTGCAGCTAAAAATGCAGCAGGCGAAGTGTTTTTACCCGTTTTGGCCGGCACATTAACTACGCTTGCACCGTTTATTCCACTTGCTTTTTGGGGCGGTGTTATTGGTAAGTTTATGTTTTTCTTGCCTATTACGTTAATCATAACATTGTTAGGTTCGCTTGTTGTAGCCTATATCATAAATCCTGTTTTTGCAGTTCAATTTATGAAGCCTCACGAGCCAAGAGAAGCTATTTTTAATCCTAAGTTTACAAAACAGGTAAAATTAACAACGGTAATTTTTGTAATTATTGGCTTATTATTTTACGTTACTGGCAATTTTGGGGGCGGAAACTTTGTAGTGCTCATTATTGCTTTGTATTTATTACATCATTTTCAATTGAAAAAATGGATATATAATTTCCAGAATATCACCTGGAAAAATATCCAAAGCAAATACCAATCCGCATTGATTTGGTCTTTAGGCAAACCACGAACATTAATGATTAGCGTGGTTATTCTTTTGTTTGGAAGTGTTTTTTTAGTTGGCATGCGTGGAAATAACGTGGTTTTCTTTCCTTCTAGCGATCCAAACTTCGTGTACACCTACATTAAGTTGCCATTGGGAACCGATCAAAGAGTTACTGATTCTGTTACCAAAATCATCGAAAATAAAGTTTACAAAGTGTTAGGAATGGAGAATGGAAAGCCCAACCCATTGGTAACCACTGTAATTTCGAACGTAGCTGTTGGTGTGAGTGACCCGAACCAACCTGATTTTAGCGTTACCCCACATAAAGCAAAAATCTCCGTAGCATTTGTTGAATTTGCTGAAAGAGACGGAAAAAATACGGCTGTTTACCTCGATAAAATTCGCGAAGCAGTAAAAGGATTTCCTGGTGCTGAAATAACAGTTGAACAAGAACAAGGCGGACCTCCGGTTGGAAAACCAATTAACATTGAAGTTAGCGGTGATAATTTTACTGAACTTGCAGATGCATCGACTCAGCTTATTGTTTTCCTCGATTCGATAAATGTTTTAGGAGTTGAAAAATTAAAGAGCGATTTTATCGCATCTAAGCCTGAAATTATTTTCAATATTGATAGAGAAAGAGCTGCAAGAGTAGGAATAAGCACAGCTCAAATTGGAATGGAAATCCGTAATGCAGTTTTTGGAAAAGAAGTTTCTAAATTCAGAGAAGCAAACGATGAGCACCCAATTATGCTTAGATATACTTACGAACAACGCAACAATGCTGAGAATTTAAAAAATACCAAAATTATTTTTAGAGATATGAACATGGGTGGAATGCTTCGTCAGGTTCCAATATCTACTTTTTGCGACATTAATTACACAACTACTTTGGGAGGAATTAATCGCAAAAACCAAAAAAGGGTAATTACGGTATCGTCAAATATTCTGAATGGTTTTAACCCGCAAGAAGTAGTTGCCAATGTAGAGCGTGCGTTAAAACAGTTTCCTGCATCGGGCAATCTGACTGTTAAATTAACAGGTCAACAAGAAGAGCAAGCTGAAACAGCATCATTTTTAGGAAATGCGATGTTGATTTCGTTGGGATTAATTTTCTTGATTTTGGTAACCCAATTTAATTCTTTCAATAAGCCGATGATTATTTTATCTGAAATTATATTCAGTTTAATTGGAGTTTTTCTTGGATACGGAATAACAGGAATGACTATTTCTACCATCATGTTTGGAATAGGATTTGTAGCCTTGGCTGGAATTGTGGTCCGAAACGGAATCCTATTAGTTGAATTCACTGACCTACTTCGAGAAGAAGGTATGGAATTGAAAGAAGCAATTGTTGAAGCAGGTAAAACGCGTATGGCGCCAGTTGTGTTAACAGCAACTGCCGCGACTCTTGGTTTGATTCCGCTTGCAGTAGGATTAAATATCGACTTCGTAAAAATGTTTACAGAGTTAAATCCACATATCTTTTTTGGGGGAGATAGCGTAGCATTTTGGGGGCCTTTAAGTTGGACAATGATTTTTGGATTAACATTTGCAACGTTTTTAACATTGATTTTAGTGCCAGTAATGTACTATATTAATGAGGTTATGCTTGCTAGGTTTGCTAGATTCAAAGAAAAACATTTCTAACCCAACCCTAAAATAAGAAATTACGTTAAAGAGTTAAACCTCTTTTCCTTTTCCTGAAGGGCTGATCTTGTAAATAGGTCGGCCCTTTTTTTATAAGAGAAAATAGCCTTTCTAAAACACTTGGGAATTACTGCTTGGTAATAGAAACTTACTTTTCATAAGTTTTCTCTAAATCTAATTATACCTGTATCAGTTTTTGACAAAACGGGAGTGGTAAATACAGCAAACCTTATCAATATTAGATAGGAGTTATGCTTTTATTTTTGGGGCAAAAGCTTATTGCTCGGTTGGATGAATGCTTATTTATTCATTGAGCGCAACATCAATAAATTCATAATAAAAACCAACATAAAAAAGATACTTACGTATAAATTGTACGATGAATTACCCAATAAATATAGGGTTTTATATTCTCCAACATAAACCACAATGTTGAAAATAGCCATCCCGAAGTATAAAATAGATCGGATATATTTAGAGTAAACGTTTTTCGTATTCATAATGCAAAGGTAAATTATTTTAGATAGAGTTTCAGTCTAAACTCCACCAAGCCATTTACGCATAAACCATTCGATAGCAAAAAAGCAGATTAATATGCCCAAAATCCAACGATATTTAATCATTGCTGTTAAATCTTGTTCGGTATAAATGCTAGGTTTAATATCGCCCCTATTCAAAATATCTTCAACTACCTTACTCATTGTATTGGGGAAGTACATCTTGCCACTTGTTTGTACCGCCAATTGTTGAAGAAATTTGTGGTTTGCTAATGTTACGCTTCCTTCATAATCTATGCTCTGCACACTAAAAGTGCCGTTATCAGCATATGCAATGTTATTATAAGTCGTCTTTGCTTCGTAACTATATTTTCCTGGAGGAAGCTGTCCTGCATTAAATACATAACTAGAAGTAGACCTGTTTAATACATAATTGTATTGTTTTCCATCTGAGCGTGTAATAGCTAGCGAAACATCAGGCTCTACAACGGGTTCATAGGCAGACGAGTATAATTCAGCGCTGAAAAATATAGAAGCATCTTCAGCATAAATGCGTTCATCGGTTTTACATTTGAAAAAACGTTTATCCTCTTTCGAGCTTAAATATTGAATTGTCTTGCGGATTAACTCATCCGTTGCGTCTTGAGTTTGAAATTTATCAAATTCATCTAAGCGCCATCTCCAAAATCCTTCGCCTAATAAAAAGCCAAGTTTAGGGGTTACGTTATTTGAAAAAGCCAACAAAGGAATCGTTGTATTTACGTTCTCTACCTTATTGTATAATAAGGCACTTGTATTTAATGAAGGCCTAATTTCAGCAAAAGGAGCATCAAGAGGAGGGAAACTCTGGATTTTAGAAATGCAATTCGGAGTTAAAGTGAAATAAGTGAAATCTGAATTATGGATTGCAGTTACTCGCGAAGATGTTGCTGAATTTCGCAGATTTACTTGCAGGTTTTTTTGCACTTGGTTAAAAACATTCCATGCCGTTTGTTTCCCGCCAATAAATAATATAGGCGTTTTTAATGCAGTTGCTTTGTTAATCCAAGCATTATATTGGCCCATTTGTGCTGGAAATTGATGGGCAATAATTAATTGATATTGATTTATGTTTTGATTGAAATTCTGACTTAATGCCACTTCAATGTTTAAGTTTTGCAGGGGTTTTAAAGCTTGTTTTATTGCGCCCAAATCGGGATGTGGCGAAGAGCCAAGAATTAAAACATTGGTTTTGTTATCAACCACTTCAATAAAAAAATCTTTAACGTTGTTTGATTTGCTGATTTCACCGTTTAATGGCGTGAGGCTAACTCTGTAATGATGAAAACCTTCTTTTTCAGCTTTCAACACAACATCATAATTTGAACTAAACTTCGAATTAGTTATGGATACGTTGTTTTTGAAAAGGGAGATATTTTCGCCATTTTCTTTTAACTCGACAACTGTAAGGGTAGTAGCTTTGTTTTCAAAACCAAAGGCTTCAATTTCGATTTTTGTGGTGAAATTGTTATTTAAATATGCAATTTCATTATGCGAAACTTTTTTAATTAAAAGGTCTATTTGCGGAGTTGTGTCGCCTAATGCTATAGTATAAATGGGGGCTTTTAACCGCAAGGCACGCTCAATCGGATTTGGACCTTCGTTTACAATTCCATCAGTAGCAATAACAACTGCTCCTAAATTCAGGTTGCCGTATTGCTCTTCGATGTCGGTAAGTGTTTTTCCTAAATTGGTAACTCTTCCATTAAAACTACTGCTTGGCTCAGAAAGTAATCCGTTAGAAAAGCTAAGTTGTTTTACCTCAAAATCTGTTGGGAATTTTGCAGATAGTTTTAACAATTCTGCCTGAAATTGTTTTCTATAAAACGCAGAGTCTTTTGAGTATAAAATGGATTTAGAGTCATCGTTAATTATGAGCACAATAGGCTTTTCAGTTATTTTATTGTCTTTTTTTATCATTGGATTCAATAATAAAAAACTGATAATAGAAACTGTAGCAAACCGTAAAAATGCCAATAACTGCCAAACAAACCTTGGCTTTTCTGGCACTGATTTGTCTTTATAATAAAGCGCAAACGCAAACGCTGCGCCTATTAGTAAACATAAAAAATAATACCACCAAGGGTATGACGAAACTAATTCCAACTGTTATTCGTGTTAATTACATATGCAAGCCACCGCAAACGTTATATACCTGGCCAGTTATATACGATGACATGTCTGAAGCTAAAAATAAACATAAGTTTGAAACGTCATCCACGCTGCCTGGGCGTTTTAGCGGAATTAAATTGCTCCATTGTTCCGTAACTCCATGATCTAATGCACCGGTCATTTCTGTTTGTATAAAACCAGGCGCAACCACGTTGCTGCGAATATTTCTTGATCCTAATTCTTTAGCTATCGACTTTGTAAAACCTACAATACCTGCTTTTGATGCCGAATAATTTGATTGTCCTGCATTGCCATTTAAACCAACAATAGAACCCATATTAATGAAAACTCCTTTTTTTGCTTTCATCATAATCCGGCTTGCATGTTTGGTGATGTTAAAAATTGATTTTAGGTTGGTATCTATAACGCTATCCCATTGCTCTTCGCCCATGCGTAAAAGTAAGCCATCTTTGGTTATGCCAGCATTGTTAACCACAATGTCTAAGCCGCCAAAATCTGCAACAATTGCGTTTATTAAATCTTCAGCTTCTGTATAATTTGATGCATCTGATTTATATCCAATTGCTTTTATTCCCATTGCTGAAAGCTCTGCCTCCAGCGCTTTTGCTTTTTCTTCACTAGAAAGGTATGTAAATGCAATGTTTGCACCTTCAGAAGCAAATTTTTTAACTATTCCTACACCAATGCCTCTAGAAGCTCCGGTAACTAATGCTGTTTTGCCTGCAAGTAAATTCATAGTATTTTTTGTAAAAATATAATCAAATTAGGTTGATAAAAAGAAAAGCCCTGTAATCAGCGGAAAAATCCACGAAAACAGGGCTTTTATGTATAGATAAATACTTATTTAAGTATTTCTGCCATTTTAGCGCCAATCTGAGCAGGTGATTCCACAACGTGAATTCCACATTCTCTCATAATTTTCATTTTTGCAGCTGCAGTATCTTCATCGCCACCAACAATTGCACCAGCATGGCCCATTCTACGTCCCGGAGGAGCAGTTTGTCCAGCAATAAATCCAACTACAGGTTTTGTATATCCTTTACTTTTAATGAAACGGGCTGCGTCTGCTTCCATACTACCGCCAATTTCACCGATAATGATTACTGCATCAGTTTCAGGATCATTCATCAATAACTCAACAGCATCTTTTGTAGAAGTTCCAATAATTGGATCGCCACCGATTCCGATTGCTGTAGAAATTCCTAATCCAGCTTTTACAATTTGATCAGAAGCTTCGTAGGTTAATGTGCCTGATTTAGAAATAAGTCCAACACGGCCTTTTTTGAAAACAAAACCTGGCATAATGCCCACCTTTGCTTCGCCTGGAGTGATTACTCCTGGGCAGTTAGGTCCGATTAAAGTACAATCTTTATGCTCAATATATTCTTTAACCAAGATCATGTCTTTGGTTGGAATACCTTCTGTGATACAAACGATTACCTTAATGCCAGCTTCAGCAGATTCCATAATTGCATCCGCTGCAAATGGAGCAGGCACAAATATTATAGAAACGTTTGCTTGAACTTGAGCAACTGCATCTTTTACGGTATTAAAAACAGGACGATCTAAATGGGTTGTTCCCCCTTTGCCAGGAGTTACACCACCAACTACATTTGTGCCATACTCAATCATTTGAGTAGCATGAAATGTACCTTCACCACCTGTAAATCCTTGAACGATTACTCGCGAATGTTTATCAACTAAAACAGCCATTATTTGAAATTTCGAGCGCTAAATTAAGATTCTTGAAGCTAGTAAGCTAATATTTATTAGAACAATTTGGCATCAAACTCAAAAAATTAGGATATATAATCAAAATGAGATGTAAAATGCCGCAAAAACTTAGGCTCTTTAATGATTTTTATTCCTTTTGCTTGATGCTTATTTTTAACAATCATCTCAAATGTTTCTATTACATAATCGATATGCGACTGGGTGTAAACTCTTCGTGGAATGGCCAAACGAACCAATTCTTTGGATGCAGGGATAAGTTGATTTTGTGCATCTAATTTTCCAAACATAACCGACCCTATTTCGCATGCCCTTATACCCCCTTTTACATACATATCTATTACTAAACTTTGCCCGGGATATTGGCTCGGAGGCAGATGTTTGTAGAGTTCCCCTGCGTTAATGTAAACAGCATGGCCGCCTACAGGCAATTGAATAGGAACCCCTAACTGTTGTAATCCATTTCCTAAATATTGGGTGCTTTTTATTCTGTATTCTAAATAATCGGGCTCAAAAACTTCTTGGAGACCCGTTGCAATTGTTTCCATGTCTCTGCCACTTAAGCCACCGTATGTGCTAAATCCTTCCGTTATTATAAGCAATTGAGTACATTCTTCAGCTAAACTAACATTGTTCAAAGCTAGAAAACCACCCATGTTTACCATGGCATCCTTTTTTGCACTCATGATGCAGCCGTCTGCTAAGGCAAACATGTCTTTTGCTATTTGTCTGTATGATTTATGTTTTTGATCGGTCTCGTAGTTTTTAATAAAATAGCTGTTTTCTGCAATTCTACATGCATCAAGGATAAATAATACACCGTATTTTTTGCAGATTATACTAGTGTCAACAGCATTTTTAAAACTAACTGGTTGCCCACCTCCCGTATTATTCGTCACTGTTAAAATTACAGCGCCAATGTTAGTGGCACCATGTTCTATGATGTTTTTTTCAAGTAAATCAATATCAATATTTCCCTTAAAAGGGTAGGATGAGTTTGAATCAAGGTATTCTGGAGTTTGACAGTCAATAGCAATTGCTCCAGAGTATTCAATATTAGCACGAGTAGTATCGAAATGCGCATTACTAACAAAAACTTTGCCTTTTCCACCAATAATGGTATATAAAATTTTCTCTGCAGCTCTTCCTTGATGGGTTGGAAGTATTTGATCGTAGCCGGTTAAATCGTGAATTTCGTTGTACATGCGATGCCAACTACGGGCACCTGCATAAGATTCATCGCCATTCATTAATGCGGACCATTGTCCCGAACTCATTGCAGAAGTGCCCGAGTCGGTAAGTAAATCAATAATTACTTGATCTGAGTTTAATAAAAAGGGGTTATAATGCGCTTTTTTCATAAAAACCTCTCTTTCTATTAGAGTTGTCATTTGTATTGGCTCTACCATTTTTATGCGAAATGGCTCAATAATGGTTCTGTGCATGGATTGGCGTGAAAAAGTTAATTGTTTTGTGCTAAAAGCACTTGATCTATAGCGAATACTAGCCCATTAGAGGCTCTATTCGTACCAATTATTTTTGCATTGTTTATAAAAATCGCGCCATCTTTAACAGTAACTTTTGCTTTATATCCATTTGCCATAGTAATTGTTCGGCCATCGGTTAAGGCCTGTATTTCAATAATTCCGTTATAAATGTGGTTTTCGGTAGTTTTTGAAAGCAATGTAGCGTTGCTATTAAACATCAACTTGTCTAAAGTTGCTTTGTCTAGATTGTTAAATGCATCGTTTACTGGGGCAAAAAAGGTAAAAGAGGCTCCCTGATTTAACACCTCATCCATACCTGTTTTTTTCAAAGAAAGGTCAATTTCGTTGAGGTAAAACGCGGTTTGAGTAATAGTTGTGATGTTTTTTACAGTTGCTTTCTCATAGTCGTGCAAATTGCCTTTCTCAGCATAGTTCACTACTGCAAAAGCATTGTCGTTTGGCTTGAGTTTGAACTCGTTATGCGAGCCACAACTGGCTAAGAAAATAGCCCCAATTATTAAGAAATTATAGATGATATGGCGTTTCATTAGCTGGATATTGAATACCCAAAATGACTAAAAAAACGCATGTTTTTAGATGAGGAATATCAGTTAACAGGCTGTTATTTGATAACTTTTTGCTCCTGTCTGGATTTGAAATCTTTTAAAAAGCTGGTTGCAAAAACAAACTCGTTTAAAATCTCATTATCGGTTAATAAAATTTCTGTTTTGTTGCCTTCCCAAGTTTTCTTACCCTTATGTAAAAAAAGAATTTTATCGCCAGTTTCCATTACTGAATTCATATCATGGGTATTCACCACTGTAATCATATTATATTCAGTAGTTAACTCCTTAATTAATTCATCAATTAAAATAGAGGTTAGTGGGTCTAAGCCAGAGTTTGGCTCATCCACAAAAAGGTACGTTGGGTTTAGAACGATTGCCCTAGCTATTCCAACCCTTTTTTTCATTCCACCACTAACTTCGGCAGGAAAAAGCTTGTTTTTGCCTTCTAATCCAACCCTTTTTAAACAAAAATTAACGCGATCTAACTTTTCCGAAAGCGGCATTGTAGAAAACATGTTTAACGGAAAAATAATATTTTCTTCAACTGTCATAGAATCAAACAATGCTGAATTCTGAAACAGCATACCCACTTTTTTGCGGATTTCTGTCTTTTCAAAGGCGCTCATTTCGCCTATCGAAATGCCATCGTATAGAATTTGACCTGAGCTTAAAGGGTGAAGACCTACCATGCATTTCATCAACACACTTTTGCCACTTCCACTTGCGCCAATCACCATATTTATTTTGCCCTTTTCGAATTGGGCAGATACGCCAGACACGATGGTGTTACTGCCAAAAGATTTTGAAACATTCTTTAATTCTATCATTATAAAATCATTTGGGCTAATAGGTAATCAGAAAATAAAATAATTATGCAGCTATACACAACCGCTTTTGTGCTAGAAACACCAACCTCTAAAGATCCGCCACTTGTGTAAAAACCTTGATATGCAGAAACAGAAGTGATGACAAATCCAAAAGTAAACGCTTTTGTTAGCGAGAAAACTACATTAAATAACGTAAATGAAGAACGGGCGCCCTCAAGAAATAGTTGGGATGACAATATGCCGCCTAAATCAGAAACAAGTAATCCTCCCATAATGCTAAATCCCATTGCAAAAATTACCAACATCGGAATCATAATTAAAGCAGATATTATTTTAGGCGCAATTAAATAACCTGCAGCATTTATACCCATTATTTCCAAGGCATCTATTTGCTCAGTAACTCGCATTGTGCCAATTTCCGAAGCAATACTTGAGCCTATTTTCCCTGCTAAAACTAACGAAGTAATAGTTGGGGCTAATTCTAAAATGGTAGAATCACTTACAATTGCTCCAATAATAGTTTTTGGAATTAATGCCGATACCAACTGAAACGCTGTTTGAACGGTTGTAACAGCACCCATAAAAAAGGAGATGATAAATACAATAACTATAGAGCCAATGCCCATACTAACCATTTGCCTAAATAACTCTTTGCGATAAATGGCAATATTTTCAGGCCTTTTGAAAGCTAATTTTACTAAAATTAGATATTTGCCAAAATGTGAAAAAAAATGCATGACTGCAAAAATAGAGCATAAATCGATTTTAAATCAATTTTTGAAATTTAGTATTTGAAGAAAAATTTTTGGGATTAAAATTGTAGTTTTGCGGCCTGTAAACAAATTATTAATGAGCGGTATACGTACCTTTACAATGATCAAGCCTGATGCAGTTGCAGCAGGAAATATCGGAAATATTTTAGCACACATTAACCAAGCTGGTTTTAAAATTGTTGCCATGAAATATACCCGCCTTTCTAAAGAAATGGCTGGTAAGTTTTATGAGGTTCACAGTGCACGTCCTTTTTATGGAGAACTGGTTGATTTTATGTCAAGTGGAACTATTGTTGCTGCAATTCTTGAAAAAGAAAATGCGGTAAACAATTTCCGTGCAACCATTGGCGCAACTAATCCTGCTGAAGCAGCTGAAGGAACAATTCGTAAACTTTTTGCAAAGTCAATTGGCGAAAATGCAGTTCACGGATCTGATTCGGATGAAAATGCAAAAATCGAAGGAGATTTCTTCTTTTCACAACTAGAACAGTTTTAATTAAAACGAACTCAATAAAGTCCGGTTTTGCCGGACTTTTTTATTATGAAGCAAAATTGGAAATCGGCATTAATGCTAGTAGTGTTGGCTCTCGTTTGGGGGTCATCGTTTATGCTAATGAAGCGAGCATTAATCGCATTCAACCCAATTCAACTTGCATCTTTTCGTTTAAGTTTAGCTTCATTAACGTTACTGCCTTTGGTAATTCCTAAGCTTAAAACAGTTTCGAAAAAAGACTGGCAGTTTATTGCCATTGTCGGTTTTTTCGGAAACGGAATTCCAGCATTTTTATTTGCCATAGCACAAACTCATATAAATAGCGCTACAGCCGGTGCTTTAAATGCATTAACACCTTTATTTACCTTGGTTGTGGGCATTGTTTTATTTCAAAAGAAACATACCCTTTTACGCAAAATTGGCGTGGTTATTGGTTTGTTGGGTTCTTTATTCTTAATTTTTGTGAGGTCTAATGGAACCTACGAAGTTAATTTTGGGTATGCGTTGCTGATAGTTATTGCAACGTTATTTTATGGAGTAAGCACCAATGTGATAAAGTCTAAACTTCAGCATGTAAATTCAATAGTTGTTGCTGGAGGAGGTTTGATGTTGGCAAGCTTTCCCGCAATGTTTATTTTATATAATAGTGGGTTTGTTGATGTTTTGAACACCAATCCTAAAGCCAATGAGGCGTTGATGTATTTAAGCACTTTAGCCGTTTTAGGCTCAGCATTTGCCTTGGTTTTATTTAATTACCTGTCAAGTTTCACAAGGTTGTTGATGTGAATTGATTATTTCTTTGTTTAAAGTTAAAATTTTAGTTTTAAATTCAGTTGGATTTAGTTTAAATAATTCAGGTTTTAATTCAAACCATTTTTCAACCGCTTGAAATGG
>CAMTUB010000008.1:0-101699 GCA_947084835.1 uncultured Bacteroidota bacterium | reverse complement strand
TTTGTTGCATAATTATTTTTATTTGTTAGTAAAACAAAAATAATCAACTTTTTTCCACCCCCCTTTTGATTTCGTTTCGGCTACGCCTTCACTCCATCAAAAGGGGATAGGTGCCATCAATAATGTTATGAAACTAAACACCTATGATTTATGTACGCAAGAGTAGTGGTTAGAAGAATTAAAAAAGTAATTAGTGTGAAAACACTCATGGGCTGCTGTTAATTTAAAATGAAATTCAAGTTCTATTTAAACAGAAACATTGTAACAAATTTAATATTTACTAGGGTATGATTCATTTTATTAAAACGATCGATAAGCTATTTTATAAATTTTGATTAAGGGACTTTAAATCATTTAATACTAAACCTTTAAAATGGCGTCAATGAAGTTCGAAATTATTGGTGTTTACCAACACTCCATTTTTCTTTTTGTAAAAGCGTTTCTCCGCTTTCTTTAGCAGGGTCTTCTAAATGTGTTCCCATTGAATCGTTCCAGCGGTTGAGAAAACCAAAAAGTGCAATTACACCTAAAATTTCTACTATTTCTCCTTCGTTCCAATGCGCTTTTACCGAACTCATAACCGCTTCATCTACAGCATTTGGTACGCATGATGCAGCAACGGCTAAATCTAAGGCTGCCCTTTCTGCTTCCGAAAAACTTGGGTGTTTTTTATATTCCCAAATGTTATCGAGTTGTATTTGGGATACATTGTAGCGTTCAGCTGCTCTGATGGTATGCGCTTGGCAATATCTGCATCCAGCGGTTAAGCTGCTAATGTATCCCACTAACCTTTTTAGCCCAGAAGTTACTCGGCCATGGTTTTCCATTACGGCTTTATTCAAGTTTATAAAAGCTTTAGCAATTGCTGGCCGATGCTGCATAGTAAGTACACTATTCGGACAAAAGCCCAAAGTTTCGTTAAAAAATGCGGCTAATTCGTCAACTTCTGGGCTGCTTCCTGATTTTAATGGCTCTATAAATGGCATTTTGAAATTTTAGGTAAATAAGTAAATTCAAGTGTAATTCTATAAAAAAAGCGCTTCATTCGAAGCGCTTTTTTTATCTGCTTAAATGTTGAAAGCTTTTTTAAGGGTATCAACAAAGTCAAGTTTTTCCCAAGTGAATAACTCAACCATCATTGTTTTCTTTTCGCCATTACCCGACTCAAATACCTTTTGAACTGTTTCAGATTTACGACCCATATGGCCATAAGCCGCAGTTTCGATATACATGGGTTGGCGTAATTTTAAACGAGTTTCAATTGCATAAGGACGCATATCAAAAACCTCTGAAAGCTTATTTGCAATCTCGCCATCATTCATAGGTACTTTTAAAGTACCGTAGGTGTTTACGAATAATCCAACGGGTTTTGCAACTCCAATTGCGTAAGCAACTTGTACCAATACTTGATCGCAAATGCCTGCTGCAACCATATTTTTTGCGATATGGCGTGTTGCATACGCTGCAGAACGGTCAACTTTTGAAGGATCTTTACCAGAAAATGCACCACCACCGTGTGCACCTTTTCCACCATATGTATCAACAATAATTTTACGGCCTGTTAAACCAGTGTCACCGTGTGGTCCACCAATTACAAATTTGCCTGTTGGGTTAATATGATATGTGATTTTATCGTTAAATAACCCTTTAAATTCTGGGTAATTTGCAATTACACGAGGAATCAAAAGGGTAACCATGTCGTTGTAAATAGTTCCTAACATAGATTTATCAGCCGCATCAATGTCAGCATCGGTATCCGAAGTTGGTTTTACAAAATCATCGTGCTGGGTGCTAATTACAATAGTATCAATACGGACTGGTTTGTGATCGTCAGAATACTCAATAGTAACCTGGCTTTTAGCATCCGGGCGTAAATAGGTCATTATTTTACCTTCTTTACGTATAACAGCAAGCTCTTTTAATAAAATATGGGCCAAATCCAATGCCAATGGCATGTAGTTGCTAGTTTCGTTTGTTGCGTATCCAAACATCATACCTTGGTCGCCAGCGCCTTGGTCTTCTCTGTTTTTCTTGTCAACACCGCGGTTAATATCTGCTGATTGCTCATGAATTGCAGAAATGATTCCACAAGAAGAGGCATCGAACATATAATCGCTTTTGGTATATCCAATTTTGCGAATTACTTCACGAGTGATTTTTTGAACATCTAAATACGTGTTGGTTTTAACCTCACCGGCTAAAACAACTAAGCCCGTAGTAACAAGCGTTTCGCATGCCACTTTAGAATCGGGATCGTACGCTAAAAAATGGTCAATTAAAGCGTCAGAAATCTGATCGGCAACTTTGTCTGGATGCCCCTCTGAAACTGATTCAGAAGTAAATAAATAAGACATTATGTTAGTTTGTTTAGTTTGCTTTCAGGAATCTCTATAAATAAACTTGCAAACTTCATTTTTAGCACTTTTTTGAATGTGGTTGCAAGTTGAAATAAATCGTTCCACGCGCCAAAGATATAGGTATCTTTTTAATTCTTTATTTTTTGGCTTAGATACTTCTAAAGAAAAATATCAGGCTAAAAAGAAAAAAGCCTTCCAAAAAAAAGGATTTTTTCTTTTTTATCTAATTTTTACACCAATATTTAATCCAAATTGAGCAACCATGCCTTTTTTCCAAGGGTCTAATCCAGAAAAAGAAATTATAGAGTAATCGCCTTTTGCAACCAACGGGCCTCCTCCTAAATAAACATCAAGAGACATTATATCTAATATTTCATATTGATAGCCTACTAAAACACCACCACCTATTGCACTCATTTTTTTATGAGATGTAACTTCTACTAAAGCCCCTTGGTTGTTATAAGTCCCGAGTGTTACATCAAAGTTTAAGCTTTTGCTCAATAAATAAGGGGCAATGTATATGCCGTTAGTAACACTTTCGCCTGGATAAAAACGAAATTGGCCTTCAATATAAAAGGCTTCCTGATTCATCATTGGGCTGTTTACATTGTTGAAATTATTAGACTCAAATTCGTAATAATTCAATCTATCACTGTAGCCAACAGCCGCATTTATGCGCCCCGACATCTTTTTATTTATACCATGCTCAAATCCAACCATAAAATTGCTAGAGAAAAAGGCTAATGGATATAACGAAACCACAATTGGTTTTTTGTTTTCGGTACTGCTTTTTGCAAGAGTTTGTGAAAAAACAGAAACGGAAATACTTACAGCAAAAATTAACAGTAATAACTTCTTCATAACCTTTTATTTATACAAATAAAAGCCAAATCACTCGGTTTACAAAATCTAAACTACACGAATTGCTTTTGTACCTTCGTGATTGCTTATGGAATTCACGTATCACAAAAACGAGAGAAAATTTATTCCCGTTGATTTTAAAATCGAAGATTGGAGTAAAGTCGAACCTTTTTTCATCCAATTATTAGAGACTTCAGTCGACACTGAAACCGAAATAAGGCATTGGTTAGAAAATTGGAGTGAGCTTGAATCGGTTATATCCGAAGATATGGCTTGGCGCTATATCCGTATGACGTGCGACACTACCAATGAGGCACATAAAGAAGCTTACGAGTTTTTTGTAAATGAAATATTCCCCAATGCTGCTCCTTTTGGCGATAAATTAAATAAAAAGTTGCTTGCTTCTAAAGCATTAGAGACCTTAAAAGGAGATGATTTTTTTGTATTAATTCGGAGCGTTAGAAAGCAAGTAGAATTATTTAGAGAAGAAAACATAGCACTTTACACAGAACTTAAGAAGTTAGAAAGTGACTATGGCACTATTGCAGGTGCTATGAGCATTGAACATGAAGGCGAAACCATTACCTTGCAAAAAGCAGGGTCGTACTTGAAAGATAAAGACCGCAATTTGCGCGAAACAATATTCAAAAAAATTAGCAATCGTAGAAAGCAAGATCAACAAAAATTAGAAAATTTACTATCGTCCATGATTGTTTTGCGCCATAAGATTGCTGTAAATGCAGGTTTCGAAAATTACCGCGATTATATGTTCGCATCCATGGGTCGTTACGATTATTCGCCAAAAGAGTGTGAAAATTTCCATCAATCGGTGTATGAATTAATCATGCCGTTGAAGAACGAACAAATGGCTAAGCGAAAAAAGCGTATGCAATTAGATGCGTTAAAACCATGGGATACAAAAGTAGATGCAACAGGCCTTCCGGCTTTAAAACCATTTAATGGACAAGACGACTTAATTCAAAAATCCATCAAAGCATTCTCTAATATCGATCCTTATTTTGGAGCATGTTTAAACGAGATGAACAATTTAAAGCAGTTCGATTTAGAATCTCGCTTAGGCAAAGCACCCGGTGGATATAATTATCCATTGGCAGAAACTGGGGCACCTTTTATATTTATGAACGCTACAGGCACCATGGAAGATTTAGAAACCATGATGCACGAAGGCGGCCACGCAATTCATTCGTTTTTAACGCATCCCTTAAATTTGGATGCATTTAAAAACGCCCCGATGGAAGTGGCTGAGGTTGCATCTATGAGTATGGAATTGTTAAGCATGGATCAATATAGTTTGTTTTTCGATAATGCCGCAGATATTAACCGCGCTAAAACAGAACAATTAGAGCGTTCAATTGGCGTTTTGCCTTGGATTGCGGCAATTGATAAATTTCAACACTGGTTGTACGTTAATCATACCCATTCGCTTGAAGAAAGAGCAAAAAAATGGAAAGAAATATTCTCTATGTACACTTCTAGTGAAGTTTCTTGGGACGGCTTAGAGATGTATATCGACATGCAATGGCAAGCACAATTGCATATTTATGAAGTTCCGTTTTACTATATCGAGTACGGAATTGCCCAATTGGGTTCTATCGGAATATGGAAAAATTATTGCGAAAACAAACAGCAAGGCATCAAATCATATGTTGATATGCTGCAGGTGGGAAATACTAAAACGCTACCTGAAATTTATAAAACTGGGAGCATTGTGTTCGATTTTTCAGCACAAAACATTTCGAAACTAACTGCATTTGTATCTCAAAAAATGAAAGAATATGAGTCAAACTAATTCAAATTATACCGCACTTTTATATACAGTTGATAATGGTGTTTGCTCCATTACACTAAATCGTCCCGAAGTTTTTAATGCTTTTAATAATGAGCTAAGCTTCGAAATGCAGGATGCTTTAAAAAACGCAACAAAAGACGGAAATGTACGTGTTGTTGTTTTAACAGGTTCAGGCAAAGCTTTTTGCTCAGGTCAAGATTTAAAATCTGCTGCAGTTGTTCCAAATCGGGATTTAAGCGAGTCGTTAGAAAAACGTTACAATCCAATTATACGCCTAATGCGAAATATGCCAAAGCCAATAATTGCCCGTGTTAATGGAGTAGCTGCTGGTGCTGGTTGTTCTTTAGCACTTGCATGCGATATTATTGTAGCTGCAGAATCGGCAAAGTTTATAGAGGTTTTTATCAATATTGGATTGGTTTTAGATTCAGGTTCTTCGTATTTTCTGCCTCGTTTGGTAGGCTCTGCAAGGGCTTTTGAAATGAGCACTATGGGCTCTAGAATTACAGCACAACAGGCGTACGATTGGGGAATGATAAATAAAGTTGTTTCTGATGATTTGCTTGATGATGCCGTTAAAAGTTATACCGATTATTATTTATCGGCACCAACAAAAGCAATTGGCTTAATGAAAAAAATGCTAAATAAATCGTTTAATTCTTCGCTCGAAGAAATGCTCGAATATGAAATGCAGTGTCAAAAAATAGCGGGTTATAGCGAGGATTACATAGAGGGGGTTGCCTCATTTGTAGAAAAACGCAAACCAAATTTTATAGGAAAATAAAGCGTATAGCACCTTAAAAATCATTTTTATCAAATTTTAAGGTGCTATTTTTTTGTGGGTAATTTTAATATACCTAAATTCGACCAATTTAATAGAGATTAATGGATTTTCAACTTATTTTAACCTTTGTAGTAGTTGTTGGACTTATCATTGGATTGATAAAAGACATAGCACCCGCCTCTGCCCTTTTTTTTGTGTCGATATCGATACTTTTTTTAGGCAATGTTATTTCTCCGCAGGATGTTCTTTCTGGATTTTCGAACGACCAGATAGCAGTAGTTATTCTGTTGCTGATTATCGGAAACGTTATCAATCAAACATCGATTGTTCCCACAATTTTCGATCGAATTTTCAAAGGCTCAAAAACGTATAAGTCGTTTTTATTGCGTTTGACCATTGCATCGTCTTCAATGTCGGCATTTTTGAATAACACGCCATTGGTAGCCATGTTAATTCCATATGTGTATAAATGGGGTATAAACAACAAAGTATCGCCTTCAAAATTATTAATACCATTATCCTATGCAACTATTGCGGGAGGAATGATAACCCTTGTGGGTACATCAACAAACCTAATTATTAACGGACTTGCAAAAGAAGAAGGCTTAAGAAGCCTTGGAATGTTTGAGTTTGCTGCTGCTGGTATTACCGTAGCAATTTTGGTTGTGGTTTATATGCTAACTATTGGTGCTAAATTATTACCTGATAATAAAGATGTACTTACTTCTGTAAACGAAAATTCAAAAGAATATACCATTGAAACAGAACTTGTAAAAGGCGGAAAGCTAATTGGCAAGAATATTGAAAATGCAGGATTAAGAAATTTAAGAGGATTGTTTCTAATAGAAATAATACGCAGTGGAGAAAGATTAACACCTGTTTCTCCAGAAGAAATTTTACAAGAATCAGATAAATTAATTTTTGCAGGAAATATTTCTACAGTTACAGATCTTATTCATACAGATAACGGACTTAGAATACCTGTTGAAAAAGACTTTAATCAATCTACTGACTTAGACATTGTTGAGTGTGTACTAGCTAACAACTCAACCTTAAAAGGAAGAAAAGTTAAAAATTCGAATTTCAGATCAAATTTTGATGCATCTATTGTAGCAATCCACAGAAACGGTCAACGTATTGAAGGCAAGTTAGGTGACGTAGAACTTAGTTCGGGCGATGTATTGTTATTAGCTATCGGTTCAGACTTTTATAAGCGCTTAGAAGAAAACAGCGATTTATATATCATTTCAAAAGAAAAGAGAAGAGCAGAATTGCCAAAATGGAAATCGATACTTATTGTAACCATGTTTGTAGCAGCTATTGCATTAGCAGGTTTAGATCTATTTTCTCTATTCAAGTCATCGTTAATTATTATGGCTTCGTTGTTCCTATTTAAGATAAGCTCATTTAAAGATATTAAACGCGGTTTAGACATAGAATTAGTATTGGTTTTAGGTTTTTCAATTGCATTAGGAAAAGCAATAAAAGCATCAGGAGCAGCCGATTTGCTTGCCACCAATATAATTGATGTATTTAAGCAAACCGGAATTGTAGGTATAATGTTCGGAATTTGGTTGATGACCAATATTCTAACAGCATTCATGTCAAACGCTGCCGCTGCCGCTATAGCCTTCCCAATTGCCGTTTCACTGGCACATCAAATGGGTGTTGATCCCATTCCGTTTGTTTTTTGTGTAGCTTTTGGTGCTTCTTTAGAATTCTCAACCCCAATCGGTTACCAAACCAACATGATGATTTATGGCCCAGGTGGCTACAAATTCATGGATTATGTACGTGTAGGTGTTCCTTTAAATTTAGCAGCTGGATTTATCGCAGTAATAATTCTAGCGTTCCAATTCCATTTAATTTAAATCAAATAGTGGTAGGAGTTTGCAATTGTTAATTCAATCTCCTACCTTTGCATTCTTTTTAAAAAACTAATTTATAACTAAGTGAATACGTTAAGTTATCGCACTGTCTCAGCAAACCGTAGTACGGTTGAGAAAAAATGGTATCTGATAGATGCTGAAACTGAGATTGTGGGTCGATTAGCTGCACGTGCTGCACACCTTTTGCGTGGCAAGCACAAAACCAGCTATACCCCACACGTAGACTGCGGGGATAATGTTATCATTATCAATGCAGACAAAATCCGTTTTTCAGGCAATAAAATGACTGAAAAAGAGTACTTCTTTTATTCTGGTTATCCAGGAGGTAAACGCATCGTGAAAGCAAGAGATCTTTTGGCTTATCGTCCTACTTACATTGTTGAAAAAGCAATTAAGGGTATGTTACCAAAAAATCGTTTAGGTCGTGAGTTGTTCCGTAATCTTTATGTATATAAAGGAAACGAGCATCCACATACTGCTCAACAACCTACTATTACTAAATAACGAATTATTTATGCAAATTATTAATACAATAGGCAGACGTAAAACTTCTGTTGCTCGTGTTTACATGAATGTAGGCGCTGGTGTAATTACCATAAATGGTCGTGAGTTTAAAGAATACTTTCCAATAGAGTCATTGCAAAATGAAGTAACTCGTCCGTTAGTAGTTTCTGAAACTTTAACTCAATTTGATTTCAATATCAATGTTGATGGTGGTGGAATTACAGGCCAAGCAGGTGCTATTAAGTTAGGTATTGCTCGTGCGTTAAACGAATATAACGCTGAATTCAGAGTTGCATTAAAAGCGGAGGGTTTATTTACACGTGACCCTCGTATGGTTGAACGTAAGAAGTTCGGTCGCGCAAAAGCACGTAAGAGATTCCAATTCAGTAAACGTTAAACCAAGGAGCACTAAAAAATGGCACGCACTACTTATCAAGAATTATTGGATGCGGGTGTTCACTTTGGACATCTTAAAAGCAAATGGCATCCTAAAATGTCTCCGTATATTTTTATGGAGAAAAACGAGATTCACATTATTGACCTTAACAAGACGTTAGTAATGTTAGAAGATGCTTGCAATGCGGTAAAACAAATTGCAAAATCGGGTCGTAAAATTTTATTCGTTGCTACTAAAAAGCAAGCGAAAGAAATTGTAGCGGCTGAAGCTCGTAGATTAAACATGCCTTACGTAACCGAGCGTTGGTTAGGCGGAATGTTAACAAACTTTACAACTGTTCGTAAGTCTATCAAAAAGTTAACTACTATTGATAAGATGGAAGGCAACGGTACAATGGGCACATTAAACAAAAAAGAACGTTTAATGCTTGGTCGTGAAAAAGAAAAGCTTGCTCGCGTATTAGGCGGTATTGCGGATCAAACACGTTTACCCGCTGCATTGTTTATTGTTGACGTGAAAAACGAGCATATTGCAGTGAGTGAAGCATTGAAGTTAAATGTTCCTACCATTGCTATGGTAGATACGAATAGCGATCCAACTTTAGTTGATTTTGCAGTTCCTTCAAATGACGATGCAACAAAATCTATTGCATTAATCATGAGCGTAATTGGGAAAGCAATTGAAGAAGGCTTAGAAGAAAGAAAGCGCGACAAAGTTGAAGAACAAAATCGTGAAGAACATGCTGCCGCTGTAGAAGCGAAAGGTGACGAATAAATGAAAATAGGTTGGGTCACCCCAACCTATTTTTTTACAAACTATATTTTTTCAAATTTCAACAACTAAAATTAATAAACATGGGCATTTCTGCTGCTGATGTGAACCAACTTCGCCAAACTACTGGCGCAGGTATGATGGACTGTAAAAAAGCCCTCATGGAAGCAAACGGTGACTTCGAAGAAGCAATCGTAATTTTACGTAAAAAAGGCCAAAAAGTGTCTGCAAGTCGTTCTGACAGAGATGCTAAAGAAGGCGCAATTATTGCCAAAGTTTCTGCTGATTGCAAAATGGGCGTAATCGTTGAATTAAATTGCGAAACTGATTTCGTTGCTAAAAACGATGATTTCATGAGTTTTGCTAATGCAATTACGGATGCTGCTATTGCAAACAAAGTTGCTGATATCGAAAGCTTAAAAGCTTTAGATTTCGGTGGTATGACTTTAGCGGATAAAATAACCGAGTATATCGGTAAAATTGGTGAGAAAATCGATATTAGAAACTATGTTGTTATTCATGGCGAATATATAGTTCCTTACATCCATCAAGGCAATAAGTTAGGAGTTTTAGTAGAGTTTAACCAAAACAACGATCTAGTTTTAGCTGCTGGGAAAGATGTTGCAATGCAAATTGCTGCAATGAACCCTGTTGCGGTTGATAAAGACGATGTTGATCCAACAATCGTTGAGCGCGAAATCGAAATAGGAAAAGATCAAGCTCGCCAAGAAGGCAAGCCTGAAGCAATCCTTGAGAAAATTGCGTTAGGTAAACTTAATAAGTTTTACCAAGACAGCACATTGTTAAATCAAGCGTTTGTGAAAGATGGTTCTGTAACTATCACACAAATGTTAGACAAAGTTTCGAAGGGACTTACTGTTAAGCAATTCAAGCGTATAACGCTAGGATCATAAATTTAAAAGGAGCGATTTTCGCTCCTTTTTTTTTGTTTTAAATTTTACTGTTACTTTTAAGCTATGGCTATTTATAAACGTATTTTACTAAAACTTAGTGGAGAGGCCTTAATGGGCGCTCAACAATTCGGTATTGATCAGGAACGTTTAGATCAATATGCAAAAGAAATTAAAGAAATTGTGGATGTCGGCACTCAAGTAGCGATTGTTATCGGTGGCGGAAATATTTACCGTGGCATTCAAGCAGAACGCGCTGGGATAGATCGCGCACAAGGCGACTACATGGGAATGCTGGCAACTATGATTAACAGCATGGCTTTACAAGCAACACTTGAAAAAACGGGTGTAAAAACTCGATTACAATCAGCCATTAAAATGGAACAAGTATCCGAACCATTTATCAGAAGAAGAGCTATCCGCCATTTAGAAAAAGGACGGGTAGTGATTTTTGGTGCCGGAACAGGAAATCCATTTTTTACTACTGATACTGCAGCATCGCTGCGTGCAATAGAGGTTGATGCAGATTTGATCTTAAAAGGAACGCGTGTGGATGGAATTTATACTGCAGATCCAGAAAAAGACCCTACAGCAACCAAATTTGATACGCTTAGCTTTCAGGATGCTATGATAAAAAATTTGAATGTGATGGATAAAACTGCTTTTGCGCTTTGTCAAGAAAACAATAAGCCAATCATAGTTTTTGATATGAATAGACCTGGAAATTTATTAAGAATTATTAACGGTGAAAAAATCGGAACTTTTGTATCCTAAATTTCGATAATTACATAAAAAAGGCGCAATTCAATTGCGCTTTTTTTATAATGAAAAACTTTCGCCACAACCGCAAGTTCTGCTTGCATTGGGGTTTCTGAAATGAAATCCTTTTCCGGACAAACCTTCGCTAAAATCGAGCTCAGAGCCAATAAGATAAAAGAAACTTTTTTTATCAACAAAAACCTTCATCCCCTTATCTTCTATAACTTGATCTGTAGCAGCAACGTGATTGTCGAAGTCTATTTTATAGCTTAATCCAGAACATCCGCCACTAACAACGGAAACGCGTAAACCATACGATGAATCGTATTGGTTTTCGTCCATCAATTTTTGGATTCTGCCAAAAGCATTTTCTGAAACTGTTATCATAATTCAATAGGTAAATGCATTTTAGCGTTAGAAAGTTCATTTCGAACCTACAACCAAAGTCGAAAAACTATCTACATTAAAATACTTGGCAAAGATAGGGGTTAGTATTTCGGGAGTTACAGCTTTTATAGTTTCAATATAATCGTCATAAAACGAATATTCTAACTCAAGATGGTGTAATTCTTTAAAACGATCTGCTAATGCAAATGCGCCATCAACTTTTGATAAAAAACTACCGATTAAATAGTTTTTTACTAACGTTAACTCTTCCAGAGAAACAGGCTCTTCGCTAAGAATTTTTATTTCTTTTTTAATTTCAGCAACTGCTGCATCTGATACATCGCTGCCAACTTCAGTTCCTATAAACCAAATAGATTCATGAGGAGTTAATGGTCGAATTGTTGAGAAAATGCCATAGGTATACCCTTTGTCTTCACGAATATTTGCCATTAAACGAGATCCAAAATAGCCACCTAAAACGGTATTAGCTATGGTAAGCAAATGATAATCGGGGTGTTTTGCACCAACGGTTGGTTTTCCTAACCGTATACCGTTTTGGATAGCCCCTTTTTTATCCATAAATTCAGTAAAAATGGACGAATTTGTTGTAGCGATTTCAGTAGTTTCTTTATGGTTCTCACTTACCTTATAATCGTATTTCTTAAAAAGATCAATTGCCAATTTGGTGTCTTTCCCAGTTACTAAAACAAAAAATGGCGAAGATTTTATATGATCTTCATAAAACGCTTTTACTTCTGATGTAGTAATAGATTTAACATCTTCAGTTTTTTGAGTATACCCAAATACTGAATTTTCGCCATACGTTTTGGCGTAAAAGTGCTTGCGGGTTAAGTATCCAACCTTTTCCTCTTCGAGTCTAATTTTTTGAACTTTGTTTTGGATATAGGTCGATAGTTCTTTTTCTGGAAATATAGGTTGCTGAATGCATTCAAAAACCAAGGATAACAGCTCAGAAACATATTTTGACAAACAGTAAAGAGAAATTCCACTAAAGTTGGTTCCGCTAAAACTTTGAGTGTACGCTCCGTAGAAATCGAAAATAGACGATATTTCAGATGATTTTTTGGTCGATGTACCTTCAGTTAACATCTTAAAAGCGGTTTTCGCAACCATTTGATTTGTACAATCAACGGTACCCGTTTTCCAAATAAAATCTATACCTAATACATCATGCAATCCTGCTTCAATCGAAAAAAGCTCTAATCCGTTTTCTAATAGTTGTTTTTCGGCACGATCAAAAGAAATTTTGTCTGGTACGGTTATCGGTGGTGGTGTTTTCCTATTAATCATTTTTTGTTGTATTCAATGCCATGTAATGTAATGAGGTGCAATTCGACCTTTTAAATATTCTTTTTGCTTCTCTTTGTAAATCGTTTGCTGTTAGAGTGTTGTAGTCGTTCAGCTCTGTATTTATCAATTCTGGCTTACCCAACATGGCATAAAATGCTAAATTCATAGCTACGTGCAAGCAATTGGTTTCTCCAAAAACATG
Organism: uncultured Bacteroidota bacterium; assembly: GCA_947084835.1. Lineage (GTDB taxonomy): Bacteria > Bacteroidota > Bacteroidia > UBA7662 > CAMTUB01 > CAMTUB01. Next base: position 88,756 of record CAMTUB010000008.1, on the reverse strand, counting down.
TTGTGCCTCTATCTGATTTAATAACTTTTCGAATTCTAAATTATCAACAGGGGTTTCTATAACTGCTTCTAGTTCATCAAAAACAGCTTTTTCTGCATCATCTATGTTTATGTTTTCAGAAAGTTGTCCTGTAATTACCAAAAGGCCAGGATCAATACTGCCTAATATGTAGGCATCTACCGATGAAAAGAGCTTTTTCTCAAGCACCAAGTTTTGATAAAAACGGCTTGATTTTCCTAAACTCAACACATTACTCAATAAATCTGCACTTAAATACCCAGACCCTAAACGGTCGTCCATCTTAAACCCTAGAGTCAATTGATTTGCAGGCACTTCTGCTTCAATAGTTAATTTTCGGTATTCATTATGTACAGGTTCTATTGGATAATTACGTTCAATTTCAATCCCTTTGGGAATGTCTCCAAACCATTTTTCTGCTAAATCAAATACATTATGGGCTTCTACATTGCCTGAAACCACTAATATTGCATTATTAGGAGTGTAATATTTATTGAAAAAAGACGTAACATCCTCTAAGGTAGCATCTTCAATATGCTTGATGTTTTTGCCAATTGTTGACCAATTATACGGGTGTTTCTGGTAGGCTACCGGACGAAATTTTAACCACGCATCGCCATAAGGTTGGTTTAAGTAACGTTGTTTAAACTCTTCAATAACCACATTACGTTGTACTTCTAACGATTTTTCGTTGATATTTAACCCTAACATACGATCAGATTCTAACCAAAATGCCGTTTCTAAGTTAGTATAAGGGAATGTTAAATAATAGTTGGTGATATCGTTTGAGGTAAATGCATTGTTTTCTGCACCCATTTTCTGCGTTACTTCATCGTAGGCAGGTATATTTTCAGATCCAGCAAACATTAAATGTTCAAAAAGGTGTGCAAAACCAGTTTTTTCAGAATCTTCATCCCTCGCTCCAACTTTATATAATAAATTAAATGCCGCTAAACCAGTGGTATTGTCTGGTACACAATATACTTCTAACCCGTTTTTAAGCACTTGTTTTGAATAGTTCACCATTGTGTAAAGGTACAATCTCAAAGTTTGATGTTAGATTCTGCTTAAAAATTAATTTTTTTTCAAAAAACCTTGTGAAATATTAGAAATTAACAGTAAACTTGTTATTCAAATTTTTAACCTAGAAGTAGGTTTATAAAATTTGATAAGTAATTGAAAATAAACCTTTTAAAACAAAAATATATGAAGAAAATAATTTTTGCTTTTTTGGCATTCCTTCTTGTGGGTGTTTTAACTGTTGATGGGTATCAACGAAATAAGAAAAAGAATAAAAAGAAAGCCGTCATTAATCGATCAGCAATATCGAGTGAAGCCATCGGAGAGAATGCTTCTACAGCTGATTTTACTAAGCCTACTATCCCTGAAGGAAGTATAGTGGTTAACAATGAAGTGATACTTCCTGATGCAGATAACGAAGCAAAAGGCATTAAGCCCCAAAAGCTAGCTCCTTTAGATAATTCTAAAGTAGTTTACGACAGAAAAGAATTTACCCAAGAGCAATGGGATAAAATTAACGGAAAAAAAATAATCAAATAAACTTCAAACTTTAAACAACAATATGAGGAAACTAATTTTTACGCTTTTATTCGGAGGTGTATTTGGATTTGCCCAGGCGCAAACCCAAGTAACAGTCTCCGATGGCGCAACCACGACTAGCTACGCTACCATGGGTGCTGCCGTTGCTGCGATTAATGCCGCCACATTTACAGGAAATGTAACTGTACGCATTAACGCAAGTACTACTGAAACTGCTACGGCAACACTAAATCAGGTTGCGGGTATAACGTCTATTTCTATTAGACCAGCAGATACTGCAACAGTTACTAAAACCATTTCAGGTGCTATTGCAGGCGCTATCTTAAATTTTAATGGTGCTGATAATGTAACTATTGATGGCCGTGCAGGGGGTAGTGGAACTACCATCCGACTTAACATCAGTAATACCAACAACGTTTCTACGGTAAGGGTTATTACGCTAAACAACGGAGCATTAAATAACATTTTTAGGTACACCCAGCTTTCTGCAATTCAATCTAATAGTGCTGCTAGCACTACTTCATTAGTTGAAATTGGAGCTGGAGCAGCTTCTTCTGGAAACAGTTTTGACAGAATGGTATTTTTTGGTGCTGCACAAAGTATTCAATGTAATGCTGCTGCTGGCCAAAATCCTGCAAGTTTAACTGTTACTTTTTCAGACTTTGTTGACTTTGGTTTTAGAGGATATAACAATGCTGCAAACGGTCCAGTGTTGTTAACGTTACATGATAATTCCTTTTATCATCAAGCTTCATTTGGAGGTGCATCTTTTTCTCCACTTAGATGTATGTCTGCTACGTTATCTTCTGCTCCTAATACTGTAATAGACATTAGAAGAAATCAAGCCTTTGGATTAAAAACATCAGTTGAAAAACACTTCATTACAGCTTTTGGTACTTCTATAGCAAATAATGCTACTATAAACATTATTAACAACAGCTATACTCATGGTGCTATTGATTTACATACTCATTCAAGAGGCCTGGATTTAGGAGGTCAAACTAACGTTGGTTTTACTCAAACGGTAAATGTTATACACAACACTATTCGTTTAAACCAAGGCTCTAATACAGCAACTGCCGGTACTTCTAGAGGTAGAGGTATAAATATTGCATCCGTTGATGGTAACAATGGAAATACTACATTAAATATGAAGAATAACCTAGTACACGGTTCAGGTACTTGGCCAAATTCAGTTGGTGGTTTCACCAACTACTATATTGGATTTTTAATGTTTGGTAACATTGCCTTAACTACTGCTCAGCAATTACACCCTGCAAGCCAAATTGATTACAATACGTATGCTTCGGCTCCATGGGTTGGTGTTTATTCTAACTCGTGTTCGGGTGGTACTTTTATAACTTCAAACGAAGTTAGTTTTAAGGCTTGCGCAGCTCCTTTTGAAGCAAATTCATATTTAATGAATAACTCTTTATTAGAGATGTCAACCAATAACTTTAGTGCAAACATTGGTGCTTCGGCAAATGGTCAAGTAGAATTATTGGGTACTCCAGGTACTGGAATTACTTTAGATATTACAGGTGCAACTCGTAATGTAAATAATCCATATCGTGGTGCTTTTGAAGGTACTCCATTTTTGTTTGATGACGTACAACTTACCATTGCACATACCATGGGTAAAATACCTGTAGGTGTAACACATGCAGTTAAAGCTGTTGTTAAAAACAATCGTGTAGATCAAAAAACTGATTTCCCTGTTTATTTAGCGGTTATTAACCCAGCTACTAGCGATACAATTTTAAAAGATACCGTAGTATTAGCAACTTTAAACGCTGGCGCAACAGGTAATGTAACTTTTAAGCCGTACACACCATTGGCAACAGGCAAATTACGTATCGTTGCATATGTTGGTCCTGACAATGTAAATGGTAACAATACCTTTACTGCGTTTCAAGTGGTAAGTGCAAACTCGTATAACTATGCGTATAACACCTCTGGTTATGTAACAGCAGCAGCAACAGGTGGAGTAAGCTCTGGCGATGGCGGAAGTTTATTGGCTCGTTTTGAATCTGCAGGTCCACAGATATTAAATCAAGTTAAAGTTGATTTTACTAACACAGGCGCTAAATATCAAGTAGAGGTGTGGGGCTTAAGCGCAACACTAGACACTCCAGGTACTAGAGTATTTGTTTCTGATACATTAATTTCAGTAACAGGTCAGTCTACGTATACTTTTAACCCAGGTATCTCTGTTACTGGTAGTTTCTTTGTAGGTATTAAAAGAGTTGATGCAGTAAGTGGTCCTGCTTTTGCATACCAACTTGAAAACCCAATCAGAACAGGTTCAATGTATTTCAGAAATACAGCTATAGCAACTTGGTCTGATTTTGGTGTAAACCCAAATAACCAATTCCGTTTTATGATTGAGCCGCGTGTTCAATTACCCTATGATATTGCAATGGTTGGCTTAGCTTCTCCACTTGCTGCAGGCTGTTATGGTCCTGGCCAATCGGTTTCTTTTCAAGTTGAAAACGTTGGTTTGAATGATATTGATATGGCTCTTAACCCAATTTCGGTTAGCGGTTCAGTTTCAGGTGCAGTGAATTCAAACTTTGCTCCTGTTGTTGTAAATTCTGGTATGCTAAACGCTGGAGACAAAATGAATGTTGAAGTAAATTCAGCTTTAAATATGTCAAATGCAGGAACTTATACCTTTAAAGGTACAGCTTCAATGGGAATTGATGTAAATGCTGAAAACGATACGTTACCTACTCCTATTTCAAGAGTTGCTTATACAAGAGTTAACATTCCTAATTCTGCTGGTTTTACTGGCTTTACTGGTGCTAATTTAGGTGCAATACATGAAGGTTATAGAGAAGGTTTTGGAGTTTCAACTCCTGCAGGAACTGCTTCATCTTGGACTTCAGGAACATTTAATAGTTCTACCACTGCGCGTGTATCTATTACAAGTAATATTCATGCTGATTGGTTAATTACTCCACAAATTACATGTACTGACAGAACTGTTATGAAATACAAAGCAGTTGTTACAGCGCTTGTAGGTACTGCAGCAGCAGCTGGTGTTGGTGCTGATGATGCTGTAATGGTTAAAGTTTCTACTAACTGCGGTATTTCTTGGACTAATTTACATACTTGGAATGCAGGTAATTTGAATCCGATTAATGGTATTCAGCTTGATCAAATTGTTGATTTAGGGGCTTACAACGGTCAAACAGTTACTTTAGCATTTTTTGCTACCGGTGGTGCTATAGCTGATACAGTAACCCAACAATGGGCTTTCCATGTTGATAACATTGTATTAGAAAATGTACCTTTTGATTTAGGTATGTTAACTATTCAATCTCCAACTTCAGGTTGCGGAAAAACAGCTACAGAAGCAGTTTCTGTTACAATTAAGAACTTTGGTGCTAAATTAGTTGCAGGTACTTCACTTCCTGTTATGTATCGTTTCGGTAGCGCACCTTGGGTAACTGAAAACTTTGTTTTAGCTTCAGATTTAAACCCTGGTGCAACGTTGCCTATTACGTTTTCAACTACGGTTGATATGACTAATCCAGTTGCAAGACTGTTACAAGTTAAAACGTTCTATTTCCCAGATGCTAACATGGACAACAATAAAATTGCATTAACGGTTACTTCTCAGAATACCATTAGTGCTTTACCTTATTATGAGTCATTTGGTGGTCCTAATCATGGATGGTCTGCTGGTGGTACTAACTCTTCATGGGCTTTAGGTACTCCTGCAAAATCTGTAATTAATTCTGCTGCTTCTGGAACTCAAGCTTGGGTTACTAGCTTAGCTGGTACTCACAATACAAATGAGCGTTCATGGGTAATGAGCCCTTGTATCGACTTTACTGCTATAGCTGCTGCTCCTTATTTCGGTGCAAAAGTTTGGTGGTCAAGTGAAGAAGAGTGGGACGGTGGTAAAGTAGAAGTTTCTATCGATGGTGGTAATACTTGGGCTACTGTTGGTGCAATGGGGACCGATTGGTATAATAAAAATACTATGAACTCGGTTTCGGTTTCTACTTTCTTTGGTGGTAATACAAACTGGTTCTCAGGTAGAGGTGCTTCTGGTAGCGGATCTTGGAAAAATGTTTTTGTACAAATGCCAAATACCGTTATCGGACAATCAAATGTTCGTGTACGTTTTGCTTTTGCTTCTGATGCTGCTAACAATTTCGATGGTTTAGCTTTTGACGATGTTTCTATATCTCAAAACATTCCAGTTGATGCACCTCAAATTCGTGTTGCAGATTGCGGCAAAACAGATTTTGCAATTGTGCCTTTCCGTGCATTAAACACGTTTACGATGGTTGAGTCTTCAATTCTAAATGCTGAATATGAAGTTCAATTTTCAACTTCAAACACATTTAACTCAATTGCATCGTCTTCTGTATCAAAAGCGCGTACTATTTACTTCTCAAACTTCCCAGGTTTAAATTGGGGAACTAACTATTTTGTTAGAGTAAGAACATTTAGTAATTCTATAGCTTCTGCTTGGGGTCCTTCATGCGAAATTGGTTTTGTAGCATTACCTACTTTTGCAAATATTGGAGTAACACAATTAGCAGCTCACTCTTGTGGTAGAATGAACGTTAATTTAGGAACGAGTTTGTTAATTGATGGTGTAATGGGTGCTACGCACTATGTATTAGATTTTTATACTGATACAACAATTGCTCCTTATGCAACAACTGCTCCTTTCCGTTCTAAAAACTTTGCTGTATCTTCATTGGTTCCAGGTTTAAATGCTGGTACTGTGTATTATGTTAGAGTAACAGCTATGGTTGGTGCTACTGCAGGTGCTCAAGGTTATGCTTGTATGATTACTACTGCTGCCGCTCCTGCTAGAACTAGTTCTACAGCGTTTGGTATCGTTTCTTACCCTAATCCGTTTGTAAACGAAGCTAGCTTATACATTACAAGTTCTACTGAAGAATTAGTTTCTGTTAGAATTATGGATATTACTGGTCGTATTGTTTCTAACTCACGCGTTCAAGCGAATACGCCAACAATTGTTGGTGCTAACTTAAATGCTGGAGTTTACACTGTTGAAGCTATAAACGCTGCTGGTGAAAAATCAACTACCAAGTTAGTAAAGTCAGGTAACTAATTTAAACTAGTTATTTTATAGATGCGGGTTACGAAAGTAACCCGCATTTTTTTTACCAATATTTTAAATATTGCCTCAAAAATGGATCTAAGGACATGTTTTTTAAAAATTAGCCATTATTAAAGACTGATATTTAAGAAGTTAGGAAAAAGTAATTACATAAAAGGTTTAAATTGATTTTGTATTGCATAAATGAAAAATTGGTTATAAGTTGCATCCTCTATTCGTAATAATAGCGTAATCCATAGTGTAACAAAACGCATATATAAGCTTTTGAAAAAAAGTATTATATATATATGTTTGGTTACAATGTGTTATTTTGCATATATCTTACGATAGAAAATGAACATGAGAACCATAAAATTGTATTTTAACCATTTAAATATTAACCGAACGATATGCTGAAAAAATTTTACTGCTTATTGTACCTGATGTTAGCTGTAGTCTATACAGGCGTTGCGCAGACAGGCACCGGTGTCATCAAAGGAAAAGTTCTTGATGAGAAAAAGAAGGAAGGGGTCCCTTTTGCCAACGTAATTGTTGAGTTAAATGGTGCCCAAAAAGGCGGTGTAACTACCGACTTTGATGGAAACTTCAAATTCTCGTCTTTAACTCCCGGAAAGTATGACCTGAAAGTGAGTTCTGTGGGCTTTGGCCCGCAAGTTTTGAAAGGAGTTGTAGTATCTTCTGACAAAATCACCTTTTTAGATGTAAAACTGACTGAGTCAAGTATACAACTGAAAGAGGTTGAAATCAAGTACCAAGTTCCTTTAATTGATAAGGACAAAACCACATCTGGAGGTACAGTAACACGTGAAGAGATTGAAAAACTCCCAACACGTGATATTAACTCCATTGCTGCAACAACTGCAGGGGTTTTCCAAGCCGATGAAGGGCGTGCATTGAATGTACGTGGATCTCGTTCTGAGAATACCGTATATTTTGTGGATGGTATTCGTATTAGAGGTACTTTGAATTTACCAAATGCTGCCATTGAAGAAACAACCGTGATGACCGGTGGTATTTCTGCACAGTATGGCGATGCAACAGGAGGTGTAATTTCTATTACAACTCGTGGACCATCTAAGAAGTATTTTGGAGGAGTTGAATTTTTAACTTCAGGTTTTGGCGCTTTAGAACCTTACGGGTATAACTTAGCAGCAGCCAATGTTTCTGGTCCATTAAAATTAAGAGATAAGGGAACTGCAAAAGAGAAAGCATTAATCGGTTTTTTCCTTTCAGGAGAATATGAATCGCAAAAGGATCCATTTCCATCTGCTTTAGGTTTATACCAAGTTAAAGACAGCAAGTTAAAAGAACTGCAGGCTAATCCATTAGTGGTTTCTCCATTTGGTGGAGGTTCAAGGTTTATACCTGCTGCTTCTTTTGTAACTAAAGATGATTTAGAGTTAGTTAAAGTTCGTCCCAATGCAAACAATCAACGTATGAGTTTTGCAGGTAAGGTGGATTTTCAGCCATCAAACTATATTGGTTTCACTGTTGGTGCTACTTATGATTATAATGATGGTAGAAACTATTCTCGTACTTATAGCATGTTTAATGCAGAAAATAACAGTAAGTTTTGGAATTCTAACTTCCGTACCTATGCGCGTTTCCGTCAATCTTTTGGTGCTAAGCCGGGAGAGAAATCTACTTCTGCCATTAAAAATGCTTACTACGCATTACAGGTAGATTATACAAACATACAAAGCGGTACTGAAGATGCAAATGCGGGTAAAGACGCTTTTGCTTATGGATATGTTGGTAAATTGAATCAAAAAGATACCACAATTTTTCTGTTTGAAGATTCCGTTTTAATTAATGGGACAATGAACTATAATGTAATCGTTCAAAATAAGGATTTAACTAAATTACCAATTGGAGTTACTTTTCAACCGGGTGGTATTAATCCTTTATTATCAAACTATACTGATTTTATTTTTGCTAATCAAGGCAATAATATTTTTGCGATTGACCAAATTCTACAAATGAATGGTTTTATCAATGGATATAGCCCTTCTTCTGTTTTTGGAATTTGGAATAACTCAGGAGCTATGGCTGGTGGGTTTAGCAAAACACACAACGAGATGTATCGTTTAACTGCTCAAGGTTCAGCAGATATTAAAGGCCACTCGTTAAAGTTTGGTGTTGAATACGATCAACGTTTTGACCGTGCTTGGGGCTTAACGGCTAATGCAACTTCGAATGGTCTTTGGGGTCTAGCTCGTGGTTTAACTAATCGTCACTTCTTAAACTTAGATGATAAGAATCCAGTGTTGATATATAATTCAGTAACTAATTTACTAGATTCTGTAAAGTACAATCCATTAAATGATCTTGCCAATCAAACTACTTTTGATAAAAATTTGAGAACTAATTTAGGTTACAACCCGAATGGAACGGATTTTATTCAAGTATTTATGCAAGATCCTCGCGCAATGAAGTTAAGTTGGTTTAGCGCAGATGAGTTATTAAACAACGGGGCAACTTTTGTAAACTATTATGGTTTTAATTACGATGGTACAAAGCAAACTGGTCGTCCTGATCAATTGTCATTTTTTGATGATAAGAAGAACAGAACAATAGCTCCATTCCAACCTATTTATTTAGCGGGTTATATTGAAGATAAGTTCGATTTTGATGATTTAGTATTCCGTGTTGGTTTACGTGTTGACCGTTTTGATGCGAATCAGCCTGTATTGAAAGATCAGTATAATTTATACGATACACGTACTGCTGGCGAAGCTCGTAAACTTGGAAAAGTGGTACCTTCAAACGTAGGCGATGATTGGGTAGTTTATGTAGATAATTTCCGCAAAGGCGAAACAGCAAACGTTGTTGGTTATAGAAACGGAGATCGTTGGTATGCTGCAAATGGCGCTGAAATTCCAAATCCAAAAGATTTAGAAAACTCTGCTGGTGGTTTAATTAACCCTTGGTTAACTTCAGCAGGTATGGCTGATTACGATTCGAATAAAGTTTCAAGAAATTCATTTACAAGTTATACTCCACAGGTTAACTTAATGCCTCGTATTGCGTTTTCATTCCCAATTTCGGATGAAGCGTTATTCTTTGCGCATTACGATGTGTTAACTCAGCGCCCTACAAATAACTTACGTTTCGACCCTACAGATTATCAATATTGGAAATTGGTTGGTGGTACATTAAACAATCCTACCTTGAAACCACAAAGAACTATTGATTATGAGTTAGGTTTCAAACAGAAAGTTTCTGCGAATTCAGCTTTAACTATAACAGCGTATTATCGTGAATTACGTAATATGATTCAGTTAATGGCAATAAACTATGCTTTCCCAAGAAACTATATGACTTATGGAAATATAGACTTTGGAACAGTTAAGGGTATGACTTTAGCTTACGATTTACGTAGAACACAAAATGTACGTTTAAACGCGAGTTATACTTTACAGTTTGCAAATGGTACGGGTTCTACAGCTTCTCAAGCTGCTGGTATATTGCAAGCAGGTACTGTAGATAACTTACGTACTCCAATTCCATTGAATTTTGATAACCGCCACAGATTTGTAACCACGTTTGATTTCCGTTATGGAAGCGGTTCAGATTATAACGGCCCAATTATCGCTGGAAGAAAAATTCTTGAAGATTTCGGATTCAATTTAGTTGCAAATGCAATTTCTGGAACTCCTTATTCAAGACAAAGCATTGCAACTCCTGATGCAGCATTTGGTTTAACAGGCAGAACAATGTTGAAAGGAACTATGAATGGTTCTTCTTTACCTTGGCAGTTCCGTGTTAATTTACGTGTAGATAAAGATTTCAATTTTGCATACGGAAATAAAGATGGAGATAAGCAACGTAATGCTAACATAACGGTTTATTTACAGGTGTTGAACCTTTTAAATGCTCAGAACGTATTGTCAGTTTATAGTTTCACAGGCGATCCAAGAGACGATGGGTATTTAACTTCTGCTTTAGGACTTCAACAAATTAGCTCTATCAGTGGAAACGGTTCTCAACAATCATTTATTGATTTGTATGATGCTGCTATGTTAAATCCAAATAACTACTCTTTGCCTAGAAGAACAAGATTAGGTATACGTTTCAATTTCTAAGATATGATGAAGATGAAAACAGTTAAAATTATATTTTCAGCAATTCTTATTGCAGCCTCTTTATCTGGTAGTGCAAGAGAATGGATGGGGAATACAACCGGAGGTAGATCTGCAGGTAGTGTAATACCTATGGCACGAACTAATGGTGGTTGTACGCCAGCAACAGCGCGTTTAAACTTAGATATCAACAACGTTAGAACATTAATATTAAATGGTAACGATATGTGGTGGGACCAGGGTTCGTCTGGAAATGCACGTTACGAGATACCAAGAGTTGATGATCCAACGCAAGTAAAGCGTCACTCATTATTTGCAGGTTCAATTTGGATTGGTGGTAAAGCGCAAGGTCAATTAAGAGTTGCTGCTCAAACTTATCGCCAAACTTCAACGCTTGGAGTTGGTTTTTGGCCAGGTCCACTTGATACCTTGACTGCAAATATTGATGCATCACAGTGTGCTAAGTTTGACAGACATTGGATGGTTTATAAGCGTGATATTGATAAGCACAAAGCAAATTCATTATCGCCAGATCCTAATTATATAACTCCAAGTTCTATTAACGATTGGCCAGCAATGGGCGACCCGATTTTTAATCAGGAAACCTTTTTAGCTCCTTTTATTGACGTGGATGGTAATAATATTTACGATCCTGCATCTGGAGATTATCCAGACGTACGTGGTGACCAAGCAATTTGGTGGGTAACAAACGATAAAGGAAATACCCCTCAGTCGAGCGGAGACCCTAAAACGGCTATCGGTATGGAAATACAAAGTTTAGCGTTTGCTTACCAACGTAATGACGAGTTAAACAACATGACTTTTTACCGTAATAAAATAACTAACCGCTCATCTTTTACATTAGACTCTTGTTTTATGGCACAATGGGCTGATCCAGATTTAGGTCAAGCTACGGATGACTATATAGGTTGCGATGTAACTCGTGGATTAGGAATTTGTTATAATGGTGATGATAACGATGAAGGAATTGCTGGTTATGGTCAGAATCCTCCATCAGTTGGAATTGACTTTTTCGAAGGACCGTATTCAGACGCTAATGACGGTATTGACAATGACCGCGACTGTTTAGTGGATGAAATTGATGATGACTGCTACGGCCCGAATAAGACCGAGAAATGTATCATGTCTAAGTTTATGTATTTTACCAATGGTGCAATATTCCCTTTAGGAGATCCTCGTAACCACGTAGAATCATACAATTTCTTAATTGCTCGTTGGCAAGATGGAAGTCCGCTAACCTATGGTGGTAACGGTACTGGAGGTACAATACAGTCAGAAATGGCTTTCCCTGGTAGTTCAGATGGAGTATATGGTTGGAGTGCTAGAGGTAATTGTCAGAGTCCCGTTCCTGGTTTACCAGAATGGTCTGAAAGAACCGCTGGAAACCCGCCTGGAGACAGAAGATTTGTTCAATCAGGTGGTCCATTTACTTTGAAAGCTGGAGCTGTAAACTACGTTACAATAGGTGTAGTTTGGGCTAGATCTTCAAGTGGTGGTGCAATTGGTTCATTCAATTTATTACTTGAGGCTGATACAAAGGCTCAAGCGTTATTTGAAAGTTGTTTCAGAACAGTTGATGGCCCGGATAATCCAGATATGGACGTAGTTGAATTAGACAGAGAACTAATTTTAAACTTAAGTTATAAGCCAGGTTCTAATAACTATAAATTAGGATACAAAGAGTCTGATCCAATTTTAGTTAAATTGGCTCAAGCTGATCCAACTATCAAAGACACTACATTTAAATTCGAAGGATTTAAAATCTATCAGTTAGCGAATGGCGAAGTTTCTTTAGGTGAACTTAGAGACCTTTCGAAAGCACGTTTGATTTTCCAGAATGACTTAAAGAATGGCATTAAGAAAATTGTAAACTGGTATAACGATACTGAAACAGGTTTAGCTGTTCCACGTTTAGAGGTTGATGGTGCAGATAATGGTATTCAAATGTCGTATCGTGTTACTAAAGATGCATTTGCTGTCACTGGTGATCGTTTAATTAATCACCGACCATATTATTTTATTGCAGTTGCGTATGCTTATAACAGTTATAAGCCTTATGATATTTCACTAAAAATAGGACAGGCAAAACCCTATTTAGAAGGTGGAAATTCTATAATCAAGATGTCTATTCCTCATAAGTATGAGTCGATGTATGACGGTTTGATTTTGAATTCAGCTTGGGGTACTGGACCAGAAGTGAAAAGAATTGATGGTGTAGGTAACATGGGTAATATTCTTGAATTTACGGATGCTACAGTAGCTGAAATTTTGAAAAGCCCTGATAATCGTGCTTTGTTCCCAGTGTATAAAAGTGGTTTTTCTCCAATAACTATTACTGTGACTGACCCTACAATTGTTGCTAAAGGGGACTTTAATTTAGGGTTGTATCGTGGAAATCCAAAATCTGGATTAGCTATTGATACTTCTTCTCGTTGGTACATAGCTTTTGAAGGTGGAAATGATACTATCTGGGCTGATACATCCATTTATGCTCCTAACCAGCAAATGTTAGTAGATGAAGACATGTTAAATGGTAAAATAACATTTACTAAATTAGGTTTAGCAGCTAGTATCCGGTTTGGCCTAAATCCAGGAATGGATCAAGACAATGGAAACGGTACACTAGAGTCTACAATGGTTCCTACTCAAACTGCTACTGACAGATGGTTAGATTTACTTCAAGACCAAGATGTTGTAGGCTCATTTAATAACTGGATTCTTGCTGGACCAGCAAGCGAAACTGGCAATATGACTGGGGATACTAAAGAGTTCTATGAGAAAGTGGTAAATGGTGGATTTACAGCATATCGATTTGCTTCTCGAGGTGATTTGCACCCAGGTTGGAATGATATAGGTGGTTCATCAGGTAATAATTTAGCTGATGCAGCTTCTGTTGATATCGTATTTACTTCTGATACTACTAAATGGACTAAAGCTATTGTTCTTGAAATGGGTATCATTCCTCAATTGAACGAGGGTGGACAGAAAAAATCTCAATTGAGAAAAGGGTTGTCTATTGAAAAGAATGGTCAAGTTACAGATGGAGTGGAGATGGGTCGAGGCTGGTTCCCTGGCTATGCATTGAATTTAGAAACCGGAGAGCGTTTAAATATTGCCTTTGGTGAAAATAGTTTCTTTGCCAATCAAAACGGTGCTGATATGAAATGGAATCCGACTGCAGCAAACTTTGACTCAACTGGCCAAAGAGTTTGGGGTGGTTTTCATAATATTTATGTAATGAAATCTCTTTATGACAAAGGCGATAGATATTTAGGGGCTCTAACTACTCCTACTATTGATGCTCCAAATACTTCAGGTATAAGGAATTTTTACAGAGAAGTAATGTGGGTTGCTATGCCAAAACTTAGTTTTGGTGCAACCTTGTTAAGTAAAGAAACTAAAGTTAGAATTCGCCAATCAAAAGCGTATGGTGCTTACAAAACACGCGAAACTTCTGAGAACGCAAACCTACCTTTATATTCTTTCTCAACAGATGGTATTGCTCCAATTAAGAACGATCGACCAACTGTGATTGCTTCCTTAAACAACATCCGGATTGTTCCGAATCCTTATTATGCATTTAATGTATATGAATCAAGCCAGCTAGATACACGTGTTAAAGTAACTAACTTACCACGCAAGTGTACTGTTAAGATTTACAATACCAACGGTGTATTGATACGTACATTGGTAAAAGACAATTCTGAAACCTTCATGGTTTGGGACTTGAAAAACCAAGCTCGTATTCCTATAGCAAGTGGAATGTACATATTCCATATTGATTCTGAATTTGGAGAAAAGATTGTGAAATGGTTTGGTGCATTGCGTCCTACTGACCTTGATACCTTCTAAAATTACGTATCATGAAAAAAAACACATTAAGATATATACTAATATCAATGCTTAGCTTGGGAGGATTAACCTCTCAAGCGGGCAATCCTGACCGTGCTGGTCAGGCTGGAGCACCAGAATTATTAATCAATCCTTGGGCAAGAAGTTCAGGTTGGAATGGGTTAAACTCTGCAGCTATTCGCGGATTAGAGGCAGAACGTGTAAACGTTGCTGGTTTAGCTTTTACTAAAGGCACTGAAATTACTTTTTCAAGAACAACCTGGTTAAAGGGATCTGAAATTTTTGTTAATTCCTTTGGTTTAGCACAGCGTGTTAGCGAAACTGGAGTTCTAGCCTTTTCAGTAATGTCTATGGACATGGGTGAAATTGAAATTACCAACGATGCTAACCCTGAGGGAGGCTTAGGTACTTACAGACCATCGTTTGTAAATATCGGGATTTCATATGCAAAGGAGTTTTCTAAAAGAATTTACGGTGGTTTTACAACACGTATAATTTCACAGTCTATTTCAGATTTAAATGCAAATGGTCTTGCCTTAGATGCAGGTATACATTATGTTACAGGTAAGAAAGAAGAGATTAAATTTGGAATTTCTTTACGTAACGTAGGCACACCTATGAAGTTTGGTGGCGATGGATTAACTTATCGTGGTTCCGTAACTGGAAGCACTAACAGTATTTCAATAGCTCAACGTAATCAGGATTTCGAATTACCTTCATTAATGAATATTGGTGGTTCTTACGATTTTTTCTTTGGAGATATCTCTAAATTAACTGTGGTTGGAAATTTCACAAGTAATTCATTTACAAAGGATTTGTTTGGCTTTGGTGCAGAATATTCTTATAAAAGCATATTTGCAGTTCGTACCGGTTATAATTACGAAAAGGATATTAATGATTTACAGAAGCGTACTACTCCTTATTCTGGGTTAGCCGTTGGATGTACTGTTGAAATACCTTTTGGTAAAGAATCTAACCGTTCATTTGCTTTAGATTATGCATTTAGACCAAGTAATCCTTTTAATGGAACTCATGTTTTAAGTGCGAAATTGGCATTATAATTTTTTTAGTTAATTTTGTACAGGAAACGCCAGGAACATCTTGGCGTTTCTTTTTATTTTACCCACTTCACATTTAAATTATGAGTGAGATTTCTTACTTTAGTAAAGAAGGTTTAGAGAAACTAAAAGCAGAAGTTGTTTCCCTTAAAACTCATGGAAGAGCAGATATGGCTCGCCAGATACAAGAAGCACGCGACAAAGGTGATCTTTCTGAAAATGCCGAATACGATGCAGCAAAGGATGCCCAAGGTCATTTAGAACACAGAATAGTAAAGCTTGAGAATATCTTAGCCAATGCCCGAGTAGTCGATGATTCAAAGATTAACACGTCAATTGTTCAAACTTTATCAACGGTAAAGGTTCGAATTGCATCAAACAATAAGGAAGTTACCTATCAGTTAGTATCTGAAAAAGAGGCTAATGTTAAAGAAGGAAAAATTTCTGTTGCTTCACCTATCGGAAAAGGATTATTGGGCAAAAAGGTAGGTGAAATAGCTGAAATAGCTGTACCATCTGGTATCCAAAAGTTAGAAATTTTAGAAATTACTTTTGTGATATGAGTACGCTCTTTACCAAGATAATTAATGGCGAAATACCTTGTTATAAAATAGCCGAGAACGATAAATTCTTGGCTTTTTTAGATATTTCTCCTTTAGCTATAGGACATACCTTAGTTGTTCCAAAAATTGAGATTGACTATATTTTTGATCTGCCATCAGATTATTTAGCGCAGATGTTATTGTTTGCAAATGAAGTATCTAGGAAAATTGAAAGTGCCATCCCTTGTAAGCGTATAGGTATTGCTGTAATTGGTTTAGAAGTGCCTCATGCGCATATGCATTTGATTCCCCTTCAAACCGTAAGCGATATTAATTTTGAACGGCCTAAACTTCAAGTTTCATCTGATAAATTAGCTGAAATTGCCGCTAATATTGCCGCTAATATTTTAGGTAACATTAACTAGTTTTAATAACAAAAACAATCTTTAGTATGGTCATTTACCATTCCAGTTGCTTGCATCAATGCATAACAAATGGTTGGGCCAACGAAGGTAAATCCTCTCTTTTTTAATGCCTTACTCATTGCAGTTGATTCTGGACTAAAAGCCGGCACATTGGTCATGTATCCCCACGTGTTTTTTAGTATTTTATTTCCAGTAAACTGCCATATATAAGCGTTAAACGAACCAAATTCTTGTTGAATTTCTAGAAATAGTTTGGCGTTATTTATTGCTGATTTGATTTTTAACCGATTTCGAATTAGGCCCTCGTTCAAAAGTAATTTTTGCTGAATTTCTTCATCAAAAATAGCTACCAAATTTGGGTCGAAATTTGAAAATGCTTGTCTATAATTCTCCCTTCGTTTGAGAATAGTTAACCAATTTAAGCCTGCTTGGGCGCCTTCAAGTATTAAAAATTCGAACCAAATAGTATCCTCTTTTACAGGCTTTCCCCACTCTTCATCGTGGTATTTTATGTATAAAGGGTCTTGATTTACCCATTCGCATCTTTTTAAAGTAATATTTTTCATTTTTTTTTCATTTTTAACATTTTTTAAAATTACGATGTAAGTGCTTTTATTTTGAATAAAAACCTTATTTGAAGCCCAATTAGCTATTTTTTTTAAAACATATAACAAATTAGCGAAGTGCACGTTTATGTAAATTATGCGTAAAAAAGACTTAAGATTAATATCAGGTTTTAAAGCATAAATTGGATTTCGTATTATTGCAACCTAAATTCATAAAATCAAATAGATTTACTATGAGCAACACAAACGCTGCTACAAAAACAGAAAAATCAGTTGGAGGCATTTTTGCCCTAGTTGTAATCCCTGTAATTTTCCTTGCTTCAGTTTTAGCATACATGTACATTTTTGGAAACTCTGCCAACTTTGAAGGCGGAGATAACAACAATCACCCCATCAGCGAAGGCGCTGGTAAATGGTTAGGAGTTATTTACAAAGGAGGACCGGTTGTGCCTGTACTTCTATCTTGTTTCCTAATGGTATTTGCTTTTACTATCGAAAGAATGTTAACTATTGGTCGCTCAAAAGGCACTGGTAATGTTGCATCTTTTGTTAAAAGTATCCGTAAATCATTGTCTTCAAACGACATTAGTGGTGCAATTACTTCTTGCGACAAGCAAAAAGGGTCAGTTGCTGCGGTAATTAAAGAAGGTTTAGTTAAGTATCAGGAAATGGAGAAAAATACTGAACTGGATAAAGAGAGTAAAATTGCAGCTATCCAAAAGAACATTGAAGAAGCAACTCAATTAGAGATGCCTATGTTGCAAAAGAATCTAGTTATCATTTCTACTTTAGCTTCAGTATCAACACTTATAGGACTTCTAGGTACTGTAATTGGTATGATTAAGGCATTTGCTGCATTAGCTAACGCGGGTGCTCCAGATGCAACACAATTAGCAAATGGTATATCTGAGGCACTTATAAATACGGCACTAGGTATTGGTTCATCTACTTTTGCTATTATTTTCTATAATTATTTCACAAACAAAATCGATTCTTTAACATATGGAATTGATGAAGCTGGTTACAGCGTTGTGAATACTTTTTCTGCAACTCACAAAGGATAATTTAACGTAACTACTGCTAATAATGGCAAAAGTCAGACCAAAAGCACAGAAACCACAACTGGATATGACTCCAGTGGTAGATTTGGCTTTCCTGCTTGTTACGTTTTTTATGCTTACCACAAACTTCCGCCCCGAAGAGCCTGTAATCGTTGATATACCGTCTTCAATATCTGATTTTAAGATACCTGAAACAAACGTAATGACCATTACCGTTTCTAACGAAGGAAGAGTCCTCTTTAATATTGATAACCAAGGCGCAAGAGCTAGGGTTATTGAGAAAATGGATGAAAAGTATAAGATGGGTTTTACTTTAGAGGAGAAAACGACTTTCTCGAACTTAGGCGCTTTTGGAATGCCTATTTCGGAACTGAAAACGTTTTTGAATGCTAAGAAAGAAACAAGGAAAGAACTAAATACAGGTATTCCAGTTGATACCGTTAATAACCAATTATTTGATTGGATTATTAATGCACGTATGGCTAATCCAAAATACCGTATTGCAATCAAAGGAGATAGTAAAACGCCTATACCAGTTATTAGACGCGTTATTGCTACACTTCAAGATCAGAATATCAATAGATTTAACCTAATTACGAGTTTAGAGGAGGCTCCCAAAAACGACTAAGTTATGGCTGAAATACAAGATGCCGGTGGCGGTGGAGGAAAAGGTAAAAAAGTAAGATCCAAAAAAGCATCTACGCACGTTGATATGACTGCGATGGTAGATTTGGCTTTCCTACTTTTAACGTTTTTCTTGTTGACCACTACGTTTAACAAGCCGCAAACTATGGAAATAGTGTTGCCGGATAAAACTGAGAATGACGACAAGCCTACTGAAATTAAAGAATCTAAAGCCTTAACGCTTTTATTAAGCAAAGACAACAGGGTTTTTTGGTACGCTGGAATTAATGATCCGAAGGTTGAAGTAACTAATTTTGGGCCTAATGGGGTTCGTAAATTGCTTCAGAAACGTGTTGCAACTATTCCAGGTTTAGTAGTGTTAATTAAGTCAGATGATGATGCTGTATACAAGAACTTTGTTGACATTTTAGATGAAATGAACATCAATAAAGTACCAACGTATGCAATTGTTGACATTACTGATAAAGAAATTGAGTTAATTAAAAACGCTAAAACAGAACCCAAAAAATGAGCGTACTAATAGACATTATAAGTGATTGGGCTTCTCCTATTTCAAAAGATAGGAACGATATCGTTTTTGAGGAAAGAAATAAGAGCTATGGCGCTTATGTAATACGTAACGAGTATTCAAAAAACGTTAACAAAGCGGCTTTTTTAGCAATCTCTTTATTTTTGCTTGGTTTGCTTTCTCCTTTTATTATTAATTTAATTAAAGGACAAGAAGAGGTTATTGATGTACCAGTAGTAATCCAAAAGGTTACTAAATTGGATCAGCCACCGCCACTAGAAGACAAACCTATTCCTCCACAGATTCAAGCTCCGGATTTAAAGCAAGTGAAGTTTACTCCGCCTGTTATAAAACCAGACGACCAAGTAACGGAAGAGGCTCCTACAATGGAGGAGTTGAAAACAGCTGTGGTTGGAACTCAGAATGTTGAAGGTGCAGAAGTAACAATTGATGTAAAAGATCAAGTTGTTAACACAATTATTGAGAAAGAGGATACTAAACCATTTTTAATTGTTGAGCAAATGCCCGAATTTCCAGGTGGTGAATCTGAAATGTATAAGTACATATACAAAAACTACAAGTATCCTGCAATTGCTCGTGAAAATGGAATCGAAGGTAAAATTTATATACAATTTGTAGTAAATGCAACGGGACATGTACAAGACGTACAGATACTAAGAGGTTTACATCCAAGTTGCGATTTGGAAGCTGTTCGTGTAATTAAAGGCATGCCTAGTTTTAAGCCGGGCAAGCAAGCAGGAAAAGCAGTACCAGTACAATATAGCATACCATTATCATTAACATTGTCGAATTAAGTTTCAGCATCAAATGCGTTACTTGGGCCTATTGATGGCAATATTTTATGGGTTAGTAGGTATTTTATTGATAAGTGGATTAATACAGTTTTCAACTTTTGGAGACATAGGACGAAGCATACTGGGGGTCATATTAATGGCTTACGGTGTGCTTCGTTTTTTTAAATGGAAAAGCAAGTATGAAGCATAGTCTTTTTCTCCTATTCGGATTTTTTGCTTTCGGTTGTTCTAATAACGAAACCAAAAAAAACCTTGATACTCCAACTTCGGGAGAAATTTCTATAAGTGTTGATGAAACTCTACGCCCCATTTTAGAGGCTGAAGTAGGGGTTTTTGAAAGCGAATATCCGCGATCAAAAATAAATGCAACCTACAAACCAGAAATGGAAGCGATAGTTGATGTATTAAACGATAGTTCACGTGTGGCTATAGTTTCACGCAAACTATCACCTGATGAAAAGTTGATTTTTAAATCTATCAAAGTAACTCCCAAAGAAATTTTAATTGCTCACGATGCATTAGCACTTATCATTCATAAATCTAATTTAGATTCATTGATGACAATGCAAGAGCTAAGGATGCTTTTAAGAGGCTCTATTACCCATTGGAAGCAGTTACAAGACGGTAAACTGGATCAGAAAGTAAACATTGTGGTTGATCACGAAGCTTCAAGTAGCATTCGTTATTTGCAAGATTCTATTTTAGGGAATCTGCCGTTATCAAAATCATTGTATGCCATGAAAACCAATCAGGAAGTAATCGATTATGTAAAAAATAATCCAAATGCTTTAGGAGTTATTGGTGTAAATTGGATAAGCGATGTAGACGATTCTACAGCTAACGCTTTTTTGAAAGATATTCGTGTAATTCAGATTCAAAATGAGATCGATAAACAATACTATGCGCCTTTTCAGGCTTATATAGCATTAAAATCATACCCTCTAACCCGTAAAGTTTATGCTATTTTGCGCGAACCAAGAACTGGTTTAGGAACTGGTTTTTCAAACTTTTTAGCCTCTGATAAAGGGCAACGAGTTATTTTAAAATCTGGTCTTGTGCCAGCAACCATGCCTCTACGTTTAATCCAAACCAAAAAGGTGGATGAACTTTTTTAGGCATAAATATTGTAGTAGTAATTAACAAACCTTAATATAAATGAAAAAGATATTAGTAATTGCATTGGTGTTAGTGAGCGCAGTTGTAAACGCTCAAGGCATTCGCCAAGCAATGAAATTGTACGACCAAGAACAGTACAGTAAAGCAACAGTGATGTTTCAATCGTTAATATCTCAAAAAACGGACGAAACAAAAGCCTATTATTTTTTGGGAATGATTGCTTTTCAGGAAGAAAATTTTACAAAAGCAAAAGAGTTATTTCAAAGCGGTTTAGCTTTAAATCCTAAAGATCCCTTAAATACTGCTGCTATTGGAATTGTTGCAGACATTCTAGGAAATGCGAACGATGCAAAAGTTCAGTTTAAAATGGCTACTGATTTGGTCTTATTAAACCGAAAATATAAAGATGGATTATCTGCTGCATTAACTGGCTATACGTTAGTTAGTGGTGCTACAAAAGATACTGCAAATGCAATTTTGCTTTTAAAGAAAGCATATGAGTTAGAAAACACCAATCCTGAAGTATATTTTTATACAGGGATGGCTTATTTAAATTTGTTGGATGGCGGCAGAGCTATATCAAATTTTGAGTCGGCTTTGGATTTTGATAAGCAAATGGCTAAATCTCAGTGGGCAATTGGTAGTATTTATATGCGTGCTAAGAGTTATCAAGATGCTAAAATGTATCTAGATAAATCTATAGAAACAGATTCTACTTTTGCACCTGCATATAGAGATTTGGGAGATTTGTATTTCCAAATGCGTCAAACTGACAAATCTATCCTTTCGTACAAAAAGTACCTTTCCTTGTTAGATAAAGACGATAAGAATAGTTACAGTCAGATCAAATATGCTTCGTTTTTATTGATGAGCCGTGAGTATAAAATGGCTTACGATCAAATTAAAGATGTTTTATCGCGCGATGTATCTAACGTTTACTCTTTCAGAATATTGAATTATTCTGCGTATGAATTAGGAAAATATGAAGAAGGCTTAGCAGCATCAAAAACTTTTTTCGAAAAAGTTAAAAAGGATAAAATTAGACCAGCCGATTATGAATATTTAGGCAAAACGTATATGCGTTTAGCTAAAGATTCATTAGCTGAAATCAATATGGACAAAGCAGTTGCGATGGACTCATCCTATACTTATTTGAACGATACCATTGCTGTGATGTATAAGTTAAGTAAAAATTACACCAAAGAAGCATCAAGATACGATGTTATAATGGCAAAAGACCAGAGTTTAAGCGCTCAGGCAACCTATTCGTATAAAAAAGGATTAGCCCTTTATTTTGGAAAAAATTATGCTAGTGCAGATTCTTCTTTTGCTAGAATTATTGAAATCCAACCCAATTTTATCAGTGGGTACTTATGGAGAGCTCGTTGTAATTATAATTTAGATGTGAAAGAAACAGGGACTAGTATTCCTTTTTATGAAACCTTTATTGAGAAAGCAAACGAAGAGCCAGCTAAATACAAGAAAGACTTGGTGGAAGCATACGGAAATGCTGGATTGTTCTATTATAAAAAGAACGATTTGCCAAAATCGAAATTATACATTGAAAAAACCTTAGAGCTAGACCCAACCAATGATAATGCACAAAAGGTTTTAAAAAACATCAACATACTACAAAAAACTGCCAGAAAACCCGTTGGTAAAAAATAAATAGTTACTCATTTAAACCTAAGCCCCTCTAGTTGTTTTAAACTTTAAAACAACTAGAGGGGCTTTTTTCATTAATATTGCGGTTATGTTAGAAAGTGCGTGGGATTTTTTTTTAAACTTACTTGATCCTCAATTTATTATTAATTACGGTGGAATTACGTTACTACTAATTGTAGTTTTTATTGAAAATGGGTTGTTTTTTGGTTTCTTTCTGCCTGGCGATTCGTTAATGTTTACAACTGGATTGTTAATAAGCACTGGTGTTCTACAATATTCATTAATTGCTGTTATTCTGCTTGTTACTTGCGCTGCCTTGGTAGGTAATGTATTTGGTTATTTGTTTGGCGTTAAGGCTGGAGATGCTCTTTATACCCGTAAAGACAGTTTGTTTTTCAAACAAAAGCATTTGCATATGGCAAAAAATTATTACCATAAATATGGTGGCAGAACGCTTATTGTGAGCAAGTTTTTACCGATAATTAGAACATTTGCCCCCATTTTTGGAGGGCTAATTAATATGCCCTTTTTTAAATTTGTGGGATACAATGCCGTTGGCGCAATTTCTTGGACCGGTAGTTTTATAACAATCGGCTATCTTTTTGGGGAGTATTTCCCTAATTCTGAAAAATATTTGGGTTACGTAATTCTTGGTTTGATTTTAATAACGTCAATTCCTGTTATCGTAGCAATTTCGAAATCGAAACCAAACCAAGAGCCTAGTTAATATCCTTGTGTGAAAATTCGTTTTAGTTCAACACTCTTTGGTTTTGCAACTACCAACGGAACCTTCTCAATAGTTACAGAGCTAGTATCTAAACTGAATTCTTTTTCTTCAGATAAGCTTACGCTGTGCAATAAAAAGTAGATGTTCATTACAAGCCTTTCGATAAAACTAAAATCGATATCGTAAGTCAACACCCGTTTTATGACCACAAATCTAAAGTCGCCTGTGATGTTGTATTTCTTTAGTGATTTATACCGACTAAAGACATTGATTTCATTCTTCTCAACCATGTCTTCAATTACCTTTCGGATGAAAACATTTATTTTCGGTTCGATACGGAAACCAAGTCTGAATTCAATGCGTATAACTTTGTCATCTACCATCGGAGTAACTTTGTACTCCTTGGTATAAGGCTCGTCAATAACGTGGACGTGTACTAACCAAAAAACATCCGCTCGTTTAGGCTGTTTGTTGAAAATGGAGTACATTATTTTTGCCTCGATTTCATGTTCAAAATCGGCACTGGTTAAAAACACTAAATGTGTTGCGTATTTAGGTACTGTTTCATCAACGCATAAATCGCTAAGCATTGGAAGGTACTTTTTGATAGGTACAAATTCTGTGAACTTGTTTTTGATTTTACGTGCTTTAAACCACGTAAACATTATTATTATAATTATCGAACTTATAAAAAGGGAAACCCAACCACCATGTTTAAATTTTTGAAGATTTGCAATCAAAAATGAACCTTCGATCCCCACAAATAATAAGAATAGAAAAGCGATTAAGTAATTGTTGGTTTTTACGCGTTTTAAGAAGTACATCAACAACAATGTGGTCATCATCATGGTCATGGTGATGGCGAGGCCGTAAGCGGCCTCCATTGCTGCTGATTCTTTAAAGTAAAGTACTACACTAATGCATCCAAACATTAAAAGCCAGTTTAATGATGGGATATACAGTTGCCCTTTTTGATCTGTAGGATATTCAATGGTTACTTTAGGCCAAAAATTTAAGCGCATTGCCTCGCTAATAAGCGTAAATGAACCGCTAATTAAAGCTTGAGATGCAATAACTGCGGCTAAGGTTGCTAATAAAATTCCATAAATTGTAAACCAATCAGGCATGATAAAGTAGAAAGGGTTACGCTCACTAAGCGATTGACCTTCGTTTAGCATTAGCCATGCGCCTTGCCCCAAATAGTTTAGCATTAAGCAGATTTTCACATAAATCCAGCTTATACGTATATTTTTTCTTCCGCAATGTCCCAAATCAGAATAGAGGGCTTCTGCTCCAGTTGTACAGAGGAAAACAGCGCTTAGTATCCAAAAACCTTGGGGAAATTCGGTTAATAATTTGTACCCGTAGTACGGGTTGAAAGCTGCAAAAATTTCAGGGTGATATACTAACTGCCCTACACCCAGTGCGCCCAGCATTAAAAACCACAGAAACATTATGCCTCCAAAACTGTTTCCTACAACACGTGTACCGTATTGTTGAAATACAAAAAGGGCAACAATAATACTAATTACGATAGGAATTACCTGAATATCAGGGTTGATAATTCTCAAACCTTCAATTGCAGATGTTACTGTAATTGGAGGAGTTATAATACCATCGGCTAAAAGAGTACTACCGCCAATTACAGCAGGCACTACCAACCATTTTGCTTTTCTACGAACTAATGCATAAAGCGAAAATATCCCACCTTCACCTTTGTTATCTGCATTAAGGGTAATTATGATATACTTTAAAGTAGTTTGAAAAGTAAGGGTCCAGAAGATACAGGATATACCGCCATACACAAGGTCTTTGCTTATGAGATTATCTCCGATAATTGCTTTCAGTACATACAGGGGCGAAGTACCAATATCCCCAAAAACAATACCGAGACTTAAGAAAAGTCCCGCTAGTTTGAGTTTGTCAAAGTTTTTTTCGTGCGAATTCAACGTAACACTTATAAATCAATGCAAATTTATAAGTGTTAGTCGACTCTTTATCAAAAAAGAATGGATACCCTAATATTAAATTAGGGTAATAAGAAATTCAGGTAGTATGCCTATCAAAATAATAAGTAAAGCACTTACAAATATCACGGTTTTATAGGTAAAACCAATTTGAATGGTATGGTCAGCTGTGCTTTCGTCAGGCGAACTCCATATGATGTTTATAACTCTTAGGTAATAATAAATTCCGATAATAGCATTGATTACAGCGATGATAACAATAACTTTTAAGTTAACTTCTAGTGCAGAAGCAAACATATAATATTTACCAAAGAAACCTGCCAATGGAGGAATTCCGGCTAAAGAAAGCAATGCAATGGTAAAGAAAAACCCTAAAAACGGATTCTCTTTACCTAATCCTTTAAAGGATTCGATAGAATCGTTCCCCCTTTTTTCTTTTACAGCTAATAATACCGCAAAAGCACAAATGGTTGAAAGACCATAGGCTGCCGAGTAATAAATTAAGGCATTGGTTGCTTTATCAGAAAGTACAAGCAATGCAAGCATTAAAAATCCAGCATGAGAAATACTTGAATATGCAAGCAAACGCTTCATTCCTTTTTGAAATAAAGCAGTTAGATTTCCAACGGATAATGTTAGCACGGTTACTACCCAAAGAATGTTGAACCAAACCGATTCAATTTCTAAGAATGACCCGGAGAATAAACGGAAAAACGCAGCAAAACCAGCAGTTTTAACTACAGTTGCCATAAATGCTGTAATCACAGTTGGAGAACCTTCGTAAACATCAGGAGCCCAAAAATGAAAAGGAGCAGCAGAAACTTTGAACAAAAAACCAACTAAAATCAGCAATACACCAATACTAAGCATTGGGCTTATGGTTCCGCCATTATGTACAATTGCTGCATGAATTTCGTCTAAATTAAACGAATTGGTTGCACCAAAAACCAAGGCAATTCCAAAAAGTAAAAAGCCGCTCGCAAAAGCACCCATTAGGAAATACTTTAACGAGGCTTCGTTGGATGAAAGATCATTTCTGTTACTTCCGGCTAGTATATACAGTGGAATAGAAAGTATTTCTATTCCTAAAAAAAGCATGGCTAGGTTTTGATACGAAACCATGATTATTGCACCAACAACGGCAAACAATATCAAACCGTAAATATCGGCAATAGTATTGTTGGCAGTTCTATAATGATCGCTGCATAAAAGCAGTATAAGTCCAGTAATTACAATGATGATGCTTGTAAACGCAACTGCATAATTGTTGAAATAAATCATATCGCTGAAATAGCGAACAGAAGTGTTCCAATCTTGAACGGTAAATGTTAATGCTACAAATAAGCCAGTAATTGCTACCCATACTGCGCGGTTTTTCATATTGAAAACCCCGGTAAATAAGGTAGCAATTCCTACAATTGATAGTGCTATTATGGCCTTCATGCGTTATTTGATTAAAAAGTTTGTAGCAATTGATTCGGTAAGATCTAAAATGGGTTTTGGATAAACTCCTAGTCCAAGTATTAATAGAACAATCGGAACAATAAGTAACATTTCAGAAGTAGTAAGGTCTTTAAAAGAGCCATTGGTTTCGTTTTCAGGTCCAAGGATTGCTTTTTGATACATACGAAGCATATAAACTGCGCCAAGAATTACTGAAACTCCAGCAACTGCTGCCATCCATTGATTATGTAAAAAGATACCTAACAAAAGCATAATCTCGCCCACAAATCCGCTGGTAATTGGCAACGCAATGCTTCCAAGTACAATAATTAAAAAGAAAGCTGAAAACCAAGGAGCAGTATTACGTATTCCTCCTAAAAGGGTGATATCTCTGAGGTTAGTTCTTCTTTCAATAATATCTACACCAATAAATAATCCTACAACTATGATACCGTGCGAAAACATTTGGTACATAGCACCTTGTATTCCAATTAATTGCCCAGAAAAAGCACCAGCAGCTATTAAACCAACGTGTGCCATGGATGAGTAAGCTAAAAGCGTTTTTAAATCGCGTTGTTGCATGGCAATCCACGATGCGTAAATCACACCCACGATTGCTAAAATCATAATCAGTTGACTGTAATCTGCAACGGCTTGCGGAGCAACTGGGAGCAACCAACGGAACAATGAGTAAATTCCCATTTTAAGCATGATGCCAGAAAGCACCATTGTGCCAGCAGCAGGCGCTTGAGTATACGTTGATGGTTGCCAAGTATGAAAAGGGAAAATTGGAATTTTGATAGCAAATGCTAAAAAGATAAACCAAAAAACCATGCACTGGGTGTCTGCATCTAAATTAGCTTGGTATAAATTGGCAATATCCCATGAGCGCTCAGGAGCATTTAGATAAAGCGTTATCAAACCAATTAGCATGAAAATAGAACCTGCTATGGTATAAATAAAGAATTTGGTGGTAACCTTCACACGATTTTCTCCGCCCCAAATTAAAAGGATAAAGAAAATAGGGATTAGAGCTAATTCCCAGAAAATATAAAAAGCAAAACCGTCTAATGCCGTGAAAACGCCAAGCATTGCGCTTTGCATTAATAAGATTAAAGCATAAAAACTAGACGCTTTTTTAAATTTTTCGGATTGAGTGCTTGCTATGATGAAAGGCACCAACAGATTGGTAAGTAAAACCAACATGAAACTTAATCCATCCATACCCACTTTAAAATGAACTCCCATTGATGGAATCCATGAAGCATCAAATAAGAAATTTACTTTTGAATAATCGGTAATTCCCGACCAAGCATAAGCGGTTACTAAAAGTTGAATTAACGCTGTAATAAGCGCAAATTGTTTTGCTTTTTCGCCCTTTAATGGCAAAAGCAAAAGTGCTCCTGCAACGGGTAAAAGCAATAATAATACTGTTACCATTAGCTGATTATATTAAAAAGTAAAATCAATACTATACTTACTACCATGAATATTAAATACATTCCTGTGTTTCCGGTTTGTATCAAACGCAACGCTTGAGATCCATAGTTGGTTAAGCGGCCAATTCCATTTACAGCGCCATCAATAACTTGCAACTCAAAAAACTGATGTAGTTTTTGTGAGATAAAAAGCATTGGCTTTACTATAATGGTATCATAAATTTCATCCACCCAATATTTGTTTGCCAAGGTTTTTGCAAAACCACTTTCTTCTGAAACATCCACTGGAATAACCTGTTTGGTTGCAAATCGATTTCTAGTGTACCCAATTATGATAAAAAGTAAAATTACCGATACACCCATCATGGTATATTCAAACATATGGGATGGATGCTCTCCGTGCGATGGACTCACAATTGGAGATAAATATGATTCAAAACCATTATAATTGCTCATTATTGCAGGCATTCCTAAAAAACCTCCTAGGGTTGAAGCAACTGCCAAAACCATTAAAGGCAGCGTCATACTTAACGGTGATTCGTGCAAATGATGCGCTTGCTTTTCTGTTCCTCTGAAGTTTCCATGAAATGTTAGGAAGTATAATCGGAACATATAAAATGCGGTTAAAGCGGATGTAAATGCCAATGCCCAAAACATAATTGGATTGTGCATAAACACCTTTGCTAAAATTTCATCCTTAGAAAAGAAACCAGCAAATGGCGGTAAACCAGCAATTGCTAAAGTTCCTATTAAGAAAGTAATATGTGTAATGGGCAATTTTTTCTTTAACCCGCCCATGAATCTGATGTCTTGTTCGCCACTCATTGCATGTATTACGCTTCCTGATCCTAAGAATAATAAGGCTTTAAAAAACGCGTGGGTTGTTACATGGAACATGGCTGTTGAGTAAGCGCCAACGCCTAAAGCAACAAACATATATCCTAACTGACTCACAGTGGAGTAAGCTAATACTTTTTTGATATCGTTTTGACGAAGACCAATACTAGCAGCAAATAATGCAGTTATCAAACCTACAATGGCAACAATTTCTGAAGTATAAGGAGCTAATGAAAACAATACATTAGATCTAACCACTAAAAATATACCAGCAGTTACCATGGTTGCAGCGTGTATTAATGCCGAAACGGGAGTTGGACCAGCCATTGCATCGGGTAACCAGGTGTAAAGTGGAAGTTGAGCACTTTTGCCAGTCGCGCCTACAAAAAGTAACAAGGTTATAGCAATTAAAATAGGAGAATTTGATGCCATTCCTTTAGCGCTTTCCATTACATCAATATAATTGATGGAGTTGAACTGGAAAAAAATCATGAATACAGCAATCAAGAATCCTAAATCGCCAATTCTATTCATAACAAACGCCTTTTTAGCGGCATCGTTATATGCTGGATTTTTAAACCAGAAACCAATTAACAAGTAAGAGCATAATCCTACGCCTTCCCAACCTATAAAACTTACTAAAAAATTGCTTCCCAAAACCAATACCAACATGAAGAAGATAAATAAGTTTAGGTAGGCAAAAAAGCGCTGAAACCCATCGTCATTGTGCATGTAACCCGATGAATATAAATGAATTAGTGTTCCTACACCTGTAATTATCAACAACATGAGTGCAGATAATTGATCGTATTGGAAGCCCATTGAAACTTTGAAGGTTCCAACAGAAAACCATTCGAACAGGTTAACTACAAACGGAGAAAAACTAGCATCTAACCCCCAAAAAAGAGTTAAAGCTATAATAAATGAAATAGCAACGGTTAAAGTTCCGATTGCTCCAGATAATGTTTTGGAAAGGCTTTTTCCAAAAATACCGTTTATAAAGAAACCGATTAATGGCAAAAGTGGTATTAAAACCAACAACAGCGCATTTCCGGATATTTGATGAAATATGGTATACATGTTCATTAGTTTTGGATGATTACCATTTCAGTTTTTTAAGTGATTCGATATCGGTTGAGCGTGTATTTCGGAATATCATTACCAAAATGGCTAAGCCAACAGCTACTTCAGCCGCAGCAACCACCATGATAAAAAATACAAAAACCTGAGCGGTTGCATTTTGCATATAGGTCGAAAAAGCCACCAGCAATAAGTTTACTGAGTTCAACATTAATTCAATAGACATGAAAATGATAATCGCATTTCTGCGCATTAACACGCCTAAAACTCCAATAGAAAAAAGAATGGTAGAAAGTACCAAATAGTTTTCAATCGGAAGGATGCGGACAATTTGTTCCAGTTCTTCCATTAATCTAATTCTTTTTTAGCGAGAATAACTGCGCCTACCATTGCTGAAATAAACAACACAGACGATATTTCGAAAGGTAAAATATATTCGTTAAATAAAATCGTACCAAGATTCTTAACCGTTCCAATTGTGGTAGCTGGTGGCGATCCTGGTGTGATGAAGTTTTGTGTTTCTTTGAAACTTGCTAAAATAACAAGCATAAGTGCGCTTCCTGAGCAGATAGCTGCAAACTTCCATAATGGAGTTTTAAACGATTCGGTTTTGCTATTCAAATTCAATAGCATCAACACAAATAAGAATAAAACCATAATGGCCCCTGCATAAACAATGATGTGCACGAATGCTAAAAACTCTGCGCTAAGTAAAATATAGTGTCCTGCAATCGAAAAAAAGCAAAGCACTAAATAAAGTACACTGTACATCGGGTTTTTAGAAAAAACAACCATTAAAGCACTTATTATGCTTAAAAAGGCTAAGAAATAAAATATATAATCTCCCATTTTATTTGTCGCTAATTTGGTTATAATCTATTACACGTAGACTTACATCGATGCGCTTGTTTAAATCTAAGGGTTCAACCAAAACGTCTTTTCCATAAATAAAACTTTTGCGGTCGAATTCTGAGCTTACCAACTCTGGAGTAAGATAAATGGCTTCCTTTGGACAAGCTTCTTCGCACAAACCGCAGAATATGCAACGCAGCATATTTATTTCATAGGTTGATGCATATTTTTCTTCGCGGTATAAGTTCTCTTCTGCTTTTGTACGCTCAGCAGCTATCATTGTAATAGCTTCTGCCGGGCATGCAACTGCGCATAATCCGCAAGCGGTACAACGTTCGCGGCCTTCTTCATCGCGCTTTAACACATGATGACCACGATAAACTTTACTGAATGCTTTCTTAACTTCAGGATATCTTAACGTAGGTTTCTTTTTAAAGAAGTGCCTAAAAGTTATCCCAAGTCCTGAAAAAATAGCCGGCAGATACAGCTGTTCTGCCAAAGTCATCTCTTTTTTACTAACTATTATAGCTCTGTCTGTGAGTTGTTTCATAGTAATAAGATTAACGGAAATAGGTTAACACTGCGCCTGTAATAATCATATTAGCAAGAGCAAGTGGTAGTAAATATTGCCAACCTAAACGCATAAGTTGGTCGTAACGGAAACGAGGAATGGTCCAACGAATCCACATAAAGAAGAAAATAAAGAATAAGATTTTAGTGAAAAAGAATCCAATTCCTAAAATAGCTTCTAAATTGCCCGATAGGCCCATTTGCTCGGCCCAAGGAATATTGTATCCACCAAAATATAAAACAGATATGATAGCAGATGATATAAACATGTTGATGTATTCTGCAAATAAGAATAAGCCCAATTTCATGGAGCTATACTCGGTATGATAACCACCCACTAATTCGGTTTCGCACTCTGGTAAATCGAAAGGTGTTCGGTTACATTCTGCAAAGGCACAAATTAAAAATATAAGAAAGCCTAGAGGTTGATTAAATACATTCCAATTAAATAATGAGCCTGATTGCCCTTCAACAATTTCGCGCAGACTTAACGAACCAGTTAACATAATGATTGCAATTACAGCAAGCCCCATGGGCAACTCGTAACTAATCATTTGTGACGATGCACGAACCGCGCCAAGCAATGCAAACTTATTGTTCGATGCCCAACCGCCAATCATAATTCCATAAACACCAATAGAAACTACGCCAAATACGTATAAAATTCCTATGTTAATATCAGCAACTTGCAGTTTAAATGCATGTTCGCCAATCATTAGGTCTTTACCCCAAGGTATAGCGGCTGCACTCATCAAAGCCGTTATCATAAATAAGCCTGGACCTATTAAAAACAAGAATTTGTTGGATGTGTTTGGTATGATTTCTTCTTTAAAGAACATTTTTACCCCATCGGCCAAAGGTTGCAGCAATCCAAAAGGACCTGCGCGATCCGGACCCAAACGGTCTTGTAAAAATGCAGCTACTTTACGCTCGAAATAAGTGCTATATGCTGCAATCCCCAACGTAACCAAAAATAGTATAACTACTAAAATTGCTTTATCTAAAAATATGGCTGAGAACATTATAATAATTTTTTAACGCGAAGGTTTTCGAATGGATCAACTGTTCCAGACTCATAATGATTGGCAGAAATTACGGATTGATGCGAAATCTCTGTTGGTTTTTCGATAACCCAATCAGACGTTTTTTTCTTTTCAAAGCGGCAAGTATTGCAGATAAATTCTTCAACCTCTGCCCACTTGTCTTTGCGAGCAGTAACACGTAAAATATCATCTCCTTTATACCAAACCACAGTTTTTCCGCAACATTTATCGCAATTGCGATGTGCATCGTAAGGTTTAGTAAACCAAACACGGCTTTTGAATCGGAATGTGTTATCGGTTAATGCGCCTACCGGACAAACATCAATCATATTTCCAGAAAAATCGTTTTCGATTGCTTTTGAAATATGTGTGCTGATTTCAGAATGGTCGCCTCTATTTAAAATTCCGTGCGAACGGCTATCGGTAAGTTGGTCGGCAACATACGTGCAACGGTAGCACAATATGCAACGGTTCATGTTTAATTTAATGAACGGACCAATGTCTATTTTATCGAAAATTCTACGCTCAAATTCGTAGCGAGAATGCGCTTTCCCGTGCTCGTAGGATAAATCTTGCAATTTGCACTCTCCCGCTTGGTCGCAAACCGGACAATCAAGTGGATGATTTATCAATAAAAATTCAACCACTGCTTTGCGTGCATCGGTAACTTCTGGGCTGGTGGTGTTAGCCACTTCCATGCCGTCCATAACTGTGGTGCGGCACGATGCAACCAGTTTTGGCATTGGCCTTGGATCTGCTTCAGAACCTTTGGTTACTTTTACTAAACAAGTACGGCATTTACCGCCACTACCTTCTAATTTAGAATAGTAGCACATAGCCGGTGGAACATTTTCGCCAATATTTCTGGCTGCTTGCAATATGGTTGTTCCCGGTTCTACTTCGGTGGTTATTCCGTCAATGGTTACCCTAAATTTGCTCATAACTAGCTATTGAATTGGGGTTAAACGTTAACCGTTTTTTGGTTGGGTTGATATACATGATCTGCATCAAATACCTTATGAGGATTATTGATGTGATATTCAAATTCGTGGCGGAAATGGCGAATAGCACTTGCTACTGGCCAAGCTGCAGCATCTCCTAATGGGCAAATGGTGTTTCCTTCAATTTTGCTTTGGATATCCCATAACAAATCAATGTCTTCAATAGAGCCGTGACCGTTTTCTATTTTGTGCAATACGCGCTCCATCCAGCCTGTGCCTTCACGGCAAGGGCTGCATTGGCCACAACTTTCGTGGTGGTAAAAGCGAGTAAAGTTCCAAGTATTGCGAACAATACATTGTTTTTCATCGTAAACTATAAATCCACCAGAGCCAAGCATGCTTCCCGTTTGAAAACCGCCTTCGCTCAATGATTCGTAGCTCATTAAACGATCCAAACCATCACTTGTTGTTAGAATTAAGTTTTTTGGAAGAATTGGAACAGAAGAGCCTCCAGCAACAACCGCTTTCATTTCTAAATCATCGGTAATTCCACCGCAATATTCATCCGAGTAGATAAATTCACGAACAGTAATGCCCATTTCTATTTCGTAAACTCCTGGATTTTTGATGTTTCCAGATGCAGAAATTAGTTTGGTGCCGGTAGAACGGCCAATGCCTACTTTAGCGTATTCATCGCCACCGTTGTTTACAATCCAACAAACTGCTGCTAAAGTTTCAACGTTATTTACTACCGTTGGACAATTGTATAAACCTTGTATTGCTGGGAAAGGAGGTTTAATGCGCGGATTTCCACGCTTTCCTTCTAAAGATTCGATAAGTGCAGTTTCTTCGCCACAGATATATGCACCTGCACCGCAATGTACATAAAGATCTAACGAGAAATCGGTTCCTAATATATTTTTACCTAACCATCCGTTGGCGTAGGCTTCTTTAATAGCGTGTTGTAGGATTTTGTAAATCCATTTGTACTCTCCACGTATATAAATATAAGCGACCTTGCACTCTAGCGCATAGCTCGAAGTAATCATGCCTTCAATTAATAAATGCGGCAAATACTCCATCAAATACCTGTCTTTGAAAGTCCCAGGCTCTGATTCGTCTGCATTGCAAAGTAAATATCGTGGTTTGCCCGATTTTTTATCGATGAAACCCCACTTCATGCCCGTAGGAAAACCAGCTCCTCCACGACCACGAAGACCAGATTTTTTCACTTCTTCGACAACCTCATTAGGTGTCATATTTCGAAGGGCTTTTTCTACTGATGCGTATCCACCGGTTGATCGGTAAACGTCATACGAGCGAATGCCCGGCAATTTTGCGTGTTCTAGCAATATCTTTTTGCCCATATGTGATGTACAAATGTCTAATAAGCTAAAATGAATTCTTTTTTAGCGTGTGCAAAAGTAACCACAAAAAAGCCATTTTTTATGCACTTTAGAAGTGATATGCATTAGACTTTTGTTTTTTTTTAACTCACCTCCAAAATTTCAATAAAATCGGAGCGTTTTTCTTTAAAAACTGCGTATTAATTGAGCAGCAAACCCCTTTAATTTGTCTGTTTCTAGAATTAATTATCTGTTTTGATAAACCCAATTGAACTTCCAACCCATTTGTGAACTGCGTTTTGCCCTACATTCATAAAGCGTGTGTTGCTTAATCGGCACATATTTATAGCTAGTGTTGGATTTTCGTTTTCATCAGGCCATAAATACATCAAACGTATTTCGCATTTAATGGCTTCCTCGGGCATTTTTATAGCGCCCGCATATTTCACCTTTTCTTGTATTATCCAATCCTGTTTATCGTTAATTTCACGAATGTCTTTGACAGTAATATTCAATTTTACTCCTTGTCCGGCAAATGCAAACAAAGGCTTCAATATATAATTTCCGAAATCCAATATGTGGCTTGGGATTTGATCTGCGAAATAGCTTTTTGGGATAAGTCGATGATTTAAAAAGGGCATCAGAAACTTACTTATTCGGTAAAAATGATTGGGATGCGTAGCCCATTCTATGTCGTAATCAAAATCTAAGGAAATGCTAATTTCAGAAAGTTGCTGAGGGGTTAGCTCTTCCAATATTAGCCTATTGTATATCCGTTTAACAATGATTTTTTTTCCGTTTAATAAATAGTATAGAGTTTTGTCTTCAGCACGTAATTGGGTAACACAAACCGTTTTTATTCCTATTATTTTTTGGGTTATGATAAAGTCAATTTCCGTTTTTTGCTGCGTTGGATATATTTCTAATAAGATAACCTCATCTGCTGAATAATCACCCAGCACTGTTTTCTCGAATAATTTGATGTATGAATCGATATCCAAATCACTAAAAAAGGGGGTCAAATTTTTAGGGATTTCATAGGCAGAAGCATAAGCTTCAGATAAAAAATATTGATAGGCAAATACCGAAGGGAATCCTTGTAATTCTATTAACCTAGGAATTAACTCCCCCTTTTCGTTTTCACAAATAGCATAATCTATGGCTAAAAAATTTGGATGTGATTCTTCGCCACAAACTCTTTTTTTAGCAGGGATTGCAGCGTTTGTAAGGGCTATAAAACTGTCTTTTTTAATTTCATCAATAATATAATTAGAAACCTCCTTTAAAGAATTTAGTAAATTCTGGGATATGAAAACAGGAGTTTCTGAAATTTTAAATTTGGGTAATCCACCGGCATTTTCACTTAAATAAAGTAAAGCGTTTTTATATCTAGTTGAGTTATAGGTGTCGTTTATAAATTTGCGGAGCTCAGCTATCATTCTGAAGGATTAAAGCACTTTTTTGTTAAAAATGAAAATAAAGTTCGGCATTACAAATTGTTTATAGCAATTTCGCAGGTTCGAAATTAGAAGTATTATGAAAAACGAATTAGATGATTTAAACCAAGAGCGGATAAAACGCGCATTTGAGCCTAAAGATTGGACCGAAATCAAAGCGTCATCGTCTTGGCAGATTTTCAAAATCATAGCTGAATTTGTAGAAGGATTTGAAAAGCTTGCGAAAATTGGTCCTTGCGTTTCCATATTTGGATCTGCGCGTACAAAAAACGACAATAAATATTACACATTAGCTGAAGAAATTGGCAAAAAACTTACCCAACGCGGCTTTGGTGTTATAACTGGTGGCGGACCTGGTATTATGGAAGCGGGAAACAAAGGCGCTTTCGAAAATGAAGGGAAATCAGTAGGATTAAATATCGATTTACCTCACGAGCAATTTAACAACCCATATATCGATCAAGATAAACTTTTACACTTCGATTACTTCTTTGTACGTAAGGTAATGTTTATGAAATATTCGCAAGGGTATGTGGTTTTGCCTGGTGGTTTTGGCACCATGGATGAGCTTTTTGAAGCATTAACCCTAATCCAAACAAATAAAATTGGCCGTTTCCCGATTGCATTAGTAGGTAAAGAATATTGGTCTGGTTTGGTTGATTGGTTGGTAAAAACTATGGCAGCAGAAGGAAACATTTATCTTGAAGACATGAATTTGATGAAAGTAGTAGATACTGCCGATGAAGCCGTGAACCATATTGATGAATTTTATTCGAAATATATTATTGCTCCAAACTTTTAAGGGATTGTTTAAAAGTACATTTAAATACATTTTTTTACTTATGATGATGGCATTTTGTATGCCATCGTCTATTTATGGGCAGTTGCTCCATCCCACCAATTATTTTAGATCACCTTTAGATATTCCGTTGCAATTGTCTGGCACTTTTGGCGAGCTGCGACCGAATCATTTGCACACCGGTTTAGATATTCAAACCAAAGGACAAGAAGGATTGCCAGTATATGCCGTTGCTGATGGGTTTGTGGTGCGTGTAAAAGTATCGCCCCATGGCTATGGAAAGGTTATTTATATCAACCATAAAAACGGATACACTTCTGTTTACGGGCATCTGCAAAAATATGTAGGCAAAATAGCCGATAAAACGCTTGAACAACAGCGTTTAAAAGAGTCGTTTGAGGTAGAATACTTTATGCCACCAGGACAAATGCCCATAAAAAAAGGCGAAATTATTGCACTTTCTGGCAATAGTGGAGGCTCTGCAGGGCCCCATCTGCATTTCGAAATACGAGATGAGCGCACCGAAGCACCTATTAATCCATTGTATTTTGGATATAAAATTGCAGATAATGTAAAACCCCAAGTCAGAACGGTTGCTATTTATCCCTATAATCATCTATCGCGGGTAAATGCAACGTCACGCATGAACCAAATTAAAGTTTTAGGAGCGTATGGCGATTACCATTTAGGGGTAAAAAATCAGGAGGTAAGTGGCCCATTTTATTTGGGAATATCCTGTTTAGATCAGCACAACATGGGTTTTAATCAGAATGGTGTTTTTTCAATTCAAGTAAAAATGAATCAGAAAACCATCATGAGTTTTAAAATGGACCAGTTTTTATACAAAGAAGCGCGGTATGCAAATGCGCTGGGCGATTTTAAACTTCGGGTAACTTCAGGGCAAAATATTTACAAATTATATAAATCGCCCGGGAACTTATTAAAGGTTTACGATACAATTGTAAACAACGGATTAATAAATTTAGCTCCTCGAACAGAGGCTGATTTTGAAATAAGCGTAAAAGATTTCAATCAAAATGAATCAGTAGTCCGATTCAAAATTTCTTCAACGCATCAAGGAAATTACGAAGTTGGCCCGGCCGATCCATATAAAAAGCCATCGGATGTTTTTTATCCGTTAAAAAACAACTCGTTTAAAGGCGAAAGCTGCAAAGTTGATGTGCCATCCGGGGCGCTGTACGATACCATGATGTTTTATCATGAGGTATCGCCTCAAAAGCCCGGCTCAATTTCTGATTACCACTCTTTTGGCGAGCCAACAACGCCATTGCAAACCTATTGCGATTTTGCCATAAAGGCAAATCATGTTTCTGATGATATTAAAGCTAGAACAATTGCAGCTATTTATGAATTTGGCAAGCGAAAAGGGGTTCAAGGTGGAACTTGGAAAGGCAACTATTTCCATTTTTCGATGCGGAGTTTCGGAGAATTCCAGTTAATTGTAGATTCAATTAAGCCCTACGTAAAGCCTATAAATTTTACTACCGGAAAAAGTTTGCCTCAAAATGGACAACTTCGCCTTGTTATTGGCGATAATTTATCAGGGGTTAAATCCTTTAAAAGTTATATAGACGACAAATGGGTTTTGTTTGATTTTGATGGGAAACGCTCGTTAATAGTTCATACCCTCGATAAAAACTTACCTGTTGGGGAACATGTTTTGAAAATTATCGTTGTAGACGAGGTAGGAAATCAAAACAAAGTCGAAATACTATTTAGAACCATATGAGCAACATGATAGGAAAACAAGCTCCGGATTTTTCGGGTTTAAATCAGCACGGAAAAGAAATTAGCTTGGGTGATTTTGAAGGCAAAAAATTGGTGTTATATTTTTATCCGAAAGATAATACGCCAGGGTGTACTACACAATCATGTAATCTTCGCGATAATTATGCCTTGTTGCAAGAAAAAGGGTTCTCCATTATCGGTGTTAGTACGGATGGGGTAAAATCGCACGAAAAATTTGCAACCAAATACGATTTGCCTTTCGATTTACTTGCTGATGAAGACAAAAAAGCAGTAAACGATTACCGCGTTTGGGGAGAGAAATCCATGTTTGGAGTAGCGTATCAAGGCATCAAGAGAGAAACATTTGTTATAGACGAAAAGGGAATAATTATTTCGCACATAACTAAAGTATCAACAAAAAACCACACTGAGCAGATTTTAGAGTCGTTAGAAATGTAACCATTTTACATGATTCTAATCTTAAAGCTATATAAATTAGTGACAACTGTATATTTTTACATAAATTTTTAAAATGAATAAAAACCTAATAATTGCCCTTGGCATAACGCTTTCAATTTCAGCATGTAACTCAGCAGATAAAAATGCAGAATCTACCACACAAGTAGGAGAGTATTTTGGAGAGAAAATTGACACTGCAAACGCAAAACCTATTGCTGATTTAGTATCAATGATGGGTGGCGCTGATTCTTTGGATAATTTAACAGTTGAAGGAACCATTAAAGAATGTTGCCAGAAAAAAGGCTGCTGGATGAAAATGGAATTAAATAACGGAGAAACCGTTCGTGTTTCGTTTAAAGACTATGGTTTTTTTGTACCCAAAGATGCTTCTGGGAAAAGAGCAATTTTACATGGTATTGCAAGAATGGAAACTACCTCACTTGAAGATTTAAAGCATTACGCAAAAGATGCAGGAAAAACTCAAGCTCAAATTGATTCTATTGTAGCTCCAGAAACAGCACTTACTTTTGAAGCAAAGGGCGTTTTAATACAGTAAATGAAGTTTATTAAACGTTTTTATATCGCCCTACTTTTTAGTGGGGCGTTTTTTATGGCTTCTTGCGATAATAAAAAAGTAGTTTCTGAGAAAGAATGTGTAAAGCCAGAAGTAGTGGTTGGGCTTAAAAGAGCACCCATGGCAATTTCGATGCGCCAGATGTTTGACCAAATGATGGCTACCAAACATACCATGGAACGTGGCAGTTTTATTGCGGATAGCTTGCCTAGCGAAGCTTTTTGGGTGCTTACTCCAACAGATTCTGCTGTTTTAGTGCCCGATTTTTTTGAACGTGCCAGTCGTTGGGAAGCTGTAAAAAACAGATTAGCCACCCAAACAAAAGCAGATACGGCTAGTTTTAATGCTGTAGTAACTTCATGCATATCGTGCCATCAAGAGTATTGTGTTGGGCCTATCAAAAAAATTAAAAAACTCTATTTTTAAACATATTGACATTAAATAGCCGTTAGGCTGACTTGGGTCATAATTGGTTTTGTTTCACAGATATACTTTTGAAGCAGAAATTACCATTATGAACAAAACATTTTTTAGACTTGTAGTTGTTGCTTTAGTGTTATTATTTGCATCAAATACATATGCTCAGCAAGGCAAAAAATTATACGAGGATAATTGCCAAAGTTGCCATACAATTGGGAAAGGCAATACTGTTGGCCCAGATTTAAAAGGAGTTGGCGCTAAATATCCTGAAGCATGGATAATTAAATGGATTAAAAATTCTCAAGCTATGGTAAAAGCAAAAGATCCAAAAGCGGTTGCCATTTTTAATCAATTTAATCAAATACCAATGCCTCCATTCGAGTCAATGTCCGATGCTGATATCAAAGCTGTAATGGCTTATGTGAAATCTCAGAGCGGAGCAAAAAAATAACTTTTCCCAAACCTTTTTTTATAGCCTTCATTAAAAAATGAGGGCTTGTTTTTTAGATAACAAAAATGCATTGGCCAAAAAAAGTTTTATCTGTTTTAATAGTGGCTTTTTTGCCCTATTCATGGTGGATTTACACCAATGCAACACGCAATATTAAACACAGTGCTGCCTTAAGCGAAAGTTCTGTTAGTAACGGCAGAAAAATTTGGCAGAAGAACAACTGTTTTTCTTGCCATCAAATTTATGGGCTGGGCGGATATCTCGGCCCTGAACTAACCAAAGTGATTTCTCAAAAAGGAGTCCCTTATACTCGTGCTTTTATTCAAAATGGAGGGCTTATTATGCCCAAATTCAACTTTAGTGAGCCTGAAGTTTCTGATTTGATAGCCTATTTAACAAATATTGACTCTTCTGCCTCTACATACAATAAAAGACCAAAATTTGTTTTGGGAAATACTATAACTGAAAGTGAATAGACAGCAATTAATATGGAATCGCAAACAAAAATAGTTGAATCTTCAACCGATAAAATAGGCAAATTTTGGATTCATTGCGGTTTAGGAGCTCTTGTTTTCGGGATGATTTTTGGATTAATTGGGAGTTTAGCATACAGTAAAAGTTATGCTGAAGTGCTAAAATGGATTCCTTTTCAATCTTTACGCCCATTGCATGTGAGTTTTGTTATTGGATGGATTTTTATGGCAGCAATTGGTGGAGTGTTTATTTATCTGCCCGGTATTGTAAAGCGAGAGTGGTTTTCAGTTAAAGCAATTTTAGCGCATACTTTATTATATGGTAGCGCATTTTTGCTGATAATGTTCTGCCAGTTTTTAGGCTGGTTTGGAGGTAGAGAATATTTAGAATACCCACCAGTTCTAGGTGTTTTGGTTTTAGGAGGGTGGCTTTTTACACTTTTTAATTTCTTTAAAACAACAGGCTTTAGCTTTTCAAAATATCCCGTTTATGTATGGATGTGGGGAACAGGTTTTATAGCCTTTGCATATACGTACATAGAATCTTATTTATGGATGATACCAGAGGTTGGCAACAACCCGGTGCGCGATGTTGCCATACAATGGAAAGCATTGGGTGCAATGGTTGGCTCGTGGAATATGTTGGTGTATGGTACAGGTATATTTTTGATGTCGAAAATTAAAAAAGATTCAACCATCGGTTTTTCTAAAACCAGTTTCCTTTTCTATTTTTTGGGATTAACCAACCTCATGTTTAATTGGGGACATCATACTTATATTGTTCCTGCCTCACATTATGTTAAGATGATATCTTATGCTATTAGCATGACGGAATGGATTCTGATTGGAAACATGATTTTACAATGGCGAAAAACCTTATCGAAATCAGAATTGCTAAACTATGATTTTTCGGTGCGTTTTATGACCTCTGCAGATATTTGGATTTTTCTGAATCTTGTTTTGGCGGTACTTATGTCAATTCCATACATTAATTTATTTACCCACGGCACACACATAACGGTTGCCCATTCCATGGGCACTACAATTGGAATTAACACAAGCATTTTGTTTGCATCACTTGCTTAT
The DNA here is from genome assembly GCA_947084835.1 of uncultured Bacteroidota bacterium. GTDB lineage: Bacteria > Bacteroidota > Bacteroidia > UBA7662 > CAMTUB01 > CAMTUB01. Next base: position 45,999 of record CAMTUB010000008.1, on the reverse strand, counting down.
ATTTTTAGAGATAGAGTCGATGTCAATAGGAAATCCATTCGCGTAGGTTTTTGGCTTTTTAACAGTTCTTTAGCAGTTTTTTGGGTTTCCATCATAGTTTCTGGCTGGATAAAAGGAGCTCAACCCAATTATCCATTTGAGCAAAATCATGCTGTTTGGATGAATACAATTCGGTCTTATTACTCTATTGTTGGCCTATCCGGTCTAGGTATATTTGTTGGTATTTTATTGGTTATTTATGCCTTTCTATTTGATAGCAAAGCAAATAAGAAGCTGCCAGCCGCTTAATTAAAAGCATTCTAAATAAATATTTCAGTATTTGACAAATAACTGCTTTACGTATGACACCCATCATAAAGCAAGTTGCTATTCGTATCGATTTTTGAGAAATTATTGAAATCATAAACGGCTAAATACTCCAGCCATGGGAACGAATAGAAGAGACTTTTTAAAATCGGCTTCACTGTCATTGACAGGGGGGGTGATACTATCCAAAATGCAATTGGGGGGATTCGCTGAAGCGTTCAGCTTCTTTGAACCATTGGATATTACGAATCCATTAGCAGCATACCCCGATCGTGAGTGGGAAAAAACCTACAGAGATTTATGGAATTATGACAGTGAGTTTACATTTTTATGCGCTCCTAACGATACCCATAACTGTTTGTTAAAAGCACATGTCAAAAACGATACAGTGGTGCGTATTGCACCTAGTTATGGTTATGGACAAGCTGAGGATTTATACGGCAACAAAGCCACGGCACGTTGGGAACCAAGATGCTGCCAAAAAGGCCTTGCATTGGCACGTAGATTTTACGGAGACCGTAGAGTTAAACATCCAGTTATCCGCGAAGGTTTCTTAAAGTGGTTGAAAGATGGAATGCCTCGCGAATTAGACGGAAGAGTTCCGGCAATGTATATGCAACGCGGTAAGGAGCCATTCTTACGCCTAACTTGGGAAGAAGCATTTGAGTTTTCAGCAAAAGCGTTAGATAATATCGCTCGCGCATATAACGGAAAAGAAGGCTCTGAAAAGCTATTGAAACAAGGCTACGACCACGATATGGTTGAAGCCATGCACGAAAAAGGCGTTCAAACGTTAAAATTCCGTGGTGGAATGGCACCGTTAGGTATTACCCGAATTTTTGGAGTAAACAGATTAGCAAATTCTTTAGCATTGTTAGATGCTAAAATAAATAATGTAGGTGCCGATAAAGCAAAAGCTGCTCGCTGTTGGGATAGTTATGCATGGCACACCGACTTACCTCCTGGGCATCCAATGGTAACAGGTACACAAACTGTAGATTGGGATTTATCTTGCGTAGAGCATTCAAACCACATAATTGTGTGGGGTATGAACTGGATTACTACCAAAATGCCCGAGTCGCACTGGCTAACAGAAGCAAGAATTAAAGGAGCAAAAGTTACCGTAATCGCGTGCGAATATTCTGCAACAGCAAACAAAGGAGATAATGTACTTATCGTTCGTCCTGGAGTTACTCCAGCATTAGCATTAGGATTTTCACACGTTATTATCCGCGATAAAAAATACAATGCGGATTACCTAAAGAAATATACGGATATGCCTTTGTTGGTTAGAATGGATACCAACGAATTCTTACGTCCAAACGAGGTAGATGCATCCTATAAATTAGGCGAAATTTCGGGTTACATCAAAGTTGTAAAAGATGGCGAAAAAGCACCGGGCGGATTAAAACAAAACATGCCTTTCATCACTCAAAAAATGAGAGATAAATGGGGCGATTTCATGATTTATGATACCGTTAAAAAAACTGCAGTTCCTGTAAATCGCGATGACTATGGTAATAACATGGTTAAAAAAGGGTTTATGCCTGCATTAGAAGGTAAATTCAGCATAAAATTAGCCGATGGAAATACCGTAGAAGTACGTACTGTTTTCGACATGATGTCGGAATACGTGATGGAAAATTACGATCCTAAAACGGTTGAAGAATTAACGTGGGCGCCAGTTAAAGGAATTGAAGAAATTGCCAAAGAAATTGCTAAAAATGCAGGCAAAACACTTTTTGCAATGGGAATGGGGCCTAATCAATTTTTTAACAACGACTTGAAAGACCGTGCAGTATTTTTCTTAGCAGCACTTACGCAAAACATTGGACGCGTAGGCGGAAACGTTGGAAGCTACGCAGGGAATTACCGCGGAGCATACATGTCGGGATTGCCAACCTACATTATTGAAGATCCGTTTAATATTCAGTTAGAAGAAAATAAGCCGGCAACCCTTAAAAAGTATTTCAGTTACGAATCAGCTCACTTCTTTAACAACAGCGACAGGCCGTTAAGAATGGGCAAAACCAACATGACGGGCAGCACGCACATGCCTACGCCTACTAAGTCGGTTTTAGTTAGTAATGGAAATTCGTTGCTTGCAAATAACAAGGGGCACTATGAGGCAGTAGTAAACGCTTATCCAAAAGTTGAGTTTATTACGTGTTTAGAGTGGTGGTGGACAGGTACTTGCGAATATTCTGATATCGTATTTCCGGTAGATTCTTGGGGTGAGTTTAAGCATCCTGATGCTACAATTTCAGTTACCAATCCTTTCTTATACATCTATCCTCGCACTCCTTTAAAGCGGATATTTGATACCAAAGCGGATATTGAAATTCTTGCTGGATTGTGCGATGCTTTTGGCGATTTAACAGGCGATAACCGTTTTAAAGATTACTTCAAATTTGTAGGAGAAAACCGTGTTGACGTTTACTTACAGCGTATTATCGACAATAGCCAAGCAACAAAAGGGTATAAATTCGCTGATTTAGAAGAGAAAGCTAAAAAAGGAATTCCAGCTTTATTGATGACCCGTACCACGCCAAAATTTGTAGGGTACGAACAAGATAAAGAAGACAAACAATGGTATACCAAATCGGGCAGACTTGAGTTTTACCGCGATGAAATTGAGTTCAGAGATTCAGGAGAAAATATGGTAGTTCACCGCGAGCCTATTGATTCAACGTTCTATGAACCGAATGTCATTGTAGGGAAACCGCACGCAGCAATTAAACCTAAATCGCCACAAGACTACGGGGTTTCTATCGATAATCTTTCTGGTGATGTGCGCCAAAGTCGCCACGTGGTAAAATCTTGGGCAGATTTAAAGAAAACCCAACACCCATTAACAGCAGCAAACAAAGATTTTAAATTCATATTCCATACGCCTAAATATCGTCATGGAGCGCACACCACGCCAATTGACACAGATATCGTTGCAGTTTGGTTTGGTCCTTTTGGCGACATGCACCGCCACGATAAACGTAATCCGTATATCTCAGAATTATATGTAGATATCAACCCGAAAGATGCCAAAGAATTAGGCGTTGAAGATGGAGATTATGTTTGGATTGATGCAGATCCAGAAGATCGCCCGTACAGAGGTTGGCAGAAAGACAAAAACAGCGAAGAATACAAACTTGCCCGTTTATTATGCCGCGCTCGATACTACCCTGGAACACCAAGAGGCATAACGCGTATGTGGCACAATGCGTACGGAGCAACTTATGGTTCGGTAAAAGCAACCGAAGAAAATGCAAATGGTTTAGCTAAAAACAAGTTTACAAACTATCAGGCTATGTTTCGCAGAGGTTCGCATCAAAGTTGTACACGTGCTTGGCTAAAACCAACCTTATTAACAGATTCATTAATCCGTAAAAATAATTTCGGACAAGGTATCGATAAAGGGTTTGAGATTGATGTTCATGGCGCAACCGGTGCACCACGCGAGTCATTCGTTAAAATTGAATTTGCCGAAAAAGGCGGTTTAGATGGAAAAGGATTGTGGGAAGCGGCTAAAAAGAAAATCCGCCCAACGTACGAATCAGAAGATTTCTTAAACTACATCAAAGGCGGATTCGTAAAAAAGGCATAGTTAAGAGTAGAAAGCACATTAAAAGAAAAGACAATGGCAAAAGTTAAAAATTGGCATCTAAAGCGTGAGATGGAATATCCTTACGAGGAAAACCGTCCGAACAAACAGATCGCATATATATTCGACACCAACAAATGTATCGCATGTCAAACCTGTACGGTTGCATGTAAAACCACGTGGACTGCCGGTAAAGGGCAAGAAACCATGTTCTGGAACAATGTCGAAACCAAACCTTACGGCTCATACCCCATGCGTTGGGACGTAAATCTTCTGAAAGAAATGCCTAACCAAATTTGGGATAAAAAAACAGGCGTTTACAAAGGAAAAACCATTTTTGAAGATAAACCTAATGGAGAACTAGCCAAAGGTTGGAGACCCGAAGAAAGAGATTACGCTTTCCCAAATATTGGCGAAGATGAGTGCTCAGGAACAGTAGACAAAGGTGCATTTTTTAACGGAATACACGATGTTTGGATGTTTTATCTTGCACGTATTTGTAATCACTGTACATATCCGGGTTGCGTAGCAGCTTGTCCAAGAAAAGCGATTTACAAACGCCCTGAAGACGGCATTGTACTTATCGACCAATCGCGTTGCCGCGGGTATAAAGAGTGCGTAAAAGCGTGTCCATACAAAAAGACATTTTATAACATGATCACGCGTGTTTCTGAAAAATGTATTGGATGTTACCCACTTATCGAAAAAGGCGAGCAACCGCGTTGCGTTCAAACCTGTATCGGTAAAATACGCATGCAAGGTTTCTTGAGCAAGCCAGGCGAAGAAAGAGAAGATAACCCTATCGACTATTTAGTACGCATTAAAAAAGTTGCTTTGCCGCTTTATCCGCAATACGGTACAGAACCAAACGTATATTATATCCCACCGGTTCACGTTCCGAAAGAGTTCCTTAACCAAATGTTTGGACCAGGAGTTGATGAAGCGATAACAAACTATAAAAATGCGAAAAACGATCCTAAATCGTTGGCATCGTTCTTAATGTTTGGGAATACTCCAAAAATTGTGCACTCTGTAAAAGCAGAAGATGATTTTGCAGTAGGATACAACGAGAAGAAAGAAGTGATAGTAAAAGTACCTTTCACCGAACCAATTTTTGTAAGATCGTTCGAAGATACACAACTAGGTACATTCAGACACAACACCCCATAAACGGAAAGAATAAAAGGCCATGAAAAGAATTTTCGCCCTTATAATAGCTTCAATTGCGTTAAACTTTACGTATGCGCAAGGAGTTATAAAATCCAAGAAAACGACATCTATCGCTCAAAAACAAGTTTTTTCAGGCGAATGGGATGCTATAGAACCGGTTGCCATGCCTGTATTTGCTCAAAAAGTTACCCCACCAATGCTTGATATGGCAAGCATTGGTTCGGTAAGAGTTAGAAGCATGAACGATGGTATAAACTTAGCCATCATGATTGAGTGGGATGATGCCACCAAAGATGTGATTGTAGATGCCGATAAATTCTGCGATCAAGTTGCAATACAATTCCCGGTTACAAGTGGTGGTACCCCAAGTTTTATGATGGGAAATAAAAACGGCAAAGTGCATATCATACACTGGAAAGCAGTTTGGCAACAAGATATCGAATTTGGATTTAGAGATGTTAAAGATGCATATCCAAACTATTGGACCGACTTATACCCTGGACAAGAACAAGTGGTCAACTTTGAAGGTGCGTTTGCAACGGATATTTCTGCAGCCCAAGTTTCTGGAGGCAAAGCGGCATCAAGTATGCACGGAACGTATTCTAAAAACCCAATGTCTATAATGAACCGTAAGATTCCTTGCGAAGAAGAAAATGCAGAAGGTTACGGTACGTTAGAAACACAAAAGTATCAGAATGCAACCTCTTGGGGGTCATGGAATAAGAACACGTGGCGCGTAATGTTTGTTCGCCCGATAACCTCTCCAGATCCAAACGATTCAAACTTAACCAGTGGAAAGTCGAAAGTTGCTTTTGCAGTTTGGGATGGTAATAAAAACAACATTAGTGGTCGTAAGCATTACAGTATGTGGACCGATTTAGAAATCCAAAAGTAAAAACATGACTACTACACAAATTGAAAATAATTGGCTGGTTTTAGCAGATTTGTTCCGCATTGCTAGCATGGGTTTTTCTTATCCTGATGATGCAAGTTTAGCGCAACGCAAAACGTTAGTTCAGGAATTGTTAGCCTCCAAATCGTTGAATGATGAGCAAGAAAAATTGATTGCTGCAATTAACGAAAGTTATTTGCCAGAAGAAATTTTAGCCGATTACTCAAGGTTATATATCCAAAAAGGAATTCCACAAACCGAAAGCTATTGCACAAACAACATGCAAGCGGTTACAGATGTATCGGCTTTCTATAAAGCATTTGGAATAACCCCAAAAAGTGGCGATTCGCCCGATGCGTTAAATTACGAATTGGAGTTTACCTCAATTTTATTAACTAAAATTGCACTCGCTTCAAATACAGATCAAGCAGAAATTGGAATTGATGCGTATAACAAGTTTATTAAAGATCATGTAAAGAGCTTTGTCGAAAAATTTTGCGAGAAATTAGACGAAATGCCTGCAAGCGATTATACCAGAAATGTAGCTAGTTTAATGCTATATTTAGTTAAATAAAACCGATATGGAAACGTTAAATCATATTTTTTTAGCAGCCTTAGGCATGCAAGAATTGTTAGTGATTGGTGTAGTGATACTACTTTTTTTTGGAGGCTCTAAACTTCCACAACTCATGAAAGGTCTTGGAGAAGGCATTAGTGAGTTTAAAAAAGGAGTTTCCGATATCAAATCCGATAATGAAGATAAAAAGTAATGCTGAAAGATAAATTTGGCCGAACTCACAACTACCTGCGCATTTCTTTAACAGAAAAGTGCAACTTGAGATGCGTGTATTGCATGCCTGCCGAGGGTATACAACTCCGCCCAAGTGCGTTATTTATGCGCAAAGAGGAAGTGGTGAGTTTGGCTAGATCTTTCGTTGAACTTGGCGTAACCAAAATTCGGCTAACGGGCGGAGAACCGCTTGTTTGCCGCGATGCAGCCGAAATTATTGCTGAGTTGGGCAAATTGCCAGTAGAGTTAGCCATAACTACCAACGGTGTTTTGGTGCATAATTTTATCGATGTATTTAAAAATGCAGGGTTAAAAAAAGTAAACCTGAGTTTAGATACGCTTCAAGAGACAAAATTTAACGCCATAACCCGCAGAAATAATTTTCAGCAAGTGTATAACAACATGTTGCTTTTGCTCGAAAACGGCTTTCATGTAAAAGTGAATATGGTAGTAATGAAAGGCGAAACCGATGCTGAAATCATTGATTTTGTAGCGCTAACCAAAGACTTACCACTGCATGTTCGTTTTATCGAGTTTATGCCGTTTGATGGCAACAAATGGGAATGGCACAAAGTAATATCGCACGATCAGATTTTAGAAACGGTTAGCAATATTTTCACCGTTGAAAAGCTGCAAGACAAAGCGCACGATACTTCTCGTAAATATAGAATAGCCAATTCAAAAGGAACTTTTGCAGTAATAACCACCATGTCGCACCCATTTTGCGGCAGCTGCAATCGGATTCGGTTAACTGCCGATGGAAAGCTAAAAAACTGCCTGTTCTCGAACGGTGAAGCCGATTTGTTAACGCCTTTGCGCGAAGGCAAAGACATTGTTACTCTCATTTCAGAAAACATACAAGCCAAACATTTTCAGCAAGGCGGACAAGTTATTAATGCCGATATTGACGCTTCAGCTATGAAAAACAGAAGCATGATTTCTATTGGAGGGTAGCAAAGCTATCCTCTTTTTTTACTTAAACTTTCGATACAATGAATACAAATTCGTCAACAAAAAGACGTTCATGGGCAGAGCCTTATAAAATGAAAATGGTGGAATTGTTAAAAATGACCACCCGCGAAGAGCGTGAAGAAGCCATAAAAGAAGCCGGATACAACACTTTTCTGCTAAAATCGAAAGATGTGTATATCGACCTATTAACCGATAGCGGAACCTCAGCAATGAGCGATAAGCAATGGGCCGGAATGATGACCGGAGATGAAGCCTACGCTGGCAGTGAAAATTTTTACCACCTCGAAAAAGTGGTTCAAGAATGTTACGGGTACAAATATTTAATACCCACGCATCAAGGCCGTGGCGCAGAAAATATCATCTCCCAAATTCTGATAAAAAAAGGAGACATCATACCTGGTAATATGTATTTCACCACCACGCGCTTGCACCAAGAGCTGAACGGAGGAACCTTTATTGACATCATTATAGACGAAGCCCACGACCCTGAAAGTCTGCATCCATTTAAAGGAAATGTAGATTTAGAAAAGCTACAAACGGTTATAGATACCTACGGAGCCGATAAAATCCCGTATGTATCCATCGCCACCACAGTAAATATGGCTGGCGGGCAGCCCATAAGTATCGAAAACTTAAAAGCAGTTCGTGAGTTAACGGCAAAACACGGCATAAAAATCATTCACGATATGACCCGTGTTGCTGAAAATGCCTATCATATCCAACAAAGAGAACTCGGCTATTCCGATAAAAAAGTAGCAGAAATCGTTTTAGAAATTTGCAGCTATACCGATGGGGCAACCATGAGCGCTAAAAAAGATGCGTTGGTAAACATTGGCGGATTTCTAGCCTTAAACGATTGGGATGTTTTTGAAGAAGCCCGAAACCTAGTAGTGGTTTACGAAGGCTTGCATACTTATGGCGGACTTGCTGGAAGAGATATGGAAGCCATGGCTATAGGTATTCGCGAGTCTATTGATGATAACCACATCCGCGCTCGTGTTGGTCAGGTAGAGTATTTAGGAAACAAATTGATAGAAGCAGGTATTCCGATAGTTCTACCCATCGGCAGTCATGGAGTTTTTATTGATGCAAAAAAGTTTTTGCCACATCTTTCGCAAGATAAATTTCCAGCGCAAACCTTGGCTGCAGAATTGTATTTAGATGCAGGCATTAGAACAATGGAGCGCGGAATTGTTTCTGCTGGCAGAAACAAAGAAACGGGCGATCACTATTACCCGAAACTTGAGTTGGTGCGCTTAACCATTCCAAGGCGGGTGTACACCCAAGCGCATATGGATGTTATTGCAGAATCGGTTGAGGCTGTGTACGAAAACAGAGCTGAAATTAAAGGAATGAAAATGGTGTATGAACCAAAATATTTACGATTTTTTCAAGCATTGTTCGAAAAATTGTAGTATCTTAGAATTATCATTTGTACACTGGCTTTTGAGTCAGTTTTTAGGATTGCCCCGATTGGTATTTAGTTTCAATCGGGGTTTTTTATGGCATAGCATACATGGGAAACAGCAAGCTCAACTGTGTTTTTTTGTGGTTTATTATCGTTGGTTTAATCGGAGTTTATTTGCGCGGTTTGCCCTTAGACTTTTATCCTTTACTTTTCGAATATAGATTTTGGGTACACGCCCATTCGCATTTAGCCTTATTGGGGTGGCTTTTTACAGTCCTTTATGTTTTTATGTTAAGATACTTTGTACATCTCGAAAAACACGATCGATATACAAAGTTGTTTAACGCAATTCAGGTTGCAAATGTGGGTATGTTGTTGGGTTTTCCAGTGCAGGGCTACGGTTTTTTCTCCATCTCGTTTTCAGCGCTTTACATCATTTGCAGCTATGTGTTTGCAATCCGGTTTTATACCGATGTAAAGCAAAATAGCGGCATCAGCCCAATAAATAAAACGCTTGCGCTGTGTTCGGTATTCTTTTTAGCGCTTTCTACTTTAGGCGCATGGGGTTTAGGCCCAATTATGGCAATGGGTTTAAAGCATACGACCATTTATCGGTTAAGCATTTATTTTTTCTTGCATTTTATCATTAACGGATGGCTTGTGGTTGCTTTTGTAGCGCTTTTACGCCAACATTACAGCGAAATTTTTACGCCACCGATTCACGATAAAAGAAATGTTTTGTGGTTGGCAGTATCTGTATTGTTGACCTATTTTCTCTCCACTTTGTGGCTAAATCCACCCATTGTTGTGCATATACTAAGTGGTTTTGCAGCGCTGATTCAGTTTTATGCGCTTTTTCATTTGTTTATCCGACCCTTTTTTAAATACATCGTACATCAAAAAAAGAATTTAATAAATCGATTAATCCTAAGTTCGTTGATATTGGCGCTGGTTTTAAAATTGATGCTTCAGTTGGTGTCATCGGTGCCGGTTGTGGCTGTTTTAGCAGAGGCTTTTCCGGTATTTATTATTGCGCATTTGCATTTGATATTGTTGGGTTTTGCCAGCTTGAGCGCTTTGTTATTGCTGAAAAATACCCAATTCCCGAACTCAAGAATTTTCAACGTTGGCATACTTACATTTTTAGTAAGCTTTATTGTTTCTGAAAAAATACTGGTTTGGCAAGGATTAATGCAAGCGTTTCATTGGTGGAGTTTAGCCCATCAACCCAAATTATTATTCTTAGCATCGAGTGGGATGTTGGTTGGGATTTTTGTCATCGTATTTTCATTTTTTAGAACACGTAAGACTGATTTATAAGTACTCTTTACTTGACTATGGTCAGGTTTTAAACCTATAGTTTTCTTGAAATTTGTAAAAGAAAACCAACGTTATTATGACTGTTTTAAAAGAATCAAGCTCGTTTATTCAAATGAGTGTTTCAGATCAACAAGATAAAATTCTTCAACTTTTTTCAGAAATAAAAACCGGAGAATCGTTTGATATTTTCATTTCGGGCGATGGCAAAGCCCTTTTTTATACGCTAATCGAGGCACATGGTCCGGTGTTTAAATGGACTTTTATCGAAAGGTTGCCTGAAACATCTTTAGTAAGGGTTTCGAAATTAAGCAAAGACATAAAAGCAGAAACAGTTGGCGAAATTGCTGCTAGCGATATTCGTAAAGCCATGGTTTTTGGAAAACACGGCATTGATTATTGCTGCGGTGGTAAAAAATCGGTAGAAAAAGCATGCATTGAAAGAGATGTAGATGTGTTTGCACTACGCGATGAACTTGCCGCACTGGACAAAGTAAACGACCTAAAAAGCGATAACCCTACTAACTGGAACTTGGCTTTCTTATGCGATTATATTGTAGATACGCACCATAAGTTTTTGAAAGAAAACATGCCTGCCATACATCAGTTGTTGAATAAGGTATCGCGTGTGCATGGCATTGAGCACCCCGAAACCATTGATGTTTTCAATATTTTTGACGACTTAATGCTAGAACTTACCAACCACATGGGAGCAGAAGAGCAAGTGTTGTTCCCGATAATTAAGCATTTTGAGAAAACAGGCGAAAAGCCTCCGCATATCCAAGAAATTTTAGCGCAAATGGAAATGGACCACGATGGAGCTGGCGAAGCGCTACGCGCCATGAGTGGCCTTACCGATAATTACAAAACACCAAATGGTGCATGCAACAGTTATGTAATTGCATATAATGCGCTTAAAGAACTAGAAGCCGATTTGCATATGCACATCAACCTCGAAAACAATTTACTTTTTGTTAAATTCAGAAATTTAGCTCAATAATTTATTTAGGTTTAAGACAACCCTAATACTAATAAAAGAGGAGCCAATTGGCTCCTCTTTTCTGTTTTGATTGCATGTTTGAAATTGCATTTATTTGGATTGATGAGGTTGATTATAGCCCACGGTTTAAACTGCGGGTTAGGTTTTTTGTTTTTGTAATTTATTCCGCTCCTACGGAGCTGGATGGGTATTGCTTTTATTTTCTATTGATATTTTGCCCCGCTGGGGCTTTGTTTTCGTCTGCAATTTTAATTTCTTCTTCTGTTTTCTATTATGATTTTGCCCCGCTGGAGCTTTCATTTTCTTCTTCATTTTTAATTTCATCTTCGGTTAAATTGTATAGTTGGTAAACAAAATTATTATCTATTATGATTTTGCCTCTCTGGGGCTTTATTTTCGCCCACAATTTTATTTTCTTCTTCGGTTAACTCGTACAGTTGGTAAACCAATTGGTCTGTTTTTCTATTTTTAAATATAGCTCCGTAGGAGCAACATCATAATAGAACGGAACAAGATTTGGTTTTTTCAGCTCCGTAGGAGCAACATAATAATAGAATGATTGAATATGAAATGTAATCAGCTCCGTAGGAGCGATATTATACCACAAAGTCAACATTTAATATTTATGTATTTGTTGTTTTGTTTTTGTAATTTATTCCGCTCCTACGGAGCTTGGTGCGAGTTTGTTTTATTTTGTTCTATTGATATTTCACCCCTCTGGGGCTTTATTTTCCCTCAACAATTTTATTTTCATCTTCGGTTAAATTGTAAAGTTTGTAAACCAATTGGTCTATTTGTTTTTCTAGGTCGAAATATAGCTCCGTAGGAGCAATATCATAATAGAACGGAACAAGATTTGGTTTTTTCAGCTCCGTAGGAGCAACATAATAATAGAATGATTGAATAGTAAATGTATTCAGCTCCGTAGGAGCGATATTATTCAACAAAATCAACAATTAATAATTATGTGTTTGTTGTTTTGTTTTTGTAATTTATTCCGCTCGTATGGAGCTTGATGCGAATTTGTTTATTTTGTTCTATTGATATTTCGCCCCTCTGGGGCTTTATTATCCCTCAACAATTTTATTTTCATATTCGATTAAATTGTACGGTTGGTAAACCAATTTGTTTATTTTGTTCTATTATGATTTTGCCCCTCTGCGCCTTTCATTTTCATCTTCGGTTAACATATACTGTTGGTAAACCAATTGGTTTATTTTTAATCGTGGCTACCGCCACCCATAATTTTGAATAAATGCAACACCGATGGAAACACCGCATCCATAGATTCGCTGGCACCGCGGGTAGAGCCTGGCAGTGCTAAAATCAGTGTTTTGTTGCAAAGCCCAGCAACACTGCGCGAAAGCATAGAATATGGAGTTCTTTCTTGCCCGTAGTTGCGTATGGCTTCTGAAATTCCCGGAATTTCGCGGTCAATAAGTGGCTTTAAAGCTTCTGGGGTAACATCGGTGTACGATAAACCAGTGCCGCCTGTAAGTATTACCATGTTTATGCCTTGGTCGCAAAGCATACGCACGTTGTTTTGTATGGCTTCTATGTTATCCGGAATCACAAAATACTTGGTTACCGCAACTTTCGATTTTTCAAGTTTTTCGATGATGGCTTTTCCAGCTCTATCCTGTTTTTTACCTGCAGAAATGCTATCGGAGCAAACAATAACCGCAGCCGTTAAGTCGGTTCTGAACGCATTTGCGAAATCAGATTTGCCTCCTTTTTTCTCCACCAAACGGATGTTGCAAATCTCAACGCCTTTGTCAATCGGTTTAAGCATGTCGTACATAGTAATAGCGGCTACCGATGCCCCATGCATGGCTTCAACCTCTACTCCGGTTTTGTAAATGGTATGCACTTCCACTTCTATTCGTATGCTTTTATCCAAAATATCGTACCGAACTTCTGTTTTTTCTACAGGCATGGGGTGGCAATCAGGTATCATATCGCTGGTGCGTTTTACCCCGAAAAGCGCAGCTACACGCGCGCATTCCAGCACATCGCCTTTGGGTACGGTTTTATTTTTTATAGCATCTATGGTAGCAGGCAAACTCGCCAAGATAGTAGCTTCTGCAATTGCAATGCGGAGCGTATTGCTTTTAAAGGTGATATCAACCATGTTATTTATTTACTTTCCAGGTATATTCTTCGTTTTCGAACCATTCTTTGCCAAAGATTGGGGTTAATTCTTTTATCGATTCTACAATCCAATCGCAAGCATCTATTGCAGCTTTGCGGTGGGTCGATGAGGTAAAAACAAACAAGCATATTTCGCCCGATTTTACCATGCCTACACTGTGGTAAATGTGCATGCAGGTTAAATCGAATTTCGAAAATGCTTTTTCGCGAATTTCGGCAATGGCTTCATCGGCCATTTCGGTGTAGGCAGAGTATTCGATTCCGGCAACCGTTTGTCCGTTGATAGTATCGGCTCGAACCTGACCTAAGAAAATACTGTGTGCGCCAATATCTTTTTTGGTTTGATGTGCAGCAATGCTTTTGGCAATTTTATCGGCAGAAATTGGCCCTTCGACCCAAATTGTTTTTTTCGGTTTTGTTTCCATTTCGGATTACTATCCTCCTGCAAAAGGCGGCAACAATGCCAACTCTGAAGAGGCGTTTAAAGGGTGATTTTGGTGTACAATTTTTTTGTTGATGGCTAACGAATACGATAAACCTTCAAGCTGTGGATAGGTTTGCTTGAGGTAGTTTAAAACTGCATCCGAATCGGTTTGTAAAGGTATTTCTAGGTGATAGTTTTTAAGGCTATCCACCAAAAAACCAAATAAACGTATTTTATGCGTACTCATGTTGTAAGGTATTATAATCGGTTGGCGTGTTAATGTTTTTGAAGTTATTTGCCCATTGCTGCGGTAAATCAACGGCAAAAACAGGTATAGTATGGCAAAGTTCTTGCATTTTAAGCTCACCTGCAATCAAACGGGTTTCAACTTCAGATAAAATAGAAACATGGTAAAAACCGCATAGCGGGTGCAGCTTTTGGTTAGATGCGTAAACAATGCCTTTTTTATCGGTTTGTGTGTGCATTAAATTTTCAATAATCGATGAGTTGATAAGTGGAATATCGCACGATAACAATAAAATCCAATCTGTTTTGGCATGCTTTAAAGCGGTAAATATACCGCCTAAAGGACCACAGTCTGGGATTATATCGCTATAAACTGGAATTGAAAAAGGGCTGTATGAGTCAGAATTTGCAATAATAATTTGGTTGATAATTGAATTTGGGATTGCATCAATTATGTGTTGAATTAGCGGTTTCTGATTTAATAAGAGTAAACCTTTATCTGTTCCCATTCGAGAGCTTTTGCCTCCAGCTAAAATACACGCAGTTATATCGTTTGGATTTACCACGGCAGCATAATTACGTCAACTAAATCTCCTGCCGCGCATCCATTTTCTTGAGGTGGCAGGTGTATAAGGGCGTTAGCACTCGAAAACGAGTTTATTTTATACGATTCTTGACCGGTTAATAGCGAAACCTCGTTGCCACTAACAAAAGCTTTTAAAAACTGATCGAGTTTTGGGTTGCCTTTTTTGATTTCGGAGGTTAAGCGCACTTTTATTTGGGGTAAGTTTATAACTGGGTATCCCATCATTTGTAAAAGGGTAGGATAGCAATAGAGGTAAAAACAAACCAACGAGGAAGCCGGGTTTCCGGGTAATCCAAAGACCATTTTATTCTCTTTTTTACCAGCGAACAAGGGTTTTCCGGGTTTCTGCCTAATTTTATAGAATAAGGGAGATACGCCACAATCTTCTAAGGCTTGGTACACAAAATCGTAATCGCCCACAGAAATGCCACCTGAGATTAACACCACATCGGAAACTTCGAGCAGTTTATCCACCTGAGTTTTTATTTCCTCTAAATTATCTTCGCAATAGCTTATGGCATACGTTTGAATACCGAGTTTTTGTATGGCAGCATCCAACATCCACGAGTTAGACTCGTAAATTTTGCCTTCGAGCAACGGTTCACCTGCTTTGGTAAGTTCGTTTCCGCTTATCAGTATCGAAATTTTGGGCTTTGCATACACCTTTACAGAGCTAACGCCTATAGATGCCAATAAGCCAACAGTTGCTGGATTTAATATGTGATGCTTAGCTACAGCTACTTCGCCCGCTGAAATATGCGAACCGACAGGACGTATATTGTCGTTTTCGTTAATGGAGTGATTTGGAATGCAAACGGTGTCGTTAGTTCGTTCAACATACTCTTGCATCACTACACAATTTGCACCTGATGGAATTTTTGCACCAGTAAAAATGCGGAATGCTTCTCCCGGGAGCAGCGTATGTGTTGAATTATCTCCTGCTTTAACTTCGCCCTTAAAAGCATAGGTATTGGCTTCATGCAAACACAAAGCATACCCATCCATAGCCGATTGCGCAAAAGGCGGTAGCGAAAGGGTAGCGTAAACATCTTCAGCCAATACATATCCCAAAGCCTGTTTTAAATCAACTTCTTGAGTAACTGTTTTTGGAGTTTTTTCCTGAAGAATAGCAAGCGCATCTTGAACAGAAATCATAAAATTTAAAGCCTGAACAGAAGAAGAGTTGTGCATTTTTTAGTTGTTTACGTACTATTAAAAACCAATTGTTAGGGTAAATTTGATTGCTAAATATGCCACAAATTATTGGTTTAGTAAATCAAATTGTACCTTGCTTTTTAAATACAAAGATATTTAGGAAGCATAAAAAAAGTGTATGTAAACCCTGTTTTCAATATGACAAATAACATGGTTTGAACTGAAGTCTAGCAGTTTTTTTAAAATTAGACCAATTTACCTTTATTGAACCAAAAAAAATCATTTCTGATGAAATTATCCATAAAAATTAAACCCTTGATGGGGAGAAAGTTGGTAGCTTTTGCAGCATTTGTAGGAGTATCAACCCTTTCTCAATTAACTCATGCGCAAACCTTTAATGTGGGTGGGCAAATATTACAGCGTACCGAATATTTAAATGGCTTTGGAAATCCTGCAGTAAAAGATACTACACCTGCTTTTTACACCGGCCAAAGAACACGCTTACAGGTTGAATATAAAGACGATAAGTTTAGAATTTACATGTCTCCACAAGACATAAGAACTTGGGGAAGTACGCCACAGATCAAACTAACCGATGGTTTTTTATCGATGCACGAAGCTTTTGCAGAGGTGTATTTTACTAAAAACCTAACCTTTAAAGTTGGACGACAAGAGCTAGACTACGATGATGCTCGTTTCTTAGGAAACTTAGACTGGGCACTACAAGCGAGAGCGCATGACATTGCTTTAATGAAATATGCCGATGGCAAAAACACCTTGCATGTAGGTTTGGCCTATAATCAACAACAACAAAACCAGCTTGCTGGTAACTTTTATGGCTTAGCAAACCAGTACAAAGCCGCCCAAATGGTTTGGTATGGCAGGCAGTTTGGTAAATTAAACACCTCGTTTTTGATGTGGAATAATGGCTTGCAATATGCTTCTACCAATACCCAAGGGGTGCGCAAAGAAGAGATTTTGTATATGACCACTATTGGATTGCCAATGGTTGAATATAAAATAAACGATGCCTTTACTGCCAATGCGTTTTATTACCGACAAATAGGGAAAGATGGTACAAATAAAGATGTAAATGCTTCTGATGTCCACGCTGAGTTAGTTTATACTCATAAATTAGATGCAGATAAAGGCAATAAATTACGTTTTTCAGGAGGTTTTGAGCGCTTATCGGGTACTAGCCAAACACAGGCGAGTACAACAAACAGCTCTTTTAATCCATTGTATGGAACCAATCACCGCCACAACGGGTATATGGATTACTTCTATGTGGGAGGTCGCCAAGTAAACTCGGTAGGATTGATGGATGTGTATTTGAAAGCGAAATACGATGTAAACAACAAGTTATTTGTTTCGGTTAATGGACATAGTTTTTCTGCAGCAGCAAATGTGCTAGACAAAAGTGCAGGTAATACTTCTCAAAGTTTGGATTCAAAACTAGGAACTGAAATTGATTTCACAGTTGGGTACATCTTATCCAACGCAGTATCGATACAAGGAGGATATTCACAGATGTTTGCCACTTCAACGCTTGAATCGTTACGCGGAACAATGAATGCAGCATCAAACAACAATTGGGCTTATGTTGCCTTGTTGATTCGCCCGAATATGAAAAACCGTTTTACTGGACTTAAATTTTAAAAACTGATATGAACTACCCTAGAATCGGATTAGTATTTGGCTTTGCAATTGCGCTAAGCCAATGTAAACCCGTTGAAATTATGCCTACACAAGGCTCATTAAATGTCTCGATACAATATAATGTAGATGGAAATCCGTTATTGTCCGACTCTAGCATATATCAAAATGCAGCAGGAAATCGATATTCTATCAATCGATTAGAATATTTCCTTTCGAATTTTGAATTACTTAAAAACGATGGAAAACGCATTAAAATTAAAGGCGTTTGGTATGTAGATGCGTTTGTGTCTTCTAAAAACACCATCAAACTCGACTCGATTCCGGTAGGAAACTACGATACGCTTTCGTTTTATATTGGGTTAGATTCTGCACAAAATCAAACCAACTTTTTGCCAAACACGCAAGAAAACCAAAATATGGCTTGGCCCACCCCGATGGGTGGTGGGTATCATTTCCTGAAACTTGAAGGGTATTATACTGATATAAACGCAGTAAAATCGGGGTACGCCATGCATTTAGGAAAAACAAAAAATGCGGTTCGGGTAAAAATTCCTGCCCAGTTTTTGTTAACCTATACCAACGAAACGGCAAGCTTAACCATGAATATCAACGAATGGTTTAGAAATCCAAACCCATTTAATTTCGATACCGATGGGCAGTATATCATGAGTGTTGATTCTGCCATGGCTAAAATTGCAGCAAACGGAGTTTCAGTATTCAAGTTTAAAAAGTAAAAATGAGAGGCTGGATAATAGCAACAGCAATTGGTTTATGCGCTTGTAATCCAACATCTCAAGAGCCTATTAAACAAGCAACACCGTATCCATTAGTGATACCCCCTCATTTTCCCGAAATGAAAGTTTCGCCAACCAATCCCTTAACGGTTGAGGGCGTAGCCATTGGCAGAATGTTGTATTACGATACTTTGCTATCCAAAGGCGGACCCATGCAAGGGATGTCTTGTTCATCGTGTCATTTTCAAAATCAAGGGTTTACCATTCCAACCAACGGCACTCCGGTTTTGCATCATGCCAACTTAGGTTGGAGTTCGAACTTTTTATGGAATGGAAAAATCTCGGGTACGATGGAAGATATTATGCGTTTTGAAGTAAACGAGTTTTTTGCAGCAAATCCTACCCACTTAAAAACACGCCCAAAATACCTCGAATTATCAAAAACTGCTTTTGGTACTACTGAAATTACCAACGAAATTGCTGCCAAAGCATTAGCACAATTTTTCAGGACCATGATTTCGGGAAACTCGAAATTTGATAAGTTTTTACGCAAAGAGACGATCTTTACCCAAGATGAAATTATGGGATTCAACCTGTTTTTTTCTGAAAAAGGCGACTGCTTTCATTGCCACTCCATGCCTTTAATGAGCGATTATGCCTTCCATAACATTGGACTAGACACCACATTTATAGGAGCGGGCAGAGGCCGATATTTGGTAACCGGAGAAACCTCAGACATGGGATTATTCAGAACCGCATCGCTACGAAATGTTGCGCTTCGTAAATCGTTTATGCACGATGGGCGGTTTAAAAATCTGAACGATGTTATCGAGTTTTACAATTCAGGAATACAATCATCATCTACCGTAGACCCAATAATGTACAAAACGGGCGGCATTCGCCAGTTGAATTTATCGGCAATTGAAAAAAACGCCCTTCTTAAATTTTTAGAAACACTAACCGATACCTCTTTTCTTAATAATCCAGCGTTGAGTAATCCTTTTTAATGCTGTTTTTTTTGTAGTAAAATGATATAAATCAACCTTTTAGCTTTCAATTGTTTTATTTATTGAAGCGCTAAAAAGTGAAATTTATGCAATTACTAAGTTATGATGTACAAAAGGCATGTTCCATCGGTTGACTGTGCGAATTGCAAACACAAAGGCCAATCTGTTTTAGGGGTATTTCATGCACCTGAACTGGAAGAAATTAGTGCGCAAAAAGGGGTTGCTCAGTTTAAAAAAAATCAAATTATTTTTAAAGAAGGAACACATCCTCAAGGGCTATTTTGCATACATAAAGGCAAAGTAAAAATATCTAAGGTTGGCTCTGATGGCAAAGAGCAAATTGTTAGGCTGGCCCGCGAAGGCGATGTTATTGGGTACCGTGCTTTATTGGGTAGCGATGTATATAGCTGCTCTGCTTTTGCGTTAGACGATAGCGAAATTTGCTATTTCAACAGTGAATTGATAAAAAGACTTTTAGAAGAAAAGCCTGAATTTGCTCAACGCCTGCTTCGCATTTTAGCCCTTGATTTAAAGCATGCTGAAGAACGCATTGTAAATATTGCCCAAAAGTTGGTAAAAGAAAGGCTGGCAGATGCATTGTTGCTTTTGAAAGATATTTACGGATACGAATCCGACAACGAAACCTTAAGTGTGCGGTTGAAACGCGAAGATATTTCGGGCATTGTGGGCACTTCGTTAGAAACGATTATCCGAATGTTGTATGAAATGAAAAATGAAGGCTATGTGGATTTACGTGGAAAAAAAATCGTGATTTTAAACGAAAAAGGACTGAACAAATTGGCAGGTAACCTTGATATTTAAGCAGATTTCGAAGCTTTGTTTCGATTTTGTTTCGAATATTTTTTTGTATGAGGGTTGTCATATATTCAAACACGTTAGCTAGTGATATTGTAAAAAAGATCATGAAAAAAGAGCTAAACGAAAATCAGAACAACGTAATAGATACCCCTCAAAAAGGGTTGTCTATTAATAGGTTTTTTTCGAAAGAGAATAAGAGCGTTTACGACCTATTCTCATACGATATTAGAAAATCAATTTTAAAAACACCTGAGGGAGAAGTCGTTTACGAAACCGAAGGCGTTGAGGTGCCTCTAAAATGGTCGCAAGTTGCAACCGATATTTTAGCACAAAAGTACTTTCGGAAAGCAGGAGTTCCGAAATCAGATGGAACGTTAGGGTCTGAAACTTCTATTAAACAAGTAGTCCACCGTATGGTAGACTGTTGGAAATTTTGGGGGACGAAATACAAGTATTTTAATACTCCTGAAGATGCAAATGCCTTTTACGATGAAATTGCATTTATGCTTTTAGGTCAAATGGCAGCACCTAATTCTCCACAATGGTTTAATACAGGGCTTCATCACTCATACGGTATATCGGGAAAAGCACAAGGACATTTTTATGTTGACCCATCCAGCGAAGAGGTAAAAGAATCTACATCGGCTTATGAAAGGCCGCAGCCCCATGCTTGTTTTATATTGTCGGTTAATGATGATTTACTAAGCGAGGGTGGAATTATGGATTTGCTTTCAAGAGAAGCACGAATTTTTAAATATGGATCAGGAGTTGGCACTAACTATTCAAAAATAAGGGGAAAAGGAGAGAAATTGTCGGGTGGAGGATATTCATCGGGCCTAATGTCTTTTTTGAAAATTGGCGATAGATCTGCTGGTGCTATAAAGTCTGGAGGTACAACCCGGAGAGCTGCTCGGATGGTGAGCATAGACTTGGATCATCCAGAAATTGAATCGTTCATTCAATGGAAAGTTGAAGAAGAAAAGAAAGTTGCAGCGTTAATTGCAGCCGGATATTCATCCGACTATGAAGGGGAAGCGTACCAAACGGTATCTGGGCAAAATTCTAACAACTCGTTGAGGGTTCCAAATGCATTTATGGATGCATTACAAACGAAATCAATGTGGCCGTTAAAAGCCCGTAGTACGGGAGAAATACTCGATAAAGTCCCTTCTGAAAAGCTATGGAATGAAATTGCCTTTGCCGCATGGAGATGTGCTGACCCGGGCTTGCAATTTGAAACAACCATTAATCAATGGCATACTTGCCCTGAAGGTGGTAAAATAAATGCCTCAAATCCTTGCTCAGAGTACATGTTTTTAGACAATACGGCTTGCAATTTAGCATCGTTAAATCTAATGAAATTTTACAATGCTGAAACTCAAGAATTTGATATTGACGGATTTAAGCATGCATCTCGATTGTGGACAATAGTTTTGGAAATATCGGTATTGATGGCGCAGTTTCCCTCTAAAGAAATCGCAAAACTATCATACGATTACAGAACAATAGGATTAGGATACGCAAATTTAGGCACCTTACTTATGGTTTTAGGATTGCCTTACGATAGCAAAAAAGCAAGAGGCTTTGCCGCTTCAATAACCGCTTTGCTAACCGGCCAAGCGTACAAAACATCTGCAGAATTAGCATCAGTTTTAGGAACTTTTATGCAATATCCTGAAAATAAGGAGGCCGTACAAAGAGTCCTTAAAAACCATAAAAAAGCGCTTTTAAAAACGAAATCGGGATACGAAGGGTTAGATATTGCACCTTATGTTGAAGATTTATTCTATGCACCCAATGAAATTTATAAAGCTGCCTGCTTAACATGGGATGAAACTATAGATCTAGAAAATAAATATGGATTACGCAATGCTCAAGTTTCTTGTTTGGCCCCAACAGGCACCATCGGATTATTAATGGATTGCGATACTACAGGTATCGAACCCGATTTTTCATTGGTTAAATTTAAAAAACTTGCTGGTGGTGGCTACTTTAGAATTGTAAATCAATCGGTTCATTTAGCGTTGAAACAGGTAGGGCTAACAAATGCTCAAATTGAAGAAGTTACGCAATACGTTTTAGGAACGGGCAGTTTAAAGGCTGCTCCATTTATTAATTGGGATACCCTTTTAGCACTGGGCTTTATTGAGCAAGACATTATAAATATAGAAAACGCTATATCAGGTTCTTTTTCGATTTCAAATGCATTTAATCCAGGCATTTTAGGAGATGAATGTTTAAAAAGAATTGGAATAGCTGCTGAAAAAGCACCGCAAAATGGATTCAACATTCTTCACGAATTAGGTTTTAGTACAAAACAACTCGAAGAGATTGATTTGCATGTTTTCGGAACCATGACTATTGAAGGCGCGCCATATCTTACACATGATACCATTGATATTTTTGATTGTGCCAACAAGTGCGGAGTTTTAGGAAAACGATTTATTTCTTCGGATGGGCATATTCGAATGATGGCAGCAGTTCAACCGTTTTTGTCGGGAGCAATTTCAAAAACAATTAATTTACCCCACGAAGCTACCGTTAAAGATGTTCAAGAAGCATACGTTAAATCGTGGGAATATGGACTTAAGTCGATATCCTTATACAGAGATGGATGTAAATTGTCTCAGCCATTGTCGTCAAATGCTTCAAAGGGTTCTGAGGAAAGCGATACTTTAAAAGAGTATTCTCCCTCGATGGATGAAGTATTAAAAGCTGCACATACCATTTTAGTAAACGCAGAAGATTCAATTTTCAAAAGCCAACTTTCGGCACTGATTCGAAAAAAAGCCTTACCTGCAAAACGCAGAGGGTTTACCCAAAAAGCAAAAGTTGGTGGACAAACGTTATTTGTACGTACTGGAGAATACTCAGACGGCACTTTGGGCGAGGTTTTTGTAGATATACATAAAGAAGGAGCATCGTTTAGGTCGTTAATGAATTGTTTTGCCATTGCAGTAAGTATTGGCTTACAATATGGAGTTCCGTTAGAGGAATTTGTAGAGAAATTTGTTTTCACCCGATTCGACCCTTCTGGGCCAGTAGACCATACAAACATTAAACAAGCAACTTCTGTTATCGATTTTATTTTTAGACTACTGGCATTTGAATATTTAGATGCACAAGATTTAGTGCATGTAAAAAAGATTCAGGAAGAGGTTGTTTCTAGTTTAGAAAAATTAGAGAACGAAGCAATAAATCACACAAAAAAAGGAACATCTCAAGACTTTTTATCGCAAATGATGGGTGATGCACCCCTTTGTTTTACCTGCGGACACATTACCATAAGATCAGGTTCATGTTACCGCTGTTTAAATTGCGGCAATAGTTTAGGATGCAGTTAAAAATGATAGAAGAAAGAGAAATAAAACACCCTAAGGATACACTAACCGTAATGACCGAGATGGTATTGCCCAATGATACCAATCCGCTGCGTGTATTGCGGGGCGGCACCCTGTTGCATTGGATGGACATTGCCTCGGTGATTGCAGCACAAAAACACTGCGCACAAATTGTAGTTACGGCATCTGTACACAATGTATCGTTTAAAAACCCGATTCAAGAAGGAGATATAGTAACCATTACCGCCAAAGTAACCCGCGCTTTCCGTACCAGTATGGAAGTAAAAGTGATTGTAGTTGCAGAAAATATTTTAAAGCATCGGAAATATGCTTGCAACGAAGCATTCTTCACTTTTGTAGCCTTAAATGAAGAGAAAATACCCATCGAAGTACCAAAAATTGTACCCGAAACCGATGAAGAAAAGCACGATTATATAAAAGCTGAGGCTCGTAAAAAAGCTACAATTGAACTACAAAACAACGATGAATAGCAATATAAGTACTTTTTTAAATGAAGAGAAAATCTGTACTCTTTCTTACGTAGATGTAAATAAATCGAAATCAGTAATCGTATTTTTTGCTTTTTCTGAAACAGAAAAAGGCTTGTATTTTCAAACCAATCCAGAAAAAAGCTGGATTTTGAGTATGCAACAAAATCCAAGAATTTCTGGAACTGTTTTGCGTCAGGGCAAAAACTGGTTTCAACAAAAAGGATTAAATTTTGAAGGGATTTTGGCGCCATTAGAGGATTCAGAATTGAATCAAGCAAAAAAAATGCTAGAGAAATCGTTGGCAATAACCACATTTTCATCGAAACCCGTTTATAAAATAAAGTTGCAAAGGCTTAGTTTTACAGCTTTCGGCTTAGGCATTCCCAAAACCTATACTTGGGAAGAGGAAGGTATTTTTGAAAATACCGAAAGTAAACCGGAAAAGTAAACGGCTGTTGTATTTTTGAGCCAATGGAAAGTCAATTTCCCGACATGTATCGGTATAACCGTCAACTTATTTTACCTGAATTTGGGATTGAAGCTCAACAAAAACTACTGAACGCAAAACTGCTCGTAGTTGGCTGCGGTGGGTTAGGAAGCCCTGTGCTTTTGTATTTAGCTGCTGCCGGAGTGGGGAATATTACGCTTATTGATGCAGATGTTGTAGAAATATCCAACCTTCAACGCCAGATTTTATTCGATACCAACGATGTAGGTAAACACAAAGCAGCCGCTGCTAAACAAAAACTGGAAGCGTTAAATCCCGATTGTAAAATCACTGCGCATATTGGGTTGTTAACCGTTGAAAATGTACACGATATCCTCTCTAATGTAGATTTAGCAATTGATTGTACCGATAATTTCGAAAGCCGATATGCGCTTAACGATGCTTGCGTGCTTCAAAATAAACCGTGGGTTTACGGATCAGTATACCAATTCGAAGGTCAAGTTGCGGTTTTTAATCACGAAGTGAATACCGTAAAAATCGATTACCGCGATTTATGGCCCTTTTCGCCCGACCCAAACTCAGTACCTACATGCACAGAAGGCGGAGTGCTGGGTGTTTTGCCCGGAATGATTGGAACCTTGCAAGCCAACGAAGCAATAAAGTTGATTACTGGCATTGGAAGCACATTTTCGGGCAAGCTTTTTACCCTAAATGCCTTAAATTTTGATACCCAAGTTTGGGAGTTACCCCCAAATCCTAAAAATCCGCATAGGTCAGGGCAAGATATACCCACAATTCAAGCAAGTGCGTGCCAGCTAGCGCTAGTTCCAGAAATCGATGCCCCTAGTTTTTATTCGTGGATAGAGCAGGCAAAACCGTTTCAAATCATCGATGTGCGAACCAAAGAAGAAGTTTTGCGCCATGCGTTTGAAAACGCCCTTCATATTCCGCTTGCGAATCTAGCTAACAGATTGGAAGATATTCCGAAAAATGCAACTCTAGTTTTTGTATGTAAAGCAGGCCAACGAAGCAAAAAAGCGGCACAAATTACTCTAGATAATGGCTTTAAAAATGCTGTTTTTAGCTTAAAAGGAGGTATTATGGGGTATTATTCAGCCTATTTTCCAACGATGATTGCGGAGTTGTAGCAAACAATTCTCTGTTTTCTTTCCAATTTTTGCACATCTTAGTGAAAAAAATAGCGATGCGGTTTAAGTTTTTCTTTTTGGTTCTATGTTTGGGAGGTTCAACTATCCATTCTCAAACGCTTTCAACTCCTCAAAATAACCAACAAAAAGCTGCTGAAACACGCAAAAAGCTAATTAATGAAGATATAACTCACCTTTCTTTTCGCAATATTGGTCCGAGCATCATGGGCGGAAGAGTGGTTGATATTGATGTAAATCCAAACAATCCAAGAGAATACTATGTAGCTTTTGCATCCGGAGGGCTATGGAAAACCACCAATAATGGCGCATCTTTTACGCCCCTTTTCGACACTTTAGCAGTGATGACTATTGGCGATATTGCCGTTGATTGGAGAAATAACGAAACCATTTGGGTAGGTACAGGCGAAAGCAACTCTAGCCGATCAAGCTATGCAGGTAACGGTATTTATTTAAGCAAAAACAAAGGCAAAAGTTGGGAGTGGCTTGGACTTCCTGAAACCCAGCATATAGGAAGAATTGTTTTAGACCCTGAAAACGCAGGCACAGCTTATGTTGCAGCTTTAGGCCATTTATTTACCAATAATAAAGAAAGAGGTATTTTTAAAACCACCGATTTCGGAAAAACGTGGGGCCATACCTTATTTGTAAACGATAAAACTGGAGCGGTAGATTTAGCCATCGATCCATTTAATCCTAATCACCTCATATCTGCAACTTGGGAAAGAATTCGCACTCCTTGGAATTTTACTGGAAACGGTATTGGATCTGGAATTTACGAATCCTTTGATGCTGGAAACACATGGAAAAAGGCTTCATTAGAAAGTTCAGGCTTTCCTCAGGGCAATAAAATAGGAAGAATTGGAGTAACATTTTCTACACTTACACCTGGACTTATTTTTGCCGTTTTAGATAATCAAAATAGCAAAAAGGAAGAAAAATCGACCAAATCTAAAACCATATTAAAGCCAGCATATTTTTTAAAATTAAATGCTGAGGCATTTTTTAATTTGCCCGATTCTCAATTGGGCCAATACTTAGATGCCTATGATTTTCCCGACAATTTAAAGGTTTCTGATATAAAAACAAAGGTACAGCAAGGAGAAATTAAGCCAGCGGCATTGTTTGATTATGTTTCTGATGGCAACCGCGATTTATTTGATACGCATGTAATTGGCGCTGAGGTATATAGAAGCGATAATGGCGGTAAAAATTGGAATCGAACGCACACGGGATATTTTGATCAGTTGTTTTTTTCGTATGGATATTACTTTGCTCAAATTTCTGTAAGTCCGCAGTCCGATTCTGATATCGTAATTATGGGCGTACCTATCATGAAAAGTACAGATGGTGGCAAAACGTTTAAAAAAGTGAGCACTACCAATGTGCATTCCGATCATCATATTGTGTGGATGGATCCGAAGCAAGAAGGCCATTGGATAAACGGAAACGATGGTGGAGTTAACGAAACGTGGGATGCAGGGGAGCATTTCACCAAAGTTCAATTACCTCCCGTTGGGCAATTTTATACAGTGCAAGTAGATAATGCAAAGCCCTACAATATTTACGGAGGATTGCAAGATAACGGAGTATGGGTAGGAACCGCAAAGGGCGAAAACCCGTGGTGGATATCTACAGGTAAAAATGCGTGGAGCTCTGTAATGGGAGGCGATGGAATGCAAGTTCAGGTTGATTTGCGTGACAACAAAACCATGTATACCGGATTTCAATTTGGAAATTATTACCGCTTAAACCGCGACAATTCAAATAAACAGGAACGCATTACACCAGCCATAACGTTGGGCGAAAAAGCTATCCGATTTAATTGGCAAACGCCTATTTTGTTATCGAAACACAATGGAGATATTTTATACATTGGCGCAAATAAATTGTATCGCAGCATGCAAAAAGGCGATGATATGATAGCCATTTCGCCCGATTTAACTTTAGGTGGAAAACCTGGAAATGTGCCTTTTGGAACCATAACTTGCATAGCTGAATCTGCCAAAAAATTCGGCAGAATTTGTATAGGAACCGATGATGGACAAATTCAGCTAACCCACGATGGTGGCGAAACTTGGGCAAGTATAGCTAAAGGATTGCCAACGGGTTTTTGGGTGCGAAAAGTGATATTTTCTAATTTCACAGACTCCCGAATTTTTGCCATTTTAAACGGACATACTTACGATAATTTTGAAGCACTGGCTTTTGTATCTGAAGATTTTGGGAAAACATGGCAACGCATAGGTCTAAACCTGCCTAATGAACCGTTGAATTGCATAATTGAAAACCCATCAGTCGAAAATATGCTTTTTGTGGGTTCTGACCATGGTTTATACGGCAGCATCGATAACGGAAAAACGTTTTTTGGGTTAAACGGAAATACCTTGCCTCATGTTCCGGTGCACGATTTAGCGATTCAATCGCGCGAAAATGATTTAGTTGTAGCAACTCACGGCAGGTCGATTTATGTAGCTTCTCTGGAATGGATGAATAAAATAACTCCGTCTGTTTTAGAAAAACCGATCACTTTATTCGAAATCAAAGATTCAATCCGATTCAGTTCTGAATGGGGGAAAATAGAAATGGGCGATACCGTTAAGCCAGAAATTAGCATTCCTTTATTCGTGAAAGAAAATGGCGATGTTTCAATTTTGGTAAAAGATGCATCTAATAAAGTAGTTTTTAAATCAACCGAAACGTTTTCAAAAGGCATCAATTTTTGGAGATACGCTTTAAAAACCAACGCAGAGAGTGCGCTCGCTTTTCTTACCAAAGGAAGTTATACGGTAGAGTTTAGCCTTAAAAACGAAATGTTAGACACCTTTAAATTGACAGTTTTACCTCAAAGAGAAATCAAGAAAAGGTATTAATTACAAGGTTCGCATAGGCTTTTAGCTTCTTGTAAAACCAAGTTTATTTTTTTAGGTTGAACGCCAATTTCTGTTAACATTTTAGGGTGCAGCACAATCTCTTTACATAAAACGATGTTTTTATCGAGCAGTTTTCTCTTCTCTAATTTGGTTAGAGATGAAAGGCTGGTGATGGGATGCAAGCCAGACTGATCTATCATTTTTTTGAGGCTTCCGTTTCGTGGATAATCCCAACTAATTAAGTTTATTCCAGCACATTCGCTGTACTTTAAAGCATCGGACGAAAATCGGGTGTTGGTGACAATCCAATATTTAAAAGTTTTGTTAGCATTTTCTGGGTCTTGGCGCATTGTTTTTTCAACATCTTTAAACCTCGAATGAATGTATAGTGGTACCTTAATATCGGATACGCTTTCAGGGTGAATGTGAAATTTGCATTCAACAAACGTCAATTCATTTTCTTTATACGCAACCACGTCAATTTCGTGGGTAATACACTCCCCTGCAGCAATAATGCCAGTTTGTGTAAAATACCCGTTGTTTGCCATCAGTTTCGAAATAAAATTTTCAAACGGAAACCCTGTTGGGCCTAGTTCAAGGATAGCATTTTTAAGTTTGTAACGTGCAGCTTTAGAGCGTGAACGTTTGCGTAAAAGCTTAAAAGCAAGCGTATAAATTTTTTTACTACTTATGCCTGAGTATAATTGTTGCTCAATTTCATCGATAATTTCGGTTACAATTTCTTCTTTTGCGCCAGAGCGTAGCAACGATTTTCTTAATAAGTTTTCTTCGTATAAAGCGGTTTCGCCAGATGATTTTATTATTTCAATAGGATTTTCAGACATTGTATATTTCTGCTACTAGCTTGTAAAGTACGTATTTTTGAGGAATTAGATGACCTATGAATTGCTTTATACTTAAAGTCGGATTTGATATTTTATCTAAAAGATTACCTTTGAACTGCAAATGAAAAAAGAGATAATTGTTGTAGCTGAGGATTTTACTATTTTTCGTGAAGATCGCATTTCCGATGATGTCGAAAATTTACTTAAAAAAGTAACTTGGGGAACACGAGAAACCCTTTACGATAGGCTAGATACCATTTCTTATTTGCGAGACCAGCATGGCCCAACCATTTTAACGGTTGAAAAAGAGGGCAAGGTGTATGCTTGTGCCATGTTTAGTAAGCGTGTCGTTACTTGTATCGGGAAACAGTTTTCTTCTTATTTTGTTCGTTATTTTGCAGCAGATCCTGAACTCCGCGGAACAGGAATGATAAGCAAATACAGTGCATCCACCATGAAGACGATTCGTGTTGGAGAAAAAGAGCCAACTATTTATCAAGCCTTGGTTGAAAAGAAAAACAAAAGTTCGATTCGGAATGTTGAAAAGGTAGACTTTAAACTTATAGCGTCCATTTCTACCATTGGCTTTAGCCGTTTTTTTCCAAAAAAAGCAAATGGTTTTGAACGTTTACCCGTCTCGGAACAGCCTTTGATTTTAGATAAACTTTCAGCACAATATGAAAACTACAACTTTGTTCAGTTTTTAAGTGCTTTTAAAAATAACGATTACTTTGTTATTCGTGATAAAGGCGAGATAAAAGCCGGAGCACAGGTGTTTTTTTCGAGGTGGGTAGTAAAAGCTTTACCTGGTAGGACTGGCAAGTTTATTTTAAGAGTAGCACCCAAAATTCCGATTCTAAATAGAGTTTTTAATCCTAAAAAATTCCACTTTATTTCCTTTGATTCAGTTTATTGCCCCGAAGGCAACGAAGATTATCTCATAAAACTTAAAGAATCGTGTCTTGCTCAATTTAACGTTAATGCGGGAATGAGCTGGATGGATGAACGCTCTTCGATAACCATCGGACTTAAAAAGTCGGGCAAATTAGGAATACTCGAAAGGTTTATGGGCAACTCTGGAGCTTATTTTTACATCGCAACTGAAAATATTGATGAAAATTTGGTAGATGCAATGGCAGGTTCTCCAGTTTATATTTCCGCTTTTGATTGTGTTTAAGAGATGGGGTTTTCAGCTACTTTCGTGCCTCCATCCAAGTAATAAACATATCTGAATCCTTTGCGTTTAAACAACAATCCCACCTTTTCTGCCGTTTTACCATCAGAACAATAAAAAAGCAAATTACTGCCTTCTGAAAAGGATTGGGTAAGCGAGCTAAAGTCTGTAGCGTATTCTGTGAAATGTGTTGCTTTTCCAAAATGAGCTTTGTTAAATTCCGATTTCGGACGCAAATCTATTAGCGTATATGTGCCAGATTCCATAGCCTCATTAAATGTGTCGGTTTTTAAAGCTGTGGGTGTTAACATTGACGATCGAGACGCAAAAGTGCTGAAAAGTAAGCCCCCAGCCATTATTCCATACACAATCATAATGTATTTGTTGGCAGTAATTGGGCATGTTCCGCTTGCGCACCCAATATATTTCCAATACAGGTATCCACCCAATGCGCCTAATAATAGACCAAATCCGGTTAAAATCATCTCGCGTTTCGAATAAAAGTTAAAAAAGCCGTAAAAAAAATTAAACATATTGCTGCAATAATTGTACAAGCTGTTTAGCTTGAATTACGCCCGATTGGCGCCACTTAATTTCCCCATTTTTAAAAATGATTAATGTCGGAACGCCTTGCACGTTATAGCTTCGAGCAGGCTGTGGGTTTTTATCAACGTCAATTTTGAGAATGCGGACTTTATCACCCAAAGTTGATGCAACTTCGGATAAAATAGGCGGCATCATTTTGCAAGGGCCACACCATTCTGCAAAAAAATCTACCAAAACGGGTTTTTCTCCTTTTACAATTTCGTTAAAAGACTCTGCCATAACTATGCTTTTAATTCAAATAAATTAGACTCTTTTATAGCTGAATAACCCCCTTTGATATCTATAAAGTGATGAAATCCGCGTGATTTTAAAATGGAGATAAAAATCATAGATCTATATCCGCCAGCACAATGCACAAATGCCTTTGAGTTTTCGTTAATCTGTTGCATATGCAAATTGATACCGTCAAGCGGGTAATTTATGCCTGTCGCAATATGTCCTGCAATGTATTCAGTGGGTTTGCGCACGTCAAAAATTGGGAATGACTTATCGTGAGATAACTTTTCTGCAAATTCTTGCGCAGTAATTGTTTCTACAAAATCAGTTTCAAGGCCTTCTTTTTTCCAAGCATCAAAACCGCCTTCTAAAAAACCAATGGTGTTATCAAAACCAACCCGAGATAAGCGCATCACCACTTCATCGGCTCTGCCCTCATCAGCAATAATTAAAATGGGGTGCTTTTCATCCGAAATTAAAGCCCCAGCCCATGGCGCAAAACCGCCATCGATGCCAATGTTTATGGATCTAGGAATATGCCCAGCTGCAAATGATTGTGGACTTCTTGTATCTAATAAAAGCGCATCGGTAGACTCAGCTGCCTCTTTAAAAGCAGTTGGTTTAAAAGCAACCATGCCGCGTTTTTTAACATCTGAAAATTTGTCGTATCCTTCTTTATTTAACCGCACATTTAGTGGAAAATAGGCAGGAGGAGTACTTAATCCTTCAGTCACAGCCTCAACAAATGCCTCTTTGGTTTGAGGTTGTAGCGCATAATTCGAAACGCGTTGTCTTCCTAACGTGTCAACTGTATCGTTACTCATCATTTTTCCGCAAGCAGAGCCAGCTCCGTGACCCGGGTAAATAATAAGGTCATCAGGCAATGGCAATATTTTAGAATGTAACGAATCGTATAATAAACCTGCTAAATCCTGCACTGTAAGCGCAGACTTTGCAGCTAAATCGGGTCTTCCAACATCGCCTAAAAACAGCGTATCGCCCGTAAAAATGGCATGCGGGTTTTGGTTTTCATCCAATAACAAATAACACGCGCTTTCTAGTGTATGGCCAGGAGTATGCAAAACTTTTATACTGACTTTGCCCACTTTTAATATTTCGCCATCTTTTGCACCGTGAATTGCATATTTAGGTTTGGCAACATCGCTAAAAACAATGGTTGCATTGGCTTCACGCGCCAAATCAAGATGGCCCGAAACAAAATCAGCATGAAAATGCGTTTCTAAAACGTATTTTAATTTTGCTCCTGAAGCATTTAAGCGTTGTAAATAGGGAGCCGAATCGCGTAACGGATCAATAACTACAGCTTCGCCTTCAGATTCAATGTAATATGCTCCTTGTGCTAAGCAACCGGTATAAATTTGTTCTATTATCATGTTGTTTTCTTTTTGATTTAAGGTACTAACTTTAAATGAGTTCTTTTCCAAGAATGTATATTCCCATGGCCAATACAAACCATCCGAACCCTTTTTTAATTCTTTTTGAGGATATTTTTTTAGAATACTTATTGCCAATAAGTATTCCTAAAATGGCTAATCCAGTTACCGATAATAATAAACTCCAATCTATAATAACATCTCCCGTAACATCTCCCATAAATCCGATTAGTGATTTCGATGCAATTATCAACAGCGATGTTCCGACAGCCTGCTTTATGGGTAGTTTACACAACAGGTTTAATGCAGGAATAATTAAAAAGCCACCCCCAGCTCCTACAAATCCAGTTAAAAGCCCAACTATTGACCCATCTAACACTACACTAAGGTAATTAATATAAGGGTTTGAAACAGCAACATCTTCGGTTTCTTTTTTAGAAGATCGAATCATGGAGTAAGCCGCACCAAGCATCAGCAGCGCAAACAAAACCATGATAAGTACAGGTTTTGTTAGTACAAAGGATGAATATATAAAAATCTCTTCTGGAACTGCAGGCATTATCCATTTACGAGTAATGAAAACTGTAAGTATGGATGGAATGCCAAAAATTAAAGCAGTTTTGAAGTGTACATGCCCCTGTTTGATTTTAGAAATCACGCCAACTAAGCTGGTAGATCCTACAATAAAAAGAGAGTAAGCAGTAGATAAAACAGGATTTATTCCGAACAAAAAAACGAGAACAGGAACTGTTAAAGTTGATCCACCACCCCCAATAAGCCCTAATGAAATTCCAATTAAAATCGAAGCAATGTATCCTGCTATTTCCATAACTTGTACAAATATCCGATTTCAAAATATACTTGTATGTAACTTGGGTTACTTTAATGATTTTTCTTTGTTTTTTTCTAGAATCTCAATCATGTTTCGGTGCAGTTTAATGGCTCCTTGATGTTCTAGTGTTTTTAATAAACGTGAAATAACCACTCTTGACGAGTTTAAATGCGTAGCAATTTGCTCGTGTGTGATTTCTAATTTATTCGTGTTTCTCGATGTTTTTTCACGTTTTAAATAAAAGGCTAAGCGTTCATCCAAACTTTTGAAAACTACTTGATTTAGCAAAGTCAAGATTTCTTCAAACCTTTCTCTATAACTCGTGAAAACAAAATTCATCATGGCTGGATATTTTTGCATAATTCCTTGCAAATCGGTATGTGCAATTTGCAGCACCGAGGTTTCAGTTTCGGCCACCATTTGAACTCCCCGCGATTCATAATAATTGCTGCAAACTATAGATAAGGCGCAAGCTTGGCCTGTTTCTAAATAATACAACAAGAACTCATTTCCGTCATCGTCATACCTGCTCACGTTTACCCTGCCCGATAAAATGATTACAGCAGTTTTAAAAGATTGACCCGCTCGCAAAACAAAATCGCCTGTTTTGAAATTTCGGGTCGATCCTTTCTCAACCATTTCTTGCATGGCTTCGAACGGAATTTGTGTACTTTCAACTATTTGTTTAATATTTGACATAAATTTGAACCGATTATCAACTGTTAATTTATCATAATGAACCTCTCTGAACGCGAATATTGTGTTATGGACGAACTTTACTTCGTAATCCCATACTCGAAATTAGTTGATTTAGTTCCCGAATTGGCCCCTAAACTTAAGTCTACCTTATGCGATTTGATGGAAAAAGGCTATGTTGTTCAGTTGCAATTTAACGGCATTGATTTTTTGAAATACGAAACGCCCAATATCGAAGAAATTGAAAAGCACGCTTATTTATGTACAAAAACCGGGCTTTTTGCACACAATTCGTATTAAATGGGTGAGTTGATTAAGCTGGCACGCAAAAATGCGGTGGGTGCTATCGCTCTAATTTTCATTTCTTGTATGATTCTTTTAGCCGTTATTGGTTATGGAATTACTCCAGATGATGCGCCCTACGCTGCCACACAGTTTATCAGTCAGTCGGCCGCATCTCCAGGTACAACCATTCAGCTGGTTGAGGTTAATGCTGAAAAAAACGAAGCATTTGATTTGTTGAAATGGTATCATGGCAACGAAAAAAACCGAATTCAAATAGCAGTTGATTCATTTTTTTTAGTAAAAGACTCGCTTTACTATCGGTCTATTGACAATAGTTTAAGTGGATATCACCAAAAATTTGATGCAGTTTTAGCAGATAAAACCGAAATTAAATCGTTTACATTTTGGCTTGGAGCCGATACTTTTGGCCGTGATGTTTTATCGCGCCTGATTATTGGACTAAGAATTACTCTTGGTGTTGGGTTTGGTGCGGTAATTATCAGCGTTTTAGTGGGCACTTTTTTAGGGTTAATTGCTGGGTATTTTCGGGGTAAAGCAGATGCTATAATCATGTATGCTGTAAATGTAACTTGGTCGATACCATCGTTGCTGCTTGTAATTGCCATAAGCCTTGCGCTGGGAAAAGGAGTTAGTCAGATTTTTTTAGCAGTTGGATTAACAATGTGGGTTGATGTTGCCCGAATGGTAAGAGGCGAAGTGTTGAAAATCAGGGAGAAAGAATTTGTGGAGGCTGCTGTTGCTCTTGGTTTTAGCGACACCCGAATAATGCTGAAGCATATTTTGCCCAATTGCATTGCGCCATTAAGCATTGTTGCTGCTTCAAACTTTGCATCGGCCATATTGGTAGAATCTGGATTAAGCTTTTTAGGCTTAGGGGTTGCACCGCCCATACCCACATTAGGAATTATGATTCGCGAAAATTATCAATTTTTAATAGCTGGGAAACCGCATTTGGCATTGTATCCGGGTGTTTTAATTATGCTTTTAGTGCTTGCATTTAATATCATTGGATTAACCTTAAGCGATATTGTAAAAAGACGGTAAATCATTCTAAAATAACTTCCATAAACCCAGTTAGTCTAAGCTAATTGTTATCTTTAGTTTTATAATTCATACAACATTGAAATCAATCAGCAAAATAGATTCAAAACAACTTACCGAATTAGAATTGAAAAGCTTAAAGCTTGAGTTACTATTCGATTTAACCTCATCTATCAATAATAATTTTTCGAATAATAGCCTAATAACGATTTACTCGTACATTCTTTCTGAAAAGCTAAATATCAACCAATTTATTTTCTTTTTAAAAGACGATAAGAATTGGACCATAGCGCAAAATCATAGAACTGCTTTTTTTGCAGAAGTGGATCCTTCAAAAATATTTACGGAGGTTATAAGGCCTTCAAAAATTGATATCAGTTTAAGCAAAATGTTTCCTGATTTGCAAACCGTAATTCCTGTTTTTCATAAAAGAGAGCCTTTTGCCTATTTGTTAATGAGTGCAATTGACTCTGAAAGCGAGACGTATAAAAAGGAAATTATAGACTATATACAAGTAATCACAAATATTGTTGCTGTTGCTAGCGAAAACAAAAAGCTTTTTAAAAATCAGGTAAAGCAAGAGTTATTTAAGAAAGAACTGAGTGTTGCCGCTCAAATCCAAGGAATGTTAATTCCTGAAACACTCCCAAGTACCGATAAAATTGAAATGGCAGCTATATATGTGCCCAACAATAATATCGGTGGCGATTATTACGATTGCGTAAAGATTTCTGAATGCGAGTTTATTTTCTGCGTTGCAGATGTATCCGGAAAAGGAATTCCAGCTGCTTTATTAATGTCGAACTTTCAAGCACACATGCGCGCATTAGTAAAAGTTTCTCGCGATTTAAAGCACATCGTTACTGAGCTAAACAAAAGTATGTTTGAGCTGACCAAAGGAGATCGTTTTATAACCTTGTTTTTAGGTAAAATTAACTGCAATGAGCAATCTCTATCCTACATAAATTGTGGGCATCAGCCTTTGGTAATTGTAAATAAAGAGAAATGTAGTGCACTAAAAAAGGGAACAACAATGTTAGGTGCATTTGATGAACTGCCTTTTATAAACGAAGAAAAAGTTACTTTTTTAAAGAAAGATGTTCTTTCTGTGTTTACCGATGGAATTACCGAACTAGAGAACTATAAAAACGATTTTTTTACCATTGAATTGCTCGTAAAAAGCATAAAGGAAAACTTCGACAAGCCAATTGACGACATAAATACAAGGCTTTTACAAACCCTTAACGAGTTCAGAGGAAACATGCCATTTACCGATGATGTAACACTTTTAACTATTCGCTTAAAGTAGCAGCACTAAAAAGTGCTGCAATTTGAGCTAAAATATGCACCTTTGCATAAAATTTGCCATGTTTCATAGAGAAGGATATACCATTATTGCAACTACACTAGTTATCGTTGCAGTTTTAGCTTGGTTAGGACATACATATGCTCCAAAAGGCTTGCAATATTTCATATACACCCTTTGTGTAGTCATTTTAGTACTGATATTACAGTTTTTCAGAAACCCGAGCAGGCATACGGTTGTTAATCCATCGCATGTTATAGCACCAGCAGATGGTAAAGTGGTAATTATTGAAGATGTTGAAGAGCCCGAATATTTTAAAGGCAAAAGACTTCAAGTATCAATTTTTATGTCGCCTATTAACGTGCATGTAAATCGGAATCCAGTTACGGGCAAAGTGCTTTACTATAAATATCATCCGGGCGCTTATTTGGTAGCTTGGCATCCAAAATCATCAACGTTAAACGAAAGAACATCTGTTGTTGTAGAAAACGAAGCGGGTATTCCCGTGTTATACCGTCAAATTGCCGGAGCATTAGCACGCAGAATTGTATGTTATGTGAAAGCAGGCGATCAAGTAAAGCAAGGCGAGGAGTACGGTTTTATAAAATTCGGTTCTCGAATAGATATTTATTTGCCTGTAGGAACAAAAATTAACGTTAACCTTGAGCAGAAAGTACGCGGAGGCGAAACCGTTATCGCAACATTTTAATTAACAAACATGTTTTCATCTTTAGCTGTTTACTGCGGAGCAAATAGAGGCTTTTACCCAGAATACACGGATGCTTCCATAGAAACTGGGCAGTTTTTTGCAAATAACAACATTCATTTAGTTTACGGTGGTGGCAGTATTGGCCTAATGGGCAAATTAGCCGATGCTTGTTTAGAGGCGAATGGAAAAGTAACAGGGATTTGTCCGCAGTTTTTAATCGAGAAAGAGGTTGGTCACAACTCTGTTTCGGAACTAATTGTGGTTCAGAATATGCACGAACGCAAAGATAAAATGGCACAGCTGTCTGAGGGCTTTATTGCACTTCCGGGTGGACTTGGAACGCTAGAAGAACTTTACGAAATGCTTACTTGGAAACAATTAATGCTACACAATAAGCCAATCGGTTTGTTAAACGTACGCGGATTTTGGGATCCGATGTTGCAGCAACTAGATAGGATGGTAGAAGAAGGATTTTTACATCCCCAAAACCGGTCGTTAATGGTTGTATCTGATAGTATTTCTGATTTGATTTCGAAAATGTTAGAAAAACGGCCGCAGCAAGGGTTAGACGCTTGGTGGGTTAGTCCAAAATAATACATGAAAGCAGCTGTTTTAACTGAAATAAATGAACCGATTCAAATTGTAGAAGTTGATATGCCAGTTTTATCTGCTGGTAATGTTCTAATAAAAATAAGTGCTGCATCTATCAATCACCGCGATTTGTGGATTCAAAAAGGACAATATGCAGGCATTAAATGCCCAATTATTTTAGGTTCTGATGGATGCGGTGTTATTGAAAAAGCATTTGATGACTCAAACAATCATTGGATTGGAAAGCGAGTAATCATACAGCCCGGTTTTTTATGGGGAGATAGCGAAACGCATCAAAGTAAAGCTTACCACATTTTGGGATTGCCCACTTCGGGTACTTTTGCAGAATATCTTAGCATTCCTATCGAAAATGTTTATCAAGCCCCTGATTTTCTTACCGATTCTGAAGCCGCAGCACTTCCTCTTGCAGGTTTAACTGCGTATCGGGCTTTAATATCAAAAGCAGAATTGAAATCAGGAGAAAAAGTATTGATTTCTGGAATGGGTGGCGGGGTTGCCTTTTTTGCATTTCAGTTTGCCTTAGCAATTGGTGCAGAAGTTTGGGTTACGTCTAGTTCAGACCATAAAATAGCTGAAGCTATCCAAATGGGCGCAAAAGGCGGGTTTAATTATACAATTCAAGATTGGAAAAAATCTGCAACGGTATCGTTCGATGTAATAATTGATTCAGCTGGCGGTCCAGAATTTAAACACTTCTTAGATATTGCAGCATTTGGTTGCCGAATTGCAATATATGGCGGTACATTGGGCAACATAGAAATTAACCCACAGAAACTTTTTTGGAAACAAATAAAAATATTAGGAAGTACAATGGGCAGCTCAACGGATTTTGATGCCATGCTTAAATTAGTAACCGATAAAAAAATTATTCCACACGTAAGTCAAATTTTCCCTTTAGATAAAATTAACGAAGCTTTTACATATATTGATTCGCAAAAACAAACGGGTAAAGTAATTTTGGGAGTTATTTAACTTCATGCAAAATCACAAAACAAAGCTTACCCTAGTCATCCTCCTTTTTCTTTTTTGCATCCCATTTCTAAGTCTGGGTCAATCCTATACCATTAGTGGCACTTTGTCCGATTCAACCTCGGGCGAAACCCTTGTTGGCGCAACGGTTGTAAAAGTTGGAACTACCAAAGGCGTTCGTGCCAATGTGTATGGGTATTACTCTTTTAGATTACCCGCAGGCAAACACCGTATCAAATGGTCGTTTGTAGGCTTTAATTCGGTTGAAAAAGAAATTGATTTGAGGTCTGATTTGGTCATTGATCTAGTATTAGCGCCATTATCTATT
Source organism: uncultured Bacteroidota bacterium (assembly GCA_947084835.1). GTDB lineage: Bacteria > Bacteroidota > Bacteroidia > UBA7662 > CAMTUB01 > CAMTUB01. Next base: position 6,412 of record CAMTUB010000008.1, on the reverse strand, counting down.
CAAATAAAAGAGGTAGAAATTGTAGCTGAACGGATAAACGAAAAAGTTCAGTCGGTAGAAATTGGCAAAATAGAGTTATCACCAGCCATTGTTAAAGCGCTTCCAGCAGTTTTAGGTGAACCCGATATTTTAAAAACGTTAACCTTGCTTCCCGGCATAAAATCGGGCGGAGAAGGAAATAGCGGCCTATATGTTCGGGGAGGCGGCCCAGACCAAAACTTAGTTTTGCTAGATGAAGCCGTGCTCTATAATCCGATGCACTTATTAGGATTTTTCTCTGTATTTAATGCAGAGGCTGTCGGAAATATCGAGGTTATTAAAGGCGGAGGAATGCCTGCAAAATATGGCGGAAGGCTCTCTTCTATCATAGATGTTACCCAACGCGAAGGGAACCTCAAAAAGTTTTCGGGAAGTGGCGGAATTGGATTAATTTCCAGCAAATTGCAGCTAGAAGGGCCAATTAAAAAAGACGTTGCATCGTATATGGTAGCTGCTCGTAGAACGTATATAGATGTATTAGCACAGCCTTTTTTGCCATCAAAAGCCAAAGGAAATGGATATAATTTTTACGATTTAAACGTCAAAGCAAATTGGATATTAGGGAAAAACGATCGTTTGTTTTTCTCGAGTTACTTTGGTCGCGATGAATTTTCGTTTAAAAGCACCTCCGGTTCTGATTTTACTTTTGGAGTAAAATGGGGAAATGCTACAGCAGGATTGCGTTGGAACCATATTTTTAACTCGCGTTGGTTTAGCAATACCAGTTTCTTGTTTTCAGATTTCAGATTCGAAACAAATGCCAAGTTTGGAAGTGTAAATATTACTTCTGGCTCTGGAATTAGGGATTTTACTCTAAAATCAGATCATACCTTATATGTAGCTGATAATATTATTGTTAGAACAGGATTTCAGCACATTTACCATACTTTCCGACCGGGCGAATTTGCTGCAAGTTTCAACTCAATTCCAGTAATTGGTGGAGCACCCAAGCAATACGCGCACGAGTCTAGCATTTATGGTTCTGCAGAATGGAGTTTAGGCGAACGGTTTTTGTTTGAAACCGGTTTAAGAGCAACTCTTTTTAACCAGGTTGGACCCTACAATAAAGTTTACTACAACGAGTTTAACGAGAGAACCGACAGCACAACTTATTTTAAATCAGGGAAATCGATTGTTATGTATCCTGTTCTTGAGCCAAGAATTAACATGAGGTATACGCTAACGCCAAGCTCAAGCTTAAAAGCGGCCTACTCTCGAACCAATCAGTTTTTGCATTTAGCTTCAAGCTCAAGCGCAACATTGCCTACTGATTTATGGATTCCAAGCTCGCAGTTAGTAAAGCCACAAAATTCGAATCAATATACCTTAGGTTATTTCAAAAATTTCAATAAACAGCATTGGGAAGCATCTTCTGAATTATATTATAAACCCATGAATAATCAGGTTGAGCTTAGGCCTGGAGCGCAAGTGTTTCTGAATCAAAACATCGAACGCGATGTTATTTTAGGCAAAGGACTCTCCTATGGTGCCGAGTTTTTACTCCGTAAAAATGAAGGCAAAACCACCGGTTGGATTGGCTACACTTGGAGTAAAACCACACGTACTTTTGACCAATTAAATTATGGGCAATCGTTCTATTACCGTTACGACAGAAGGCACGATATTTCTTTAGTGCTTATGCACGACATTAATGCCAAATGGAAGTTCAACTTTGTGTTTGTTTACGGAACAGGTAATGCATTTACATTACCTACCGGCAGGTTTGCCTATTTTATTGGGGCTAATCAAACCAAAAACGAACCCGTATTTTCTGTAATTGATTATTACGACAAAATAAATACGCTGCGAATGCCTGCGTATCATCGTGCAGACATTTCTTTGAACTACATCCAAAAGAAAACCGATAAATGGACTTCTACCTGGAATTTTTCAGTGTACAATATATACAACAGAGCCAATCCATATTTTATTTATTTCGATACAAGTTTAGAAACCGGTAAAGTTTCATCGCGAATGGTGTACTTGTTTCCAATTTTGCCATCAGTAACCTGGAGTTTTAAATTTTAATCCATGCAGATTTTTAAATACATAAGCATCGTTGCTTTACTATACGGAAGTACCTCATGCGAAAAAGATTTCCCTATAACCTTGCCAGATGTAGACAATACCTTGGTAGTTGAAGGAACCGTAAACCAGTGGTCTCCAGATTTGAACTATGTGATATTATCTCGTGTAGTAAAATATTTTGATCCCGGTTTAAACATCCAACCCGTTTCTAATGCGCAGGTTTTTATAACAGAAGGAGTGAAAAGCGGGAGCGATACTATTTGGGAAACACCCGTTCAATTTAAAGAGTCGTTTGTAAAAGTATTAAAAGCAAAAGTGCCGGGAGTATATGTAGCAGACGGTTTTAAAGCATTTGTCGGGAAAATTTACCGACTTCAAGTAACTACTCCAACCGAAAACGTAGTTGGATATTCAGAATTATTATCAGCGCCATTGTTAGATAGTTTAACCTACAAAGAAGTGTTTGATGTTGATGGGAAATCAATAGGTTACAACGGAGTAGCTCATCATAATGATCCACCAGAAAGAGGAAACAATTACCGTATCATTTACCGAATTAATAACGACAGCATACCGAGCCTATGGGGAGTTCCAGATAATCAGGATTTTACGTTTTCGGATGAATTGATTAATGGTATTTATAGAGACAGGCAATTGAGAGTTAAGCTTGAAAAAAGCGACACTTTACACTACTATATGGCAAGTTTAGATAGGCCGCTTTACAACTTTTGGCAATCGTTTTCTTCGGCTCAAGGCAACGGTGGTCCGTATGCAACTCCGCTAAAATTGCAATCGAATATTAAAGGCGCAACAGGCTCTTTTTCTGCCTACGGCATTGCGTATAAATATGTAATTATTCCAAAGTAATAAACCCCAAGAATTGAGTAAACGAACATCATAGAATTTTTGCACGTTTACCAATTTTTTCTGTATAATTTTGCGCAAATTATTATGGTTACATCAGGCGAATACATAGGAATCTTTTTGCAATTCTTAGTTGCAATTGGTTTCGTAATGGGCACTATGGCAATTACCCATTTAATTGGGCCATCGCGAAAAACTGACGATAAACTGGAGAGTTTTGAGTGCGGAGTTGAAGCACAAGGAAACGCTAGAACTCCTTTTTCAATTAAATATTTCTTAACAGCAATACTTTTTGTTTTGTTTGATGTTGAGATTATATTTATGTATCCATGGGCAGTCAATTTCGATGCACTTGGAACTCAAGGATTTGTTAAAATGTTAATTTTTCTAGCGCCCTTCATATTAGGATTGTTTTACGTATACAAAAAAGGCGCGTTTAAATGGGAGTAATCCTTATTAATTATGAAAGAATCTAAAGTAAATATAGCTGAAGAACCCGAAGGGCTTAAAGGCGAAGGCTTTTTTGCTACTTCGTTAGAAAAAGTGGTGGGTTTGGCGCGCGCAAATTCAATATGGCCTCTTCCTTTTGCCACTTCATGTTGCGGAATTGAATTTATGGCTACCATGGCATCGGATTACGATTTAGCAAGATTTGGCTCGGAGCGGTTGAGTTTTTCACCTCGTCAGGCTGATTTGTTGATGGTTATGGGCACTATTTCTAAAAAAATGGCTCCAATACTCAAAAAAGTGTATCTGCAAATGGCTGAACCTCGTTGGGTATTATCGGTAGGCGCTTGTGCTTGCTCAGGCGGTATTTTTGATACGTATAGCGTTTTGCAAGGAATAGATAAAGTAATTCCGGTAGATGTTTATGTTCCAGGTTGCCCTCCTAGACCAGAGCAGATTATAGATGGGATTGTGAAAATACAAGAGCTTGTTAAAAGCGAATCGTTACGTAGGCGTAACTCTGATGAATACAAAGACTTAATGGCTTCTTACGGAATTGAATAAAGGTATGCTTGAAAATAAATACGTATTAGAAGCATTACAAGCCCAATTTGGCGATGCAATTCTTGCCGCTGAGGAAAGCTACGGCATGTTATCATTCGAAATAAATCCGGCAAAAAACACCGAAATTGCTACTTGGTTGTTTGAACACCCAGAGCTGAAGGTAACGTTTTTAACCGATTTGTGCGGAGTACATTTTCCAAATAATGCCGGCAAAGAATTAGGCGTGGTTTATCACTTTCATAGTTTTGAAAACAATTTCAGAATGCGCATGAAAGCATTCATCCCTGTTGCTAATCCAACCATAAATACCATGACAACGGTTTATAACGCTGCCAATTGGATGGAAAGAGAAACATTTGACTTTTATGGAATTCTGTTCGAGGGGCATCCAAACCTAAAACGCATTTTGAATGTAGATGATATGGATTATTTTCCGATGAGAAAAGAATATCCGTTAGAAGACGCAACAAGAACCGATAAAGATGACCGTTATTTCGGTAGGTAAAAAGTATGGACGAATTACTAAGCAACGCATTTCCTAAACCTACTGCTGAAAAGGAATACAATATATTAAACCTTGGGCCAACACATCCAGCAACCCACGGTATTTTTCAGAATGTGCTTAAAATGGATGGCGAAATAATCATTGAAGCAGAGTCAACGATTGGATACATTCACCGTGCATTCGAAAAAATTGCAGAACACAGACCGTTTTACCAAATAACACCGCTAACCGACAGGTTAAACTACTGTTCATCTCCTATTAATAATATGGGATGGCACATGACAGTTGAAAAGCTTTTAGGAGTTGAAATTCCGAAAAGAGCCGAATATATGCGTGTTATCATCATGGAATTATCGCGCATTTCAGACCATTTGGTGTGCAATTCGGTAATTGGTGTAGATACCGGAGCATTAACAGGCTTTACCTACATGTTCCAATGGCGCGAGCGCATTTATGAAATTTTCGAAGAGATTTGCGGAGCACGTTTAACTACAAACATTGGTAGAATTGGTGGATTAGAACGCGATTTTAGTCCATTGGTATATTCAAAAATTAGAGAATTTTTACGCTCTTTTCCAGCAGCATATAATGAGTTTATGCAATTGCTTGAGCGCAATCGAATTTTTATGGATCGTACGATAAACTGCGGCCCAATAACAGCTGAAAAAGCATTGAGTTACGGTTTTACTGGTCCAAATTTACGTGCAGCAGGTGTTGATTACGATGTACGAGTTATGAATCCATACAGCTCTTACCAAGATTTCGATTTCAAAATTCCAATCGGAACTTCGGGAGATACCTATGACAGATTTATGGTTCGCCACGAAGAAATCATGCAAAGCTTACGAATAGTTCATCAAGCTTTAGAAAACTTACCTGCAGGCAAGTTCTATGCCGAAGTGCCTGAGTTTTATTTGCCTCCAAAGCAAGAGGTATACAATACCATGGAAGGCCTGATATGGCATTTTAAAATTGTAATGGGCGAAACCGATGTTCCTGTAGGCGAGGTTTATCATGCTGTAGAAGGTGGAAACGGAGAACTAGGCTTTTACTTATTAAGCGATGGCGGAAGAACTCCGTATCGTTTGCATTTCCGCAGACCTTGCTTTATTTTTTACCAAGCATTTACTGAAATGGTAAAAGGAGTATACTTGAGCGATGCTATATTAACTATGTCGAGCATGAACGTAATTGCTGGAGAGCTTGACGCATAAATTGAATACGATGTACGATTATAAGAAAATCCCTGATTTTAAGTTCAATACCGAAGAATTAGAAGCAGTAGCTGAGCTGAAAAGCCATTTTCCGGACGATAAAGAAAAATCGGCCTTGCTGCCTTTGTTGCATTTAATTCAAGAAAAGCACAACGGTTGGTTAAGTAACGAAGCAATGGATTACGCTGCTGAGCTTTTGCACATTACTCCGATAGAGGTTTACGAAACAACTACTTTTTACAGTATGTTTAACCTTAAACCTGTAGGAAAGAATGTTATTGAGTTTTGCCGTACTGGTCCATGCTGCCAAAAAGGTGCAGAAAACCTGATAGCTTATGCCGAGAAAAAATTAGGCATTAAAGAAGGAGAAACTACCGCAGACGGAATGTTTACCATTAAAACAATGGAATGCCTAGGTGCTTGTGGTTACGCCCCTATGGTACAAATCGGAGATCTTTACTTCGAAGATTTAACCTACGAGAAAATGGATCAACTCATTTCAGATTTAAGAGATGGTTCGATATCAACTTTGTATGACCCGAGGGTAGAAAATAAAGTATATGTTAGAAAACCGTAAGGAAACTATTTTGAAAAAAGAGAGGCTATTTAAAGGAGGCCACTGAAAAAGTACTTTAGGAATTTAAAGACTTTCTTTAAGTAAAACAAAGGCTCTGAGAATCGCCTGTATGGAAGTGGTGATGCACCGCGACCCGAATACTTTAAAGAAAAAGAGGTTGTTTTCAATTCGAAA